>CAYNFZ010000039.1:0-10723 GCA_964396725.1 uncultured Pseudomonadales bacterium
ATAGTTTCGGCCAGAAGGGTTTGTAGAGTGAGTCATTTTGGTTAGGGGGCGTATTTATTTTTGAGTGGGTTCAAATGAGAAGAAAGATGGGATAAATCTGAAGAAAGGTCATGCCTACGAATATTATATCCTAGGAAACCAGAGAAAGAGTTAGGGGTGGGCGGAAGTGGTAGCTTGGAAAACAGCCTCGGAGATGACGTCGGAACAGAATTCAACCTTGATACGTTTGAGGTGATCTTGGGGAAGAGAGTGGAGCTGGGAAGAAATCTGATGGAAGGCTTCTTCGACGTAGATATCGTTTTCGCCAAGTATAGAACCTTGGGGAAGAAGATTGGCTACAGAGGATAGGTGTTGGAGCTGAGGGGGGGTGGCTACGGTTGGGTAAAGGGAAAGTTGGAGATAGCCAAGAAGTTGAGTACGGATAGCATACAGATGATCGCGGTAGGTGGGGTGAGAGATGATGGTGGGGTTATAGAGAGTGTAGGCAGAACCAAGGAGAAAGGAAAAGAAAAGAAGGCGAGTAAGTTTACGCTTGAATCTTTTGGAGAAAATAGATTTGGATTTGTCTTGATTACGCTTTTTTTTGGACATAAGTTAGTAGAAAGAAGAAGAGGGTAATTAAGAATGACGCAGTGATTAAATGATGAAGCTAATATATTAAAGCACAAAAGAGAAAACAGGGAGATGGGAGGAAGGGGAAGGGAGATTAGAGATGACGCAATTTTGCGCGAGATGATTCGAAGAGATAAATTGCTGAATAGAGTTTAGAAGTGGGTAGATCATGGGCAGGAAGATAGGCGATCTCTTGACCACCAAAACCGCGTTTAAAAAGAGAAACTCCGGCGAAGCGATGTGATGAGGGAGAGGAGGCTGGTGCAATACCCCAGAAGTTGTAGCGATTCATGTGACGGGCTTTGGCGGCTTTTATGGCAGCCCATTGGCAAGCGTAAGAGCCGGGGAGTTTGTGGTTGGCGAAAGTAGAGATGCCATAATGATAGACGGCTTCGCTACCGTAGAAGATGATAAAGGCAGAGGCGAGAAGTTGATCTTTGAAGAAGGCATGAAATAAGGTAGCTTGATTGACAGCGGCAAAGATTTTGAATTGGTGATAGAGAAAATCATAGGAAAAGGGGACAAAGTGGTGTTTGGAGGCGAGGCGTAATTGGTGCTGGTGAAAGACTTTGATCTGAGAAGGATCTTGTGATGTGGAAATGGTGATACCGAGTTTTTGGGCTTGGCGGATGGAGTAGCGAGTGTTTTTACGCATTTGGGCCAAGAGATGGTCTGGAGGTGGGGAAAGATCAAGTTGGAGGGTGAGATCGGCGGTTAAATGAATGGGAGAGGGATGAAGGCCAGCAGATTGAAAAATTTGTTGGTGTTGGGGAGTATTGAGGAGTTGAGGGCGGATGCGTACAAAATTGCATTGGTGATGACGGGCAAGAGACTTGAGGTGAATAATGAGAGAAGAAAAGGATGAGGGGTGGTCAAAATCGAGGATGGGGCCGCCGGCGATGGTGAGGTAATTGCCTCTTTTGGCGGTTTCTTTGATAACAAGAGCGGAGCCGATAAGAAGTGAGCCTTGAAAAACCCCCAAATAAAAGACAGGTTTTCCAAGGGCTTGGTGGAAACGGCCCCAATTGTAGGAAGAGAGAAAGTTGGATTCGGGGTGAGAGGCCAGAAATGATTCCCAAATAGTTGGAGAAGAAATGGTTTGGATAGAAAGTTTAGCCATGGAGAGTGAGGTGTTGATTGACAAGTTGGGAAAGATAATGAGCGATTTGAGGTGTGATGTGGCGATGTGTGGGGAGATTGATGATACGGGAAGCGGTGGATTCGGCATGAGGACAAGAGCCGGGTAAATAAGAAGAATGAAGGGATAAATTCGAACCGGTATCGACTGGTTGACGGTACCAGATATCGGTGAAATATAATGAGGACCGGGAGAGGTGAGCAAGTAGAGATGGTCGATGAGGGACAAGAAGCGGATAGCGGAGACAAGTACTGCGAGAGATGAGAGAAGGAGAAAAGGGAGGGGGGAGAGATATGGTTTGTTGGTAAAGATGAGTGATATGGCGGCGGTGTTTTATGTTGGTGGAAAGTTCGGCAAGAGCGATTAGAACAAGAGCTGCGAGTTTCGGAGAGAGAGGTGAAAGGAAGGGTGTAGAAGTGGTGACGGGTGAGGAAAGAATAGGGGTAGAGCGGGTGAGAAAGTGGATGAGTTTACCGAGTTTGAAAGAATAGGTAGAACGAATTAGAAGAGTAAGAAGTGGGTAAAGGAGAGTAGAGGTGACTGAAGCTGGAGTTTGAAGTGGGAGGGGAGGTATGGTATGGGGATGGGGAATGATGGCGGCACCGCCAGCTAGAGCGTCGATGATTTTGTCGCGACCAAAAGAGAGGATTACGGCATCAGCAGTGGAACCGAGAGGTTGAAGGGAGGAATCTTGAGCAGAATAGGAATGGGCGAGATCTTCGATAAGTTTGATTCGATGCTTTGTGCACCAAGATCTGATTGGGGAAATGGCGGCAGGGAAACCGAGGGTGTGTTGGATAAGTAAAGCTTTGGGGTGAGGGTATGATTTGAGAGCTTGATTGAGAGATTGGAGGTCGGGGTTAAGGGAGGTGGGAGAGATGTCTACAAAACTAATTTGGGCTCCAGAATGAATGATGCCTGTTTCTACGGCCCAGCAAGTTAGGGCGGAAGTGAGAACGGTGTCACCAGGCTTGATACCGAGAGCTTGCAGAGAGTAGGTAATGGCGTCGCGGCCGGAGGAAAAAAGTTGAATGTGACCTGAATGGTGTTGATGGAGTTTTTGAGTAAGTAATGAGAGTGCAGTGGGGGGAGGGGAAGAAATTAGAAGCTTGATGGCGGAACGGATGAACAGAGGAGAATAGTTGGAACCCAAAGAGTTGAAAATTGCCATGGTTACTGGGAGAGTAAATATTGTTGAAGGTGGGGAGGGATTTTGCCTTCGATGAGGAGAAGATAAGGAGAAGGAAGTCGTGAAAGCAAATGTTTGAGAGTGGAAAGGTTGGTGATGGGGAGGTATTTGGGACCGAGAGATTTTTTTAAGGTTGAGTGCGCGGTGGGGGAAGTGTGAATAAAAAAATCTACTATAGGTTTGGCTTGGAGGGCCAACCGATGGTGGATGGATTGAGTTTGAGAGCCAAGATCGATAATGCCTGGGGTGATGATGAGTTTGGTAGGGGCGGAGAGGGTAGAAAGAAGATCGAGAGCGGCGGCGAAACCATTTGGATTGGAGGTTTTGCCATCGATAATGAGGGTAGATTGGGTGGAGGTCTGGTGTGAATGGATGAATTCAGGAGTGGGAGTAAATGATTTGAGTTGTTTTTTAATTTGAGAGAGAGAGAGTTTAAAGTGAGTGGCAACGAGCACGGAGAGCTGAAGATTTTCGAGGTAGTGTTTGCCAAGGAGGTGGGTGGTAATTTTAGTACCTTGATAGGTGAATTGGAGGTGGCCTTGGGAATTGAGTCGAACTGAAGTGATTTTGGTGGTGGAAGAGGGGGTGAGAGTGAGGAGGGAGTGAAATTGAGTAGCAAGATTGGTAGCGGCCGAGTCAGAGGAGTTGTAGAAAAATGGCGAAGATGGGGGGAGGGCTTGGAAGAGCTCGGATTTGGCTTTTTGTAGGTTGGAGAAAGATTTAAAGGTGGCCAAGTGTTGGTGAGTGAGGCCGGTAAGTATACCTAGAGAAGGAGGAAAATATTTGGAAAGATAGGAAATTTCGCCTCGTTTGTAGGCGGCGTATTCGACGATAACGATAGGTTGACCAGTGTAGGATTGAAGAATGGATTGACTCAGAGACAAAGGGGTATTGTAGGATTTGGGAGAAAACCAGATTTGATATTTGGAGGAAAGAAGATGAGCGGTGAGAAATTTGGTGGTGGTTTTACCGTAGGAGCCAGTGATGCCAATGATTTGGGGTTGGTGTTGGCGAAATAAGTGTTGAGCTCGACGAAGAGATCGTTGAGTAAAGAAATCAGTGACTAGCCAAGCAGGTATGGTGGCAATTAGAATATAGGCGGGGAGAAGGAGGTAGATAGCACCAAGGTAGATAATTTGGGTGATGGGTGAGGCAAGAAGCAAGAAAAAGGTGGTGGCGATGATAAGGAGAATTTTGGGAGTGAGCCGAGGTCGTTTGAAATCAGTGAGAGATAGAGGGAAATTGACAAAAGTAACGAGTTCGGCTCTGCCGTCGGGGGAAAGAAGAAAAGCGCGGAAACGATCGAGGCGGTATTCTTTTTGTTGCCAAATAGAAAGCCAGCGGGAGAGACGAGCGAGAAATGAGTAGAGAAAAAGAGGAAGTAGGTAGGGCATTGGGTTAGAGGTGCAAGAATTGAATGATGTGTTGAGCTACTAGATCGGGGTGGGAGAATTGAGGTGAGTGACGAGCGTCGTTCATGATTTGGAGAGAGCTACCAATGATGGATTTGTGAATAAGACGACCGTCTGATAAAGGGGTGATACGATCTTGACTACCCCAAATGATAAGGGTATGGGCTTTGACGTAGGCGAGGTCGGTTCTTTGATCCTCTTGGATGATGTTGTGCATAGTCTGAGAGAGGATTTGATCGGCTTTTTCGTAGTCGTGTTCACCGGCTAGGTGGTAAAGTAATTTTCTGGCTTGGGAGCTACGAGTGATTTTTTTACCAATTTTGGCGACGGCACGAAATGAAACACGTTTGATAACGGCAGGGATACTGGTGGCGCGAATACCGGCAGAATCGATAAGAACGAGTTTTTGAATAAGGTTAGGATTTTTGACGTCGAAACGGATGGCGATACGACCGCCGAATGAGTGGGCAATAACGTTGATATGACGGTGAGATTTGATTCGCTGGGAAAACCAAGAGCAATAGTCGTCGAGGTGCCACACTTTAGAGAGGGGAGCGGTGAGGCCAGGGATGTGGAGTAGGGTGGGGTTGACTCCTTGAGATTTAAGGCGGTGAATTAAGGGTTGCCATTTACTGGTGTCTTGAGACCAACCATGAAGAATGAAGGTATGATGTTTGTGTGCAGACATAAGAAGTTTTCAGTACTGATAAATTATATCAATACTGAGTGTAGGTAAGAAGTAAAGCTCACGGGATGTCAATGGAATCAATGGTGTCACCGATGACGATATTTTGAGCGACGTCTAATCCAGAAATAACTTGACCAAAATTGGTGTATTGGCCTGTCAGGTGGCCACATTGACTAGTACAGATGAAGAATTGAGAATCGTTACTGAAATTGATATTGTCACCACGAGCGATTCCAAGACTGCCTTGAGAAAAGGGAAGGTGGTTGAGTTCGGTAGACATTTGACCGCCGCCAGAACCATCGCCAGCAGGGTCTCCTCCTTGGATGACCCAATCTTCAACACGGTGAAAGGTAAGGCCGGTATAAAAGCCAGAGGAAGCTTTAGAGATGAAGTTTTCAACAGTATGAGGAGCTTGGTCGGAATAAAGTTCCAAGGTGATGGAGCCTTTGGAGGTGTGGATGATGGCAATGGTTTTATGATGGGGATTGAGGGGGATTGGGGAGGATTTGGGAGTAGGAGTGGCAAATTGGGGTTGTTGAGGAGAGGTTGAGGAGAGAAGAGGGGTTTGCACTGGAGTGGTTGGAATTTGGGAGAGGTTGGGTGGGGAGGTTTGGTAAGGAGCGAAATTGATTTGATTGTCTGGCCCTGGAGTTTGGAGAGAGGAATTGATGGTACAAGCTGGGAAAAGAAGAACAAAAATAAGGAGGATAATCAGAGAGCTGATGGGAAAAGAAAAAAAGAAATTCATGGGATAAAGTTATGAGGCTTTTTCGGGATAATGGCATTTTTTCCATTTTTTTCCGGAGCCGCACCAACAGGGATGGTTACGGCCAATTTTGCGGTGTTTAATGCCACGTTCTTTGATTAGAGGTTTGTCGACGGTTCGGGCCAAGGCGGCGGCGAAGGGATTTTTGTCTTGATCAACGCCGGCATCGGAAGGGGCTACTTGGGTTTTGAGGGGTTGATGAGTAGTGATGGCTTGATCGAGATTGACGGAAGAGGAAGGAGAGGTAGCAATACGAGTACGAAAGACGCGGCGGGCAACTTGAGCGTCGATGGTGCCGATTAGTCGTTCGAAGAGTTCAAAGGCTTCTTTTTTGTATTCTGAGAGGGCTTGTTCTTGGCTGCCACGAAGCCAGATACCCTGACGGAGGTCTTCAACGTTATCTAGATGATCGATCCAAAGTTCGTCGATAGTGCGAAGAAGGGTGAATTGTTCGAGGCGCGCAATTTGGGGAGAAGAATCGACTTGGATTCGTTGTTGGTGAAGATCAGTAATGACTTGGGTAAGAGTGGAGATAATATGAGCGGGAGAGGTGAAAGAGGAGAGTTTTTGGGTGAGAGCGGTTTGAGAAGTTTTGTCGAAGGGAACGATGGTGCAGAATTCTTTGATGATAGCTTGAATTTCGGATGAGGTGAGGCCTTCTACGGCTCGAGCGTGGACGAGCAAGTCGATTTCTTGAAAGAGGATATCGAGGACGCGTTGGTGTAGGTCCTGATCTTGTTTTTGAGGATCGAGAGAGAGAATGAAGTTGCGTTTTTTGTAAATAATTTCTCGCTGTTTGTTTAAGACATCGTCGTATTCTACTAGGTGTTTTCTTTGATCGAAATGAAAACCTTCGACTTTGGTTTGGGCTTGAGCGATAGAGCGGCTGACCATACTGGCTTCGATGGGCTGATCTTCTGGGATTTTGAGGGCAGTCATGAGTTTAGCCACTTGCTCACCACCAAAAATGCGCATGATTTCGTCGTCTAAGGCCACGAAGAAGCGAGAAGAACCAGGATCTCCTTGGCGGCCGGAGCGACCGCGAAGCTGGTTATCGATACGGCGAGATTCATGTCTTTCGGTACCTATAACGTGGAGTCCTCCAAGTTTGATTACCAACTGATGATTCTTTTTCCATTGATTTAGAGCTTTAGTTTTGGTTTTATCCTCAGGAAGGGCGCCACCTAAGACGATATCGACACCGCGACCGGCGATGTTGGTAGCCACAGTAACAGCTCCAGGTTTACCGGCGTTGGCGATGATGTGGGCTTCTTTTTGATGATTTTTGGCGTTTAAGAGTTGGTGGGGAACCTTCATCCGTTTTAAGTATTTATGGATGATTTCGTTGTGCTCGATGGATCGAGTACCGAGAAGAACGGGTTGACCGGTAGAAGAAATATTTTTGACCTCTTTGACGATGGCGCCGTATTTAGCGCGGGTGGTTTTGTAGACAACATCGGGATGATCGGTACGAGCGATGGGGCGATTGGTAGGCACGACTAGGACTTCGATATCGTATATTTTTGAAAATTCTTCTGCTTCTGTGGCGGCGGTTCCAGTCATGCCAGCGAGTTTGGTGTACATACGAAAGTAGTTTTGAATGGATACGGTAGCCAAAGTTTTGGATTCTTTTTGAATTTGGACATCTTCTTTGGCCTCGATGGCTTGGTGGAGGCCATCTGAATAACGACGACCGTGCATGAGACGACCGGTGTGCTCATCGACGATGATAACTTGGTCTTCTTTGACGACGTATTGTTTGTCACGATGAAAAAGAGTTTTAGCTTTGAGGGCTTGTTCTATATGATGAAGGGTGTCGTAATCTTTTTCGTAGAGGTTGTTGACTCCGAGGTGTTTTTCGAGTTTTTTGATACCATAATCGGTGAGAGAAGCGGTGCGGAGTTTCTCATCGATTTCATAGTCGGATTGAGCAGAAAATGATTGAACTATATTTTTGAAACGAAAATATTTTTCGGTGGGTTCGGAATCGGGAGCGGAGATGATAAGAGGGGTGCGGGCCTCGTCGATGAGAATAGAATCGACTTCGTCGACGATGGCGAAATGATGGCCGCGTTGAACGACTTGATCCAGAGAAGTAGACATGTTATCGCGGAGATAATCAAAACCAAACTCGCTACTAGTACCGTAGGTGATATCGGCAGCATAGGCTTGTTGGCGAGAAACGGGACGGAGGTGTTCTAGCCGATTGTCACCGCGATCCGGGCCCTGGAAATCGGAATCGTAGAGGTAGGCGTTATAAGGGATGATAACACCAACTGACAAACCGAGGAGATTGTAGAGAGGAGCATTCCAGCCGGCGTCGCGTTGGGCCAAGTAATCGTTGACGGTAACGAGGTGGGCACCTTTGCCAGTGAGGGCATTTAAGTATAGGGCTAGAGTGGCAGAGAGGGTTTTGCCTTCACCGGTTTTTTGCTCGGCAACCATGCCTTTGTGAAAGGCGACACCAGCGATCAGTTGAACGTCAAAGTGACGTAAGCCCAAAGTTAGGACGCTAGCTTGGCGCACCAGGGCAAAGGCTTCGGGGAGAAGGTCATCTAATGTTTCGCCGCGGGTGAGGCGAAGTTTGAATTTGGCGGTTTTTTCGGGAAAATCTTTGGTTTTAAATTTCTTGAACTTGGTTTCATAGCTATTGATGGTTTGAACCAAGGGTTGGATACGGTCTAATTCACGTTGATTGGTATCGAATAGTTTAGAAAGTGATTTGAGCATAAAGGTTGGGATAGTTTGAGTGAGGAGCTAGAATTGGTCGACTAGAGTGTTGGCGCCGTAGGCAATCATGGTGGCGCCGACGAGTTTGAGAGGGAGAGTAATGGGCGCTTGGAGGAGTTCGATGCCGAGACCAATAGCGGCTAGGCTGAGACCGGCGTAGAGAGCTCGTTCGGAGAAAGTTGTGGAGGTTTGTTCTTTAGTGTTGACCATGGATGACGGATTTACCTAATTTTTCCTGGAGAACGGCGGGAACCCGGATTGTACCATCTTTTTGTTGATAATTCTCGAGAATGGCGGCGAGGAGACGAGGGGTAGCGGCGACGGTGTTATTTAAGGTGTAGACGAATTTCTTGGTGCCATCTTCGGCTTGGTAGCGAATATTTAGGCGGCGAGATTGAAAATCGTTGAAGTAAGAATCGGAGTGGGTTTCGCGATATCTCTTTTGTCCCGGAAACCAAGTTTCGATGTCGTATTTTTTGCGTTGTCCGGCACCCATATCGCCGGTACACATGAGAAGCACTTGGTAAGGAAGGTTGAGCTCCTGGAGAATTTCTTCGGATATTCCAAGCATTTGGTCGTGCCAGGTTCTAGTTTCGGTTTCATCGGCGACAGTGTAAACCACCATTTCGACTTTATTGAATTGGTGGACGCGGAAGAAGCCTTGAGTGTCTTTACCGTAGGAACCAACTTCGCGGCGATAGCAGGGGGAAATGCCACAGAGTTTGATGGGTAGATCGCGATGGCTTAAGGTTTTACCAAGGTGATAGGCAGTGAGAGAAACTTCGGCGGTACCGATCAAACACTGATCGTCTTGAGTACGGTAATGATCGTCTTCACCCCAAGGATAGTAACCGGTACCGATCAGGACTTCTCGATTGACCATCCAAGGAACAGTCATGGGAGTAAAACCAAGGTGGATCATTTTGGCGAGGGCGTAATCGAGAAGGGCACGTTCGAGAAGGACGAGGTCGTGTTTGAGGAAGAAAGCGCGGTGGCCGGCAATCCTAACGGCGCGCTTGGAGTCGTAGAGATCGAGTTTGAGGGCGAGTTGGTCGTGGCTTTGGGGGGTGAAATCGAACTGGGGAGTTTGACCCCAGGTTTTAATGACTTGGTTACCAGTTTCGTCGGTGCCGACGGGAACGTCTGAGGCGGGTGGGTTGGGGACTTGAAGTAGAAGATCATGAAAGTCGGCTTCGACGCGACGGAGTTCTGGTTCGATGTCTTTTAATTGTTTTTTGAGTTGGCGACCCTGGTCGACCTGGTCGCGAGTGAGGCGATTTTTGGTAGCACGAAGTGATTCGATTTGCTGGAGTAAGTCGCGGCGCTTTTCGTCGAGACGGAGAACTTGATCGACGACTTCGGGATTTAAATTTTTGTGGCGGGCGGCGGTTTTGACCTGCTCACTGTGATCACGGATGTACTGAATATCAAGCATGGGTTTATTTTACCTCAATCTGGAAAATCAAGCTAATTGGGAGACGAGGTTAAACTTGGAGACAAGATGATCGGCGGAGAGGACAAAATCGTCGGTGAGAGGCAAAATGTGGAGTTGGTTGATTTCTTCGGGCATGATCCAGCGGTATTTGGTGTTTTCAGCGTGATCGAGCTTAGGAGTCTGAGTGCCGATATCGATGAGGTAACACAAAAGGGTGATGTGGTGGGTGCCTGAAGCGCGGTTCCAGGTTTGAGTTTTGGCGATAGGGTAAGGAAAAAGAATGCGAAATTCGATATTGAGTTCTTCTTTTAACTCCCGGGCAAGGGCTTGTTCTGGAGTCTCACCGATTTCGATACCGCCGCCAGGAACCTGCCACTTGTTGTGGGCCGGGGGGAAATCGGGGTCGTGGCGCAAGGTGATCAGGTATTGGCGGTGTTGGTTGAGGGCGAGGCCGAGAACGCCGGTATTGGAGATGGGTGTCGAGGAGGTCATGGGCGAAAGCTGATGAGAGATAATGATTCTAGGGCCCAGTAAAGTCCGGTAATGGTGGAGGTCAAGGTGGGTTGTTTCTTGGCGGTGGCAAGGGCTTGTTTTAAGGGCATCAGAGTGTAGTTGGGGGTGAGTTGATGATTGGGGATGGATGTGAGTTTAGTGGCGAGGTAGAAATTGGTGATTTGATGGACGGTCAGGGCCGGAAAGGATTTTCCTAGGCGAATGATTTTTGAGGAGGAGACGCCGAGGTGAGATTTGAGG
>CAYNFZ010000040.1:0-10582 GCA_964396725.1 uncultured Pseudomonadales bacterium
GAAGAACCTTACCTGGGCTTGACATGTACCTGCAATCCCGATGAAAGTCGGGACGCCTACGAGGGTGGTACACAGGTGTTGCATGGCTGTCGTCAGCTCGTGTCGTGAGACGTCCGCTTAAGTGCGGTAACGAGCGCAACCCCTGCCGTATGTTAAATATTCATGCGGGACTGCCTTACAGCAAGTAGGGAGGAAGGAGGGGACGACGTCAAGTCAGCATGACCCTTATGTCCAGGGCAACACACATCCTACAATGGGGAAGACAGTGGGTCGCGATGGGGTAACCCTGAGCTAATCCTCAAACTTCTCCTCAGTTCAGATTGTGGGCTGCAACCCGCCCACATGAAGTTGGAATTGGTAGTAATCGCACGTCAGCAGAGTGCGGTGAATACGTTCTCGCTCCTTGTACACACTGCCCGTCAAGCCAGCGAAGTCGGCAATGCCCGAAGTCTCCATAATTTGTTGGGGCCTAAGGCGAGGTCGGCGACGAGGACTAAGTCGTAACAAGGTATCCCTACTGGAAGGTGGGGATGGATCACCTCCTTTCTAAGGAGTACGGGTCGCCGGACTCACGCCCGGTGGGTAAGTACCCTAGTCTGGTAACGGACTAAAAAAACTCCCGACCTGCTCGGTCGTTAACAGAGTGAGGTTAATCTGTGAACCTAATAATTCGCAGAGTAACTTCCTACCACTTCTCAGGATTATCAGGAACTAGGAGTTAGCGTCTAGTAAAAGCTGTAATATTTGAACCCGCTTGATGTCGAGTTAAACTCGGTTGATGAGCGGGTTTTTTGGTGGGTTTGGAATCAAGGGTGATGATATGATGGGAGAGTGACAGAGCAGGTTAGTAATGTTTTTCGTGATCCGGTGTGGTTGAAGGTAGTGGGTGTGATTGGGGCGTTGTTTTTTATTTATTTGGCTGATGCGATATTATCTTTTTGGGTGCCGGGATTTTTGGAGGAAGTGTTGCATTCGGGGTGGATGATGGGTTTGGTGATGAGTTTTTCGTCGGTAGTGGGATTGGTGGTTGATTTTCTGTTTCCACAGACATTTCCTCGAGCAAGAGTGGCGGTATTGTATTTGGGAGCGGTGGCGGTGTCGGTGGTATTTGCGATTTCACTTTGGGGAGCTCTCTCTTGGCCAAGGGTATTGGTGCTGTTAGTGGGAATGGCTGTTTGGGGGATTTATTACGAATTATTGTTGTTTGCCAATCAGCAGTTTGTGGCGGAAACGGTAAGTTTGGAACAGAGATCGCGGACCTGGGCTTTGCTACGGACTGTGTCGAGTTTGGCTTATGTGTTGGGACCGGTGATAGCAGGGGTGTTGTTGGCGATAAATCCTAGATTGATGCTAGTGGTGGCAATGATGTTGGCGGGAGTGGGGTTGGCGGTATTGGTGATGAGCTCACGAAGGAAGTCGCACTTGGAATTGAATCATGAGTTGGGAGAGATAAACATAATGCGGGAATTAGAGCATTGGTGGGTGTTGATCGAGCATTGTTGGCCAGTCCTGTCTATGAGTATGATGCTGGCATTGGTGGATGCAACTTTTTGGTCGGTGGGAGCGGTGTTTGCTGCGAAAATGGTGAGAACCAATTCTTTGGCTGGATTGTGGTTGTCGGCTTATATGGTGCCCTCGTTATTAGTGGGGGTGATTATGGTTAGGTGGAAAGTGTACAAGATGAAGAAGAGGTGGGCGGCAAGATTGATGATGGTGTCGGGGTTGCTGCTTTCAGGGTTGGTGGTGAAGATGGGTTTGAATGGGGCATTGGTGCTAGTGTTTCTGGCAAGTTTGAGTGCGGCTTTGGCACTGCCTTTGATAGATGCGGTGTATTCTGATTTAGTGGCACGGATGGGGAGAGAGAGAAAACATTTAATTGGGTTGTCGAGTGCTACGACCAGCGTGGCTTATGTGGTGGGACCGGTGTTGGCAGGAGTGATGGCAGATATGGTAGGAGAGATGAAGACATTTGCGGCAATGGGGATGGTGACGGCAATGGTGGGAGGATTGTTATTGGTGACAATGCCGAAGAAGTTGCGGTTGCCGCAAGGGGAGTTAGAAAGGTGGGGTTAGGGTTGAGATTTGGGAATTAAGATTTATGATTTAGGAATGAGAGTATTGGGAATTGATCCCCCGCAAAAGCCTTTGGCTCGCGGGGTAAAACTGGATGAGTGTGAAAAAGGAGGAAAATGCGTGTTCTGGGAATAGACCCTGGCTTCCATAGGGTGGGGTGGGCAGTGTTGGAGGGGAATCGAGCGAGACAGGAGCTGGTGGAGTATGGGTGTTTGGAGACTTCGCCAACTGACAGTTTGAATGTACGACTGGAAGAAATATTTGATCACGTGAGTGAGTTGGTGGAGAAGTATGGGGTGGATGAGGCGGCGGTGGAGGATATTTTTTATTTTAAAAATCAGAAGACGGTGATTGGAGTGGGGCAAGCTCGAGGGGTGATATTGCTTTCGATAGTGAAGAAGAAGATCCCTTGTACGAATTACACACCACTGCAGATTAAGAGAGCGATTACGGGTTATGGGAAAGCAGATAAAAAACAGGTGCAGATGATGGTGAAGTCATTGCTGAAACTAAAGACTGTACCGAAGCCGGATGACGCGGCCGATGCGGTGGCAGTTGCATTGACTCATATGTTTACAAACCAATCATTATGCTAGTATGGTGGATTGAAATTAGATGACCCTCCTTCGCTAAAGCTACGGAAGGGCGCAGTGCAGCGGATGCAGTGGTGACGGCTTTGGCACATTTCTTTATCGACAGTCGGCTGGTGGGTTAGTTGAGGGGAAAGACGTGGAGCCAGGATTGTTTGGCAGAGCCGGTGATTTCGGAAAAACTGACGCCGTAGATGGTCATGAGGCTGGCAGCGATGGTGAAAAACAGAAGAACGATGGCGATAACGGCTAGATCGGTGAAAGGAGATTTGTTTTGGTATTCGGGATAGAGCATTAGAGATACTTTAGCAAGTTGGACGAATTCTGGGTAGATTGGTAAAGTGAAGGTATGAATCCGGTATTGGATGGGGTAGGGCGGGTGGCGGTGGTGGGGGTGAGTCGAGATGCGGATCGATGGGGTTACAAGGTGTTGATGAGGTTGAAGAGTTTGGGGTTTGAGGTGGTAGGGGTGAATCCGAAACATGAGTTGATTGAGGGGGTTAAATGTGTGTCAAGCGTGAAGGATGTGTGGCCACGTCCTGATTTAGTGGTGACGGTGGTGCAACCGGTAGTGACTGGGGGAGTGGTGCAACAATGTGGAGAGGTGGGGATCGGTAAAGTGTGGATGCAGCCAGGGAGTGAACCTTTCGGCTACGCTCAGGGCAAGTCGGTAGTGAGTGGAATAGAAATCATGACGGGAGCGTGTATTGTGGTGGATGGGTTGAATGAGACTTGGTAGAAGTGCTTGGTAGCCGGATGATAATGGATTGTGAGAAGGGTAAATGTTTAGTATGCTGGGTAGATGAAAAGTTGGTGGAAGGCAGTGTGGAGTGATGTGGGGGTGGTGGTGCTGGTGGGGGTGGTGGTGCGGGTGTTGGTGATGCCTGTATTTTTGAATTGGGACTTGTGGGCGAATAGCCAAGTGACGGTAAAGTGGTTGAGTGAGGGTTTGGCGGGGATGTATGCGGATCCCCGAGCGGCGTATCCGCCGGTGACGTATGGCTTGATGAGGGTGTGGATGGAGGTGTTGGATAAGACAGTGGCGAGGGGTGTGGTGGAGTGGATTAGGTTGCCGGAACTGGTGGCTTTGTTTGACGGGCGAATTTATCGCTATTTGTTTTGGTTGAAGGTGCCGTGGGTGGGGGCGGAGATGATGGCAGGGTGGATGTTGTCGAGGCTGGTGAAAAAGGAGTGGAGACTGAAGACTTTATGGTGGTGGATGCTGAATCCGGTGGTGATTTATACGGTGGCGGCGTTTGCCAATGTGGATGCGTGGCCGGTGATGTTGATACTGGTGGCGGTATGGTGGTGGAGGAAAGGAAAGAAGAATGTGAGTGCGGGAATGTTGGGGTTGGCGACGGCGATGAAGTTGTTTCCGGTATTGTTGGCGCCTTTTTGGTTCGTGGCAGAGAAGAGTTGGAGGAAGAGATTGGTGTGGTTGGTATGGTTTTTGGCGCCGGTGGTGTTACTGCATATGCCGGTGGTGGGTTTGGAGAGTTATGGTCAGGGAGTGCTGGGGGGGACGAATGTGGGGAAGGTGTTTTATGCCACGGTGGAGGTGGGGTTGGAGAGAATGCTGATAATATTTGTGGCAGCGTATGTGTTTTTGTGGTTGTGGTTTGTGGATCGGGGAGAGAAATCGGTAAATGGGCTGTGGAGGTTAATGATGGTGGTAATAGGGGGATTGTTTGTGTTGACTGATTTTCACGTACAGTGGGCGTTGTGGTTGATGGCGTTTGTGGTGGGGTATGTGGTGGCACTGGGGAAGAAGGAGAAGTGGGAAGTGTGGATATGGTTGGGAGGTTATGGAACGCTGCTATTGTTGTTGCAGGCGTCGATGCATGTGGGAATGCTAGCGCCGGTAGAGCCGACGTGGTGGATGATGAAGAATCCGGCCCAGCAGTTTATTGGTGCGGATTGGGGATTGGTGCTGGGACTAGTGCATTCGGTGATGGCGGGAAGTTTGGGGTGGATGGTGTGGAGGAGCATGAAGGATAAATTGGTGGTGGTGGAGGAGAAATGAGAAAGATCGGTGAGTTTCAGGTGGAGAGTCAGATTAAGTTGGTGCTGGGTCCGGGAGAAGAGTTGAGACAAACGTTTGAGGTGAGCCGTGGTGGTTTGGCAGGAGTGCGGCTGTTGGTGTTTAATCCGGTTTTGGGGGGTGAGGGAAGGTACGAGGTAGTGTTGATGGATGAGGAGGGGGCGACGTTGGTTCGGCAGGAAGTGACTGAGGGGAATATGAGCTGGGATGAGTGGCTGAGAATCGATTTTGCGAGTTTGGGAGCGGTGGAGGGGCAGAAGTTGACGATTGTGATGAGGCATTTGGGAGAAGAAGAGGATGGGTTGGCGAGGTGGTTAAATTTGTATCGACTGGGGCGGGTGGGTGAGGTAGAGATAAATGGAGTGATGACGGCGGAGGAAATGGATGGAGTGGAGAAGAGTTATGTGGGAGTGGGGTATACGGACGCCGACAATTATGTTGATGGTGAAGCTAGTTTGGATGGGGAGGCATTGGCCGGGGATGTGGCGTTTCAAGTGTATTATGCGCAGAGGCCGGTGGAGTTTGTGACGAGTTCGGTGGTGGATGCGGTGGGAAGGTGGAGGAGCGACGGAGGGTTTTTTGTGGGGTACTGGGGATTGCTGGCGGTGTTGGTGTTGGTGACGGGGTGGAGAGTGTGGGTGGTGGGGAAGGGTAAGAAAGGGAAAAGGAGCTAGGAGTTGTGGGATAGTTTCGGGTATTTGGGTGTGGTAATATGGGGCTCATCCATCCTTCGTTTCGCGACTTGCTCGCTTGACGGTCTAATAACGCTTCGTATTCGGAAACTTCGGAGGATTGCGAGCTATTTAAATTATTTTTGGGTTTTATGATTGGGTTCTTGAAAGGTCAGGTTATTGATAGGACAGGGGGGAGTTTGTTGGTGGATGTAGGGGGAGTAGGATACAAAATTCAAATATCAAATATCAAATATCAAAATGGGGATGAAGTGGCGTTTTATGTGCATACGTATGTGCGGGAGGATGAGATAAGTTTGTATGGATTTGAGGACAAGAAGGCTCTGGTGATGTTTGAGCTGTTGATTTCGGTTTCTGGAGTGGGGCCGAAGGTGGCGATGGTGATTTTGTCGAGTGCGAAAGTGGAGAAGATTCAGGAGGCAGTGGCGCGGGCGGATGTGTCTTTTTTTACGGCAATGAAGGGTTTGGGGAAGAAGGGGGCGCAGAAAATAATTATCGAGCTGAAGAATAAACTGGGGAGTGTGGAAGAGTTGGATTTGGGGGACGAGGGTGAAGATAATGAAGTGGTGGCGGGTTTGGTAGCGATGGGGTACGACAGCCGGAAGGTACGGCAGGTGGTGGAGGAATTGGCAGCGGACTTGAGTGAAAGTGAGATAATAAAGGCAGTTATAAAAAAACTGGGTAAATAGGAGGAATTATGGAAGGTGAAAAACCGAGAGGGATTGCTGAGGTGGAGTCGGCGTGGGTGCAGGAGAATATGTCTGAGTTGAGGGTGGAACATGGAGGTAAGTGGATTGCAGTGATAGGACAAGAGGTGGTGGCTGTGGGAGAGGCAAAGGAGATTAGAGCTCAATTGGATGAGAAAGGATTAAATGACCCTTATGTTTGCTGGTTGATGCCGGAGGGGGAAGATCACACCTTGATATGTCCTGGGGTATAATTACACCCGCAGAATAAATAGTCTTTGTAGGGAATGATGATGTCAGATGATAAGGGTGTTGCGAATAAGCGAGTGGTGGAGCCGGAGGCGGATGAAGAAGAGAAGCTGATCCAGTCGTTGCGGGTGGGGAGTTGGGGAGAGTTTGAGGGGCAGAAGAAAGTAAAAAAGGCGCTAAAGATTGGATTGGAGGCGGCCAAGAAGAGGGGTGAGCCGATTGAGCACGTGATGTTTTATGGACCGCCAGGTTTGGGGAAAACGACATTGGCGCATATAATTGCGCGGGAGATGGGGGCGAATATTCGAGTGACTTCGGGGCCGGCGCTGGAGCGATCGGGAGATGTGGCAAGTATCTTGACGAATTTGGAGCGGGGTGATGTGTTGTTTATCGATGAGATTCACAGGTTGAACAAAACGGTGGAGGAAACTTTGTATCCGGCGATGGAAGATTTTGCTTTGGATATAGTGCTGGGAAAGGGGCCGGGAGCGCGGACGGTGAGATTGGATTTAGAGCCGTTTACGATCGTGGGAGCGACGACTCAGGTGGGGCGGATTAGTTCGCCGCTTCGAGATAGGTTTGGGGTGGTGCACCGGCTGGATTTTTATGAAGATGCGGATTTGTCACGGATTATTTTGGCGGCTGCGGACAAGTTGAAAGCGCGGATTGATGAGGATGCGTCGAAAGTGCTTGCGGGGAGGGCGAGGAAAACACCGAGGATTGCGCTGAAGTTACTGAAAAGAGTGCGGGATTTTGCGCAGGTGTATGCGCATGAAACGATTGATATGGACGTGGTGAGGAGGGCTTTGGATTTGTTGGAGGTGGACGAGATGGGATTGGATGCGAATGATCGGATGATATTGTTGGCAATGGTGGAGAAGTTTGGAGGAGGGCCGGTGGGGTTGTCGACTTTGGCGGCTTCGGTAGCCGAGGATGTTGTGACGATAGAAGATATGTATGAGCCTTTTTTGATGCGGGCTGGATTGTTGAAGCGGACTCCCAAGGGTAGGGTGGTGACGCGGAAGACTTATGAGCATTTGGGAGTGAAGGTGCCGGGAGGGCAAGAGGGGTTGTTTTGAGAGGTGGACTCTTTACGAAAAAATTCGGACTGATTTTTAAAGGTAGCGCTGCGAGTGCTCCCACCCACTTGCGGTGCCATCTTTACAGTTTATCCCGCTTTGCGGGACTCGGCTTTTTTGCCTCGTAAAAAGCCGGCTTGGACTACTCTTTAAATAATCGGCGGCTTTTTTGCGTATGTAAACAGGGTTTTGCATCGCTCGCCGCGGGGGCGGGCGCGGCTAGCGCCATCCCTAACGACCCTTTTTCTCCATTTGTGTGGGTGAGCCTGGACTTCCTTCGACAAGCTCAGGATAAACTTCTCGTCCAGGCACGAGTGGGTGAGCCTGGACTCGAACCGGGGGCCTCTATCTTAATCAGGATAGCGCTTTAACCGCCTGAGCTACTCACCCAGGGGCTGGTTTCCCAGAGAGAATGATCTTATCACAAGTTGTGGTATTCTTGAGGCATGTTGTTGCCAGATTGGTCAAAAGGCGCGATGGTGAAGGCCTTACTTTTGTTGGGAGTTTTGGTGTACCTACCGTCGCTGGAAAATCCGTTTATTTGGGATGACGAAGCGTTTATTACGGACAATGTGTATGCTCAGCTGTCGAGCTGGAGGCTGATTTTTACTATGAGTACAACGGCTGGAGCAGGGCAGGTGAGCAACTACTACCGGCCGTTGACGACGTTGTCGTTTGCGATCGATCGGGCTGTGTGGGGTTTGAATCCAGTGGGATTCCATGTGACCAATACGCTGATGCATGGACTGGCGGGTGCTGTGTTGTACCTTTTGCTTGAAGAGCTGGGGGGAGAATCCCAAGGTTTGGGTGGAGGCAAAAAGGAAATCACCAAGTACCAATCATCAATGACCAAACAAATTGCAAATAAAAAATTCCAATTTTCAAAACCTAGTTGGTTAGGAAAGTTGGGAATGCCGTTTTGGGTGGCGGCGGTATTTTTGGTATTTCCGACGCAAGTGGAGACGGTGACGTATATAAACTCCCGAGGAGATTCGTTTTATGCGTTGTTGCTGTTTACTGGGTTGTATTTGTTTGTGAAAAGTTTTGAGTTAAATTCTAAGTCCGAAATTCGAAGTTCTCTTCCTTCGTATGAAGCTTTGGAAGGACACGGTAAATATAATCGAAATTTTAATTTCGAAAAATGGAGACAACAGTTATTTGGAAATCACAAGGTGTTGTTGGCAGGGTCGGTAGTGTTGTATGGATTGGCGATACTAGCTAAGGAGATAGCGGTGGTGGTGGTGGGATTATATGCACTCGTTTTACTCGTGCAAATTTCAAATACCAAATTACAAATGACAAACTTTTCATTCGATGAACTGTGGAAAAAGTTTCGATCGCAGTTGGGGGCAGTGGTGGCGATGGTGGGGGTACTGGGGAGTTATTTGTTACTGAGACTGACGGTGTTGAATTTTGTGGAACGGGGCTATAATTTTTCGGAGATTGGGGGCGAGTATGCGACGAGTGTGTGGGTGCGACTGTTTACCTTTGGCAAGATCTTTTGGACATATCTGCGATTGTTGGTGATCCCTTATCCTTTGCATATGGAGCGGACGAGTGAAGTGTTGACTACCATTAACCCATGGTTTGTGGGGATGGTGGCTATAGTTGTAGGGGTGTATGTGATGGGTTTCTTTGAGTGGAAGAAACATAGAACAAGTTGGATCTGGATAGGCTGGAGTTGGTTTTTGGTAATGCTTTCACCGGTGTCGGGAGTGGTGCCGATGAATGATTTACTGTATGAGCATTGGCTGTATGTGCCGATGGTGGGATTTTTGATATTTATCTTTGGGATTTTCAATTACATCAATCATCAATCACCAATCATCAATAAAATCCCAATAAATAAAATGACTAACTATATGTTGGTGGGGTTGTGTGTGGTTTATGTGGGGTTGTCGGTGAGACAGATGGGGGTATGGCGGGATGCGGTGGAGTTTTATCGGTATACGTTGTCGTTTGGGGAGACGGCGAAGCTGAGGAATAATCTGTGCTTGGAGTTGGCTAAAAAAGGTGAGTATGGGGTGGCGAAGAAAGAGTGTGAGCGGGCGATAGAGCTCGAGGCCGACTCACCGCTTCCTTATAGAACTTTGGGAGGAATGTTGCTGAGAGAAAGGCGATTTGAGGAGGCGGTTGTGATGTATGGCGCGGCTATAGCAGTTGAGCCGGCGTATTATCCAGCTTATAAGGCATTGGTGGGAATGTATGTGTCTTTGGGAGAGTGGGAAGAGGCGCTGCCGGTGGCAGAAAAGTTGGTAGAGTTGTCACCAGGCAGTTGGGAGTATTGGACGATGTTGGGGAAAGTGAAGGGGGGTTTGGGAGAGGTGAGTGGGGCGGTGGAGGCTTTTGGTCGGGCACGAGAATTGGTGGTGGGAGATAAAGAGGCAGAGAGGGTGATTGGTGAAGTAAAGAGAGGGAGTTTGAGGGGAGAGTGAGTTGTGGGGGTTGTGTGGGGAGGGATGGTGGATCTATGATTTGAGTATGTTCGTGAAGATTGTGGCAATTGTTGGGGTGTTGGTGATGGTAGTGAGTTTTGGTTTGGTGACTTTTTTTGTGGCGGCGCCAGATTGTGGGTTGGAGTCGGAGGGGGAGTTGAAGTCGGGCAAGTACGTGCAGAGTTGCGTGTGTAAAGGTATGGAGATTACTTTGGCGGATACTAGGGGAGACGAAGAGGGATACTTTGAGAGTAAGTGTTTGGGTCAAGTAGAGTCGCAAGTGTGCAAGTTGGTGGACGAGGTGGCTGGGGAAGAACACGAAGTAGATTGTGATAAATAGCTTGTGGGGTCAGGTAGAATCTGGGTATGAACCAGAAGCGAATGGTGTGGGCGGATGTGGTGCGGGTGGTGGCGATGTTTTTGGTGGTGGTGGTGCATGTGGTGGTGGCGGTGGTGGGGAAGTGGCAGCGGATACCGAGTAGTTGGTGGTGGGCGGGGAATGTGTATGGGTCGGTGGCTCATGTGTGTGTGCCGTGGTTGGTGATGTTGTCGGGAGGATTGTTACTTCCTAAACGGGAGAGTTATAAAGAATTCTTTGGGAAACGGGTGATGAGAGTGGTGAGACCGTGGTTTTTTTGGAGTTTGGTGTATTTGTTGTGGAAAGTTTATGAGGGTGATTTTGTGCCTGGTGTGAGTTGGTTAAAGTTGTGGTGGCAGACGTTTATGGGTAATTTTTG
>CAYNFZ010000041.1:0-10581 GCA_964396725.1 uncultured Pseudomonadales bacterium
GTCAATCACGAAATCCTCGTCGCCAACTCCACCTATATCTTCATCACTCTCTCAGTTACCTCCCTCCTCACCTGGAGCCTCATCTATCTTGTCTACTTCCTCCTCCCCTGGATGATCATCGTCGATCCCAGCGTTCCGATCGACCCAAGCGAGTTCATGATCACCGTTGGCCTTTCCGTCTTCATCGCCGTCGCCACCGCCTACGTCATCGAAACCGTCGCTTTCCTTTTCTTCCCCGAGATCCTCGCCATCGCCCCCCAAACCCCCAACCACAATACCTACGCCCTCATCGGCCTGGTCCAGTGGTTCGTCACCGCCGCCAGCTACGCCATCTACCGACTCCCCTAGACCACCACACCCCCATCGTTTCACCAACAAAGGAAACCCTCATGCAAAAAAGACACCACACCCTGCTACTACAACGTCTCTACCCCGTTTTAACTTTCCTGGTCGGGCAAATTCTCACCTTTGCGGCCCTACTCATCCTCCACGCCGCCGGCGACATCATCATCAGCCCCTCCAACTTTGTCACCGCCCTTGTTTCTGCCGGCCTGCTTTCTTGGATCATCAATTCCGTCGCCTACTTCCTTGTTCCCATGCTCTTTCGTCACACCTTTGAACCACTTGACCTCGGCGACGCCTTTTTCTACTCCGGACTAATCGCCCTCCTCTCTGTTGCCTGGTTACTCCCTTTCTCACCGGCAGCCCAAGCGGAACAAATCACCATCGTCTCCAGCCCCCAAGGCACCGCCCTCTATAACATCATCCTCGCCAACTGGATCGTGCTAGCCCTCACCGATCTTTTCTATCGTCGTTACCGCTACATCTAAACTCTTTCGCCTTCTCTTCGCCCCATCCGAAGGAACAACAGTGAAGTAACTCTTTTTACCCGAATCGCCAGTTTTTTCACTTCTCACAAGGAGAATCTCATGCCTCAGTCACTACTCGAAAAGATCCAAACCCTCATCTCCGCCAGCCTTCACGACCTGCTCAACAAAGCCCTCAAAGCCAACGACATCGCGGTCCTCAAACAGTACCTCGACCAGCTCTACGTCGGGCAACAAACCATCCAAGACGAACAGGTCAATGCCAACGCCGACTGCCGGACTTTCACCCGCAAACTCGAAGAACAGGTGCTGGTGGCCTAGACAATTCAAGCCGACATCACCGACATCCTCACTGACGACGACACCTCCAACGACGCCTCAGCCAAAATCCTCTCCATCAAACTCGTCGGTGCCGAGAAAGAGGCTGACATCCTCCACGATCAACTGGCATCCGCCCGCCAGCTTGAGCTGGATCTAACCGAGGCCCAAGCCAAACTCCAAATCCGCATCACCGAACTCAACACCCAAATCCGCCTCCTCACCGCCCTCAAGAACGAAGCTCGGGCCAAGAAAATCACCGCCGAAACCCTCCTCAAGGCTGGAAAACTGGTCAACCGAGGTGGCGTTTCTGTCGAAGACATCGCCGAAAGCATCAAGCAAGAAAAAGACCAGGCAGACGCCATGCTCGACATGGCCCTTGGCAGACTCTCCGAAGAAACAGAAGCCGAGACCGGTCTCGCTACCCTCGCCGAAGACCGCTTGGCCGAAATCCGAGCTCGCCTAGCCGAGCAAGGCCAACTCGCCAGCTCGGTCATTCCCGACGAAGATACCTCCATGGAATCAACCAGCAACTAACTACTTCCCACCTATTCAACACCACCGCCGACGCGGCTTTTCCCAAAGCCCCGTCGGCTTTTTTTATACAAAAAAAAGCGAGCCCGCTTCTGCCACTTGCACAGATTCAGACTCGCCACGTCCTTGGATTCAACATCCAGAACAACTCTCCTACAGCACCACGCTCCCCTGCTCGGGTGCTGGTTCAACCTCAGGTGCTACGTCCGGTTCAGGCTCTGGGTTCAGGTACTGCTCCCAGTCCAGCATCCTCAGGTCCACTGCAAAACTATTCCTCATACTATCCTCACCACAGGTCAATGCCAACAGATTCACCATCGTTCCCTGCTGACTATCCACTATGGTGATAATCGGATCCGGATCCAAAAAGTTCTCTCCAGTGACCAACAACCACCGCGGATCCGGTAACCAGTAACCGTCAAAAGTCCCCGGCACAATCGCATGGGTCCTCGCCCATAAATAATCAAACGACAGCCTCAGCCCTTCTGCCGACCTACCCAACCGCTCCCGGATGGTAATCACCATCACCGCGTTGTCCTGGAACCGCCACCCATTCAGCGGCACATCTTCGATCATCTCTCCCCCAAAGTACACCGCGTCCCAGTACCACCCAGGTACTTCGGCGTCTTCCCACATTATCTTCAGCTTCAACGTCTCGGGGTGACCCGCCTCCATCTGCATTCCCCCGACCATCAGCTCGTCTCCATACGCATCCGGCACGTACTCCCACACCGGCTCATCCATCAGCACCTGCCACTGGCCGTCCACAAACCAGGACACCCGGCCATCGACAGTCAGCACCAGCCACTCGCCTTCGCCAATATCCTGAATCGCCCGGATCTCGTCTATATCCGGAATCGGCGTCACCTCCAAATCCAAGCCCATTTCGGTCACCGGCATTTCCGTATCGAGCTTAAACACAAACTCCCCGTTGGTGGCGGTCACGTACAGCATGTCGCGCCCCACCACTTCAATACTCTCAATCGCACAATAAAGCTCCACGTCACCAGCCGAAACCCACGGAACCGACACAAGCACCAGCACTACCACCAGCAACGCACTCAGGGCCTTCATTGCCCTCACCTTTCCACTCTCGCCTCTTTGTTAACGTGCACCAGAGGCAGTCTTCAATTCCCCGGATTATACCCCTTCTTTCTCATAAATCAGAACCACCACCTGATCCACTTGCACTTGTCGTCATGCTAAACTTGTTTCAGCATCGACAGGTCATGATTTCAACCCATGATCTCAAATTAAGCCGAGCTCAATTCCTTCCCCGTTTAGCATTCAGCATTCAGAATTTGGCATTACAAATAAAAATCCCCACTGGTTTTTCGGCCGTAGCCAAAATCCCAGTGGGGACAAATTGTCTTCAGTTTGCGGGTACACGTGTTTACCCACAAACCCCTTCAGCGTTTAGCCACTAATTCTGGTTACACCAGACGCCAGAATATCCGAAGCCAAGATCACTGGCATCTTGAATGATTGAGTGAAAATAAGCGTAGCAGGGTCCACTAACTCCAGGCGGTGGGTTCACTGCCACCCAGTCCAGATGAATTGTTTCTCCTCCTGCAAGAGGTTGCAGCGACGGCGTCCAGTTGGTTGGATCGCAACTTACCGCAACGAACACGAGAAGAAACAATCCTACGACCAGCCCAACTTTCCAGGTTTTCATTTCACCGTTTCCTTTCTAGATCCTTGTTACCAAGGCGTTCTTCGTCACGGTCTACGCCGCACCAATCGACCGGCCAGATAGACCAAGATGTAAGCCACCACTGAGCCGAGAATGGCCGCGATCAGCTTCTCCCAAGTCAAGCCGGCCTCACCAAGCACCACTTTAAAGAGGGAAATTACTACTTCCCACACCAAGAGACCAATCGGGATCAAAAAGGCTAGGATCGCCCCCACCATTACCGAGAATATCAACCCGGAACGGAAACCGGCATCCAAATCTAGCCACTTTGAACTCAGCATGGCCAGCAGACATATCACACCTACAACCACGCCAAACAAGATTGTTTCCATGGCTTTTGCCTCCTCAGCTTGCCACTTCCGGACGCAGGCGCCGGACGATCAGCCAGATCAACCAACCACCAACCGTTGCCCAAATTACATACAACACCAGCACCATGCTGGTGTCAAAGTCCAGCACCATCCTCAATGCAGGATTCAGTTCGGCGGGGCATGCCAAGCAAGCCACGACCACAAACCCTGACACCACAAGCATTAGCGAGCGCAGCCACCGGGGTGTAGACGAATGCATATGCCGATTCAGGGCATACGACCCCACTACAAACACTGCAGTCAAAACAACCACGAACCAAGTCATGACACTTTATCCTTTCCGCAACCGAGGGTCGGCCTACTCGTCCAACTCCACATTCAAACCGCACGGATTATGAATTTCAGCCTTGCTGCACAGCACCCGCGTTGTTCCCGGAATCCACAACTCGATCTGCCGTTCCTGTAATTGGCCCGTAACCATCAAACCCACCACAGGCTTATCGGTGCTGACCTGACCATGGGGCGATGAAACATGCAGGCTTCCGGTCGATATTCCTATCATCACCGTTCTGTCGCCACCCCGGCTGGTCTGCTGAACCGTAATTCCGCCACGATCGCTGCGCACTTCCTGAGATGCACTCTGATTTCGGGAAGCGACCGCATAGATATCCACCTGGCCGCCATCACCTTCCGTAGCGATAGCTTCCAACCCATCGCTGGACATGCAAACGATCACATCCGGGCCAGGACTCTTGAATACACGCACCTGAGTGATGTCTCGATGTACCCAGACCAGCGCCGCCGGAATCGAAAACGTGTATGGACCTTCGACGACTGCTCCGATCAGCGGCTGCACTCCAGTCAACTCCCCCCTGCACGAACTGCAGGAGCCCACGTGGTCTGCAGCATGTTCCATGCCACAAGAGCGGCAAAACCTGCGCATATCATTGTCCGACATCGTTTTTCTCGCTTTCATATGTGTAGGATCATTCAGATCAGGACCTTCTATGAATTAATGCTCACAACTTGTTGATAGTTTTCCACAGTATGGTTTCGGCTGTCCTTTTCGCTTCGGCCTCCAGATCAACTGGCCACCAGAAACCAAAAGAATGCCCCAACACAATCGCCAGCACCAGTAGACCTAGCCCAAAGGCAAATGCCATGACTCCTAGCAGGATACCCACCAGCAACACGGGTGCAAGCCACCCAATGATTAAAGTCTGCCGACTCACCGGCTCTGGTTGTGTGCTTTCCTCAAGAATCAAGCGCAACACACGACCCAGACTAAACGTCAACGCAACCGATGCCACAAAGAACAACATCCCCACATCGCTCTGCCCCCGCACCACCAACAAGCCAACTATCGGGTTCATAACCGATCCTTTCTGCCGTCACAGCCACAAACCCCAGTTCAATAGCGTCGAAAAACACCACGCTATCAGGCACAGGGTCCCCAGGGCTGTGCAGACGATAACCAAAATAACTACCACCCTCAGGCCCCAATCCTTGAGGCTTTCTTTTTCCGGCGGCGGCTTCCACAGATCATGCATCGTCATCAGGTCTTCTCCTGGCCAGCAACTCTGGCCCTTACCAATCGAGATGGCGTTTTCTCTTGTCCCGCTTCTTCTTCACTGGTCCAAACTCGTCGCTGTCACCGACATCCACTGCTTTCTGAACCTCTCGCGGAACCCACAAACTTGACCGTTCCCAGGGTAAAGTGCCGCCCAGCGTGTACCAAGCCGGTCCAAACCAGCTCCGACACACAAACAGCACCAACCCCGCCAAAGCCAGGTAATCAAACAGCCACCAGCCTTCCTTCATCACAAACAGTCCCGTCAGCATCACAGCCGCCACCACGGTAGCCAAGCGTCTCAGCTTGGTCTCACGCGACAAGGCCATAATCACAAACGGCAGAAAGGCCGCCAGAAACAAACCCAGCTCAAAGATGACTTCTCCCATCGGATTATCTCCTCTCAGGCAATCGCCATTTCGGCTTCAAAGTTCACAACTTCCGCATTCCCGTTTAGAACCAGCTCATACTTCTGCTGATCCCCCATCGGTACCGGCTGCAAAGTCACAGCCAGCTTCATCGACAGTCCTTGGGCATTGGCCGCCGATTCCAGGGCTTCAATCTTTTGCGCCAGTTCGCCCAATCGAGTCTTTGCCGCAGTCACACTCGCATACGAACCCAGTATTACACTACTGGCTCCCTGAACCGCCACAGCCCACAGCATCTGTAGATCAAGTGACAGCGAATTTCACGCTTTTACCGGACAGATTTCCTTCAGATCTCCATGGAAGCTCACTTCCGCTGTGACCTCGGCATTGCTACCAAGCCTTCCTGGCCTCCACAAACCTCCAGCTTGTGTTGCTGTTTTCAGGCCACACTGCCAGCTTCCTTGCCGACACGTTCATCTAATTTCTCCTCTGAAAGGTTTTTTTCGATTCTTGTTTTCTTAAACGCTAAATGTAAAAGTGCGCCTAGCTTCGTCCAATAAAGCAGACAAAACCAAGCACCTATCAAATTTACTTCTTTGAAACCACGACACTTGTCCTGATCTCAAAAAAACCGTCTGGGAAAGACAAAAACATGAAGCTCTCGCTTCCCCAGACACATTCACATCGTCGCTACCTACTCAGGGGAAAGAAACACTACTACACCCTGGTAGTACTCCTCGGACATCTCCCACTCGAACCTATCGGCCAACACCACATATTCAGAATGGGAAACTTCCTCTGTCGGCAGCACCAACAGCCGAGGATCGTTGATAATATCGACTGCCGGACCCGCATCGCTTTCGCGGTAGCCAAACCAGCCACCCATCTCGATGGTCCAACCCTGATTCAGGAAGACCCCGTAACGATCGGAACAGTAGACAAAGAGATCCAGGTCGGCGGCCGCGATTTCCAGATGGAAATCGCCGTATAGTGCGATCAGCATCTCTCCTGAGTGGTTTGCGATCCGATTCAAGACCAAGCCTTCAATGGTTTCGCCTGTTTCCACCAATTCAGCAAAGGTCTCATCTTCATCCCGAACCACGTCAAACGTAGCCTCTACATCCCAAACTCCCGAGGCCAATCCCCTGATGGTTAAGAGACACGCATCTACCACCCCAAAGGGAGCCACCCGCACTTCTACAACTAGACGATTTCCTTGCGCACCGACTGGCAGCACCACTGTCGCAATCGTCACCAACATCAACACCACAAGCAATTTCCTCACGACATCTCTCCTTAGTACTAGATCTCTCGATGTGAATGTCAACGTGCGCGCAACTCTACGCACCCAATCATAAGTCCACGATAACAAAAGCCGCTATCGGCTTTGTCCATAAACTAAGATTGCGGTATTCTACCCTTTCCTCAAGCAAAAATCAACACTATAGGATCCAAACCACCTCATTTCCAAGACCCGTCCTCGCAACAACCCCTCAATAAATCCGAACCCACTCCTACCCCTCACCACCTCTGGAATCCCAAATCAAATTCTTAATCATCCGTCATTTACTCATTTGTCATTTGACGAAATCGGTAAACTTTTCAGACCGATTTTGTCATCCTGGGTAATTCTGGCGACATGTGAGAAGCCAGATTACGCAAGGACTTCTATATCATTTAGCATTTGAACTTTCGTTCAAATTTAGCTCACAAACGTCACTGCTTTTCCTCGGTTATCAGCCCGACCAGTTCGCCCAATCCGGTGCACATAATCATCGTATGACTCTGGCAAATCGTAGTTAATCACATGAGTGATATCAGTGATATCTAGTCCACGAGCTGCCACATCTGTGGCTACCAGTACATTAACCCTGTTCTTACGGAAATCATCCAAGGCACGTCTGCGATAGTTCTGGCTCTTATTACCATGAATCGTCTCCGCCGCGATCCCTCGATCACGCAACTTAAACATTAGTCTCCCCACACCTCTTTTGGTTCGTCCAAACACCAGCACCTTCTCATACTCTTCTTTGGCCAAAAGCTCCAGCAACTGTTGCAACTTATCGCCCTCTCGTACCTTAATCACTGTCTGATCCACCTGAGCCGTCATCTCCCTGGTCTTGACCGACACAGTCAAACAATCGTTCAAAAAAGTCTGAGTCAGCGCATGAATCTTAGCCGACATCGTAGCCGAGAAGAATAGTGACTGTCGCGTCTGGGGAATCTGACCCAGAATCCGGCGCATTTCCGGCAAAAATCCCATATCCATCATCCGGTCTACCTCATCCAGCACCACGGTAGTAAATGACGACAAATCCAAAGCCCTCTGTTGCGCCATGTCCTTTAGTCTTCCCGGTGTACCCACTACAAAATCATGAGGTTTTCTCAAATCCTGCATCTGTCTTCGTGTGGATGTACCACCGATACACAACACCGACCAGATCCGCAAACCCTTCTTGAATAACCGCAAGGCTTCATCGATCTGCATCGCCAACTCCCGAGTTGGCGCGATCACCAACGTCTTTTGCTTGGGATCAGCCAGCACCTTATTTATCAACGGAATCAAAAAAGCCCCGGTTTTACCCGTGCCCGTATTTGCCAAACCAATTACGTCGCGTCCAGCCATAATCGCCGGTATTGTCTGGTCCTGAATCGGTGTAGGCGTTTCAAACCCCAACCTCTTCACGTTCTCCAACAGCTGGGGATTCAACCCAAAATCTTCAAATCTATGTTTGATCTCTTCTACTTGAACTGGTCCCGCCGACTCTTCAGATCGCAAAATAAAATCCGCAATGTTCAAATTCGGCCTGGGTCGATTTCTACGTCCCCCACCGCCTCCACCGCCATATCGGCGTCGACCACCTCTGTTGTTATTAAAATTTCCTCGAGAATGATAAGACATTTCTCTCCTCTTACTATTACTTTCTTGTTCTCCGATTGGGAAAAATCACACGCTAGAACCTAGCTTCAACTCTCCCGGGATCCACAAAAATCTAATTATTAGGCCCGCGTTGGAGCCTGCTAGATCCAATTCCCGAGAAAGCATTCAACAAACATTTGCCATCCTACCTGCTGTAGGATTCGTATCGCACCCAAGGAAACTACCTAAGCCGATCACGAGATAATCTCACAAATCAGTATCTAATCCGCATTATACACTATCGGATACATTTCACCTATTCTGCCACTGATTCACGCCTGGAACTTGGTGCAGCATGTTGGACGACATTAGAACCTTTTTTGTTGAGACTATAAATCCTCCTTTTATCGCCACCATCTAGGCGAAACTTTCCATTTTTTGCCAAAAAAACCGCCTAGAGTGTTGATGAGTGTTGAAAAAAGAGTGGTTGTACCCACATGTGATCGTGCGCTGCACAACCAACTCTTTATCTAGCTCCACAATAAGCGGTTCTCTCTTGTCATTGGCTCAAGGCCAGTTGCAGAAATCTGCATTTCCGTCCGAGATTATCGCACGGTTAGGTAAAGTATTCAGTTGTTAGAGTTTGCTCAGCACATCAACGCCAGCCAGGATCAGGCCGATGACAAACAGGAGACCACCGAAGGCCATCGCAATCATCGCACCAATGTGACCGCGCCACATGCTGTCAAAATCGCCGCCAGTGCCGCCACGCATCATGTTGATAGCAGCAAACACAAAAACACCGAATACGATGAGCAAACCGATAATGATGAGTAACACAGGGAAAGTCATTTGTTCCTCCTATTGGAACTTAACTGTTCTTGACGATGATCATGGGTTGGGCGACCAACAACTCGCCGATGGTGAGTTCACCCGCGCGGTACATAGCAGCGGTTTCCGTGTTGAAGCCGACCTTCGGACTCAGCATGACTTCGTCTTCCGTCACGCCGTTTTCTTCCAGCAATGCTGAAATATCACCAGTCAGCTCGTCAGCCATCTCAATCGCGCCAGCTAGTGCTGATTCCAACATGGGGAACATGTCTTCACGATCGAGGAAGCCAAGCGCCTCTTCGGGCATCGCTTCGACAGCGGCTTTGATGAACCCATTGTCAACGCAATAGCGCAGGAACAAAAACTTGGCGCGCATGGTGTTGTTCAGGTTCGCGGGCTGATCCAGCAAGTCAGCTAGCACATTCGGTAAGGCTTCCACGTAGGGACGGGTAGCTTCACGAACTGCTTCTGGCTGTTGCAGGAACTCAGCGTCATCACCGATCTTCGTCCAGACTGCTTCACTCGTTACGGTAGTCATCTTGAAAAACCTCCATAGATAGATTGAGTTTCACACTTAAGGTGTGGCCATCTAGAAACAGACAGCGTTATGAACACAACCTAATGTACATAACACTGCCTGCTTCTTGGGGTTTTACTTATTTCTGCAACTTTTTAATGTACAAGAGTTTCTTGTACTTCATACAAAATAAGCGCAGCTAATGCGCTCACTTACTTGAAATACGCACGAAGTATATCAGAATATAACACAAAAGTAAAATATTATGGGTCTTTATCCAGCATGCATTACACCTAGTTTCATCTATCTACTATAGTCATCACTCCATCCCTCAATCCACAAACAAAGTGAGATCTCCTTGGTCTCACTTTTGTGCTGAGGGTAGGATATCCCGCCAGAGACGGTCTGAAACACTTAAACTTAAACCAAATGCCTCGCTCTAAACGCAATTCCAGAACCAGACTTGAGATATTTTTCAAAATCCAAAGCCAGTTTTTTCCTGCCAAAAGCAAAATAAGAAACCAACTCACAAGGTAAATATTTCTTGGTCGATTTAACCATTCCCCAAGAATGCTCTTTTACTCGTTCTCTCAACGAGTCACTTCTCCCCACATAATAATCACCATTCGACAACCTCAGAATATACACATAGAAATACTTCTTCATAACTAGCCCTCCTTCGCTCAAGCTACGGACGGCTACTTCTCAAACCATCTTGTGCTCCGCACTACGAAGCTTTAGCGAAGTAGTGC
>CAYNFZ010000042.1:0-10575 GCA_964396725.1 uncultured Pseudomonadales bacterium
GGCTCTGGACCTATGGTATCGACTATCATTCCAGAGAACAACACATCGCTACCATCTTCGCCGGTACCGACCCAGCTCTCGATCTTCTCCACCAATACGCCATCGATTACGTTGTTATCGGCCCTTCAGAACAGCACAAATACACTCCCAACCAAGCCTTTTTCACCGATCATTTCTCCCCCATATTAACCACCGACAACTACACCATCTATGCCATCAACTAGAAACAAACACCTCCCCAAACCTTCTCACCTCTTCATCATCATCACCCTCATCTTTTGGAGCTTTTTTTTCACTGCCTTTTGGTCCCAAGGCCACTTCCTCAAAAACGGCGACCTCTACGCCAAGTCTTTGGGCACCTGGGCCGACGGCGCCGCCCACCTCACCTATATTTCCGCCATGGCTTATCAACCCACCTTTCCTCGATACCTTCCCATTTTGTACCAACAACCTTTCCTCTATCCCTTCGTCGCCGACTACCTCTCCGCCCTCCTCGTCAAAGCCGGTGCCAGCCTCTTTGCCGCATACAACTCCCTCGGCCTTGTCCTCTCCCTCATCCTCATCTATCTCCTTTATCGTTTCTACTATCGCCTCACCTGCCACCACCTCGCTTCAGCCATCAGCCTCAACCTCTTTCTTTTCTCCGGTGGTTTAGGTTTTTACTATTTTCTCCAAGATCTATATCAGCAAGGTCTCGGCCTCCTTACCCATATCCCCAAAGAATACACCATCCTGGGAGACTACCACATTCGTTGGCTCAACATCGTTACCGGCGAACTCATTCCCCAAAGAGCCTTTCTCCTCGGCCTCGTCGTCAGCCTCCCTATTCTCCTCGTCGCCCTGCGTTTTCTCCGTCAACCCAAATCCACCCCCCCTCTCCATCTCTTTCTCGCTGCCATTCTCTACGGCCACCTGCCTCTCATCCACCCTCACTCTTTTATCAATCTCACCCTCGTTCTCTTCTATTATTTCCTCATCCTACTCCCCAAAAACCGCTCCATCTTTTTCCGCAGCCTCACCTTTCTCATTCCTGCCCTCCTCATCGCCACTCCTCTTTTCTTCTCTCGCCTTCTCCCTCACGCCAGTCAATCGTTTATCCGTTGGTACCCAGGCTGGTTGGCTACCACCGAAAACACCAACTGGCTTTGGTTTTGGATCATCAACTGGGGCCTGTTTCTCCCTTCAGCCATCATCGGCTACTTCTTTCTTTCTCCCTTCACACGTCGCTTCCTCTACCCTTTTTTCTTTATCTTCATCATTTCTAATCTGGTTTTGTTCCAACCTTACGACTGGGACAACTCCAAGCTTCTCACTTGGGTATATCTCGCCCTTGCCCCCGCCGCCGCCACTCTCATTCTTCGTCTCTACTCTAAATCTTCCCTACGCATCACTTCTATCATCCTCTTCCTTCTCCTCACCGCCACCGGTGCTATCGATGTCATCCGCCAACTCCAGCCCAGCACCTCCGTTCGTATGTACACCGCCGAACAACTCACCCTCGCCAAATACTTACGCCAACACACTCCACCCGATTCCCTTTTCATCACCTCCACCCACCATGTTCATCTCGTTCCCACTCTCACTGGACGTCAAATCCTCATGGGGTATCCTGGTTGGCTCTGGACCTACGGCCTCGACTACTCCAACTACTCCTCCCTGCTGCATCAAATCTACGCCGGCGGAGATTCAGCCCGCTACCTCCTCGACCAACTCTCAGCTGACTACCTCGTCATCGGCCCCAGCGAACAAAACGACTACCATCCTCACACCCCCTTCTTTAAAGCCACTTACCCTGTCCTCATCGCCACCAAAAACTACACCATCTACCAGTTAAAATCTCCTTCTCAGTAGTTAATCACTCCCAAAAACCGATCCACTTCCAGACTAGCTCCTCCTATCAACAACCCGCTCACTCCTGGAATCGTCATATAATCCCTCGAATTTTCCGGAGTTACCGACCCGCCGTACAACACCGACACATCCGGCACTTTCTTTAGTATCATCTCCACCACCCGCTTCACTTCCTCGGGTTTCTGTGGCACTCCCGATCCAATCGCCGCCAGCGGTTCATAGGCCACGATCAACCCATGCGCCGCTCCCTCCTCCAATGCCGCCAACTGTGCCTCCAAATATGGTTCATCCACACACAGTATCACGCCAAAACCCACTTCTCGCGCCTGCACTACCTTGTTCGCGACTTGCTGATGTGTTTCATGAAAATATTCTCTTCTTTCCGAGTGTCCCACAATCACCGCCTCCACCATCCCATCCAACATCTCCGCCGCCACCGCTCCAGTATAAGCTCCCAAAGGAAAAGGCGACACATCCTGGGCCGCCAAACTGACTTGCCCCAACTGCTTTTCCTCGATCTTACGTGCCAATCTAGCTAAAAAAGGAAACGCCGCCCCTACCACCACCACTTCATCCGACTTTGGTTTATATTTCCCCGCCAACTCATCCACCCACGCTTCCGCCTCTGCCAACTTTTTATGAGACTTCCAATTCGCTACAAAGTACTTCACACCAGCTCCACTTCTTTATTAATTTGCATTATGTCTCTGCATTCTACCTTCAACCCATATCTTTTTCACCAACTGTACAGCCACTATCTCAAGTGATAAGGTAGACCAGTCCATATGAAGATCGACTTCAAATCAGAACTCAACCGAGAGCAATACCAGGCCGTTACCCACGCCTCCGGCCCTCTTCTCATCCTCGCTGGAGCCGGCAGCGGCAAAACTCGTGCCCTTACTTACCGCGCCGCCTATTTAGTTTCACAACAACACCTCTCCCCAGAACATATTCTCCTCCTTACTTTTACCAACAAAGCCGCCGAAGAAATGCAAACCCGCCTCCGTCGCTTAGTTAGTCAAACTCTTCCTTTTGCCGGTACCTTCCACAGCTTTTGCGCCAAGTTCCTCCGCCGTGAAGGCAAACACCTTGGCCTTTCGCCCGGATTCTTAATCTACGACGACACCGACCAACTCGATCTCGTCAAACAAATCGTCAAAGACTTGGATCTGGATATCAAACAGTACAAACCTCGGATTCTTCTTTCTCAAATTAGCTCCGCCAAAACCGAACTCTTATCTCCCCAGGCCTATGCCGACTTGGCCCACGGCCCTTTCCAACAAACAGTTTCCCAGGTTTACTCCATCTACCAACACACTCTCAAACAATCCGACGCCGTCGATTTCGACGATCTTCTCTTACACACTCTCAAAATTCTCCAACAAATTCCCCATCTCACCGCTTCATATCAACAGCGTTACCAGCATATTCTAGTTGATGAATATCAAGACACCAACAAAGCCCAATATTTAATTGCCCAAACTCTAGCCCTCAAACACCGCCAACTCACCGCCGTCGGCGATGCTTCCCAATCCATCTATCGTTGGCGCGGCGCCGATTACAGAAACCTCGATTACCTCCAATCCGACTTTCCCGATCTCACCACTATCAAGCTCGAACAAAATTATCGTAGTACCCAAACCATTTTAGACGCCGCTACCGCTGTTATCTGCCACAACACTTCTCATCCAATTCTTGCCCTGTGGACCAAACAAAACAAAGGTACTCTCCTCAAACTTTTCCAAGCCGAAGACGAAAAACAAGAAGCCGATTACATCATCTCCACTTACCGCCACGCCCCCCCCCAATCTTCCTCAGCCATTCTCTACCGCACCAATGCCCAATCCCGCGCCTTCGAAGAAGCCTGCATTCGTTCCGGTATTCCCTACCTCCTCGTTGGTGGCACCAAATTCTACGACCGCAAAGAAATCAAAGATGTCCTCTCCTACCTCAAGCTCATCGTCAACCCCCAAGATCCAGTCAGTCTGGCTCGCGCCCAAAAACTTGGGCTACGCCGCCTTGCCGCCTTTTTTTCCGGCATCAAAAAACTCGACTCCACCACCACTGCTGCCACCGAAATCTTCGACCAAGCCCTCCAGGCCGCTTCCTACCTTGATCGCTACAATCCCGAAGACGAGGCCGACATCACTAGGCTTGAAAACGTCCAAGAACTTCGTGCCGTCTCCACCCAATTCGAACTCTTATCCGACTTTCTCCAAAACGTAGCTCTAGTCGAAAACAACACCCTCGCCCAAGACAAATCCGGCAAACCTCAATCCTTCACCCTCGACCAAACCCACCCTCCTCTCGTCCTCATGACCATTCACGCCTCCAAAGGTCTCGAATTCGACCAAGTCTTTCTCGCCGGTCTCGAAGAAGGCCTTTTCCCTCACTCTCGCAGCCTCCTCGAACCCCAAGAACTCGAAGAAGAGCGCCGCCTTTGCTACGTCGCCCTCACTCGCGCCCGCACCCATCTCACCTTATCTTACGCCCAAAACCGCCTCTACTTTGGCGGCCACCTAAACGGCGTCGTTTCTCGCTTCGTCGCCGAAATTCCCTCCCATCTCCTCACCACCGCCAACACCTCCCTGGCTTACTCTTTAACTTCTTCATCTTCTCGTCCTCACACCACCATCTCCGACGACCTCCTCGACAAATTCTTAAACGACGAAATCGATATCGATTCTCTCTTCGACTAACCCTCCCCTTCTAAATCATCACCACTACCACCCCCCCCACCAACACTCCCATCGCCACCACCGCTTCTACCACCACCAACCACCTCGCCCAAACTGGCAGTTGCCCCCATCCTCGGACAAAGTAAAATATGCCTCTCTTAATCATTACCTAACTTTACTCACATCTCCCTTATGCCCTCAACCTCAAATCCCATCATTGCCCCCTATCTCACTAGTCGCCACAAACGCGTCCTCGACTTGGCTCTATCACTCGCCCTCTTCATCCTCACTCTCCCACTTTTTCTCTCCATCTGCTTCCTCATTCTCATCACCACCGGCACCCCCATCTTCTTTTCTCAAAAACGTACCGGCCAAAACCATAAAACCTTTCGCATCTACAAATTCCGTACCATGATTCGTGGCGCTCCTCAACAACAATGGCGCTACCAAAACCAGAACCAAGCTCAAAGCCCTCTTTTCAAAATCCCTCAAGATCCCCGTTTTGTCGGCATCGGCCGCTTCCTATCATCCACCGGCCTTGATGAATTGCCTCAACTCTTAAACATCGCAGCCGGTCACATGAGCCTCATCGGTCCTCGTCCCTTGACTCTTCCTCAAACCAAAAAAATTCCCTCTCCTTACCAAACCCGCCACCTCGTCCGCCCTGGCCTCATCTGTTCTTGGTTCTTCACCTGTCCCCCGCCTTCCACTTTCTCCGCCAAACTCAAACTCGATCTCAACTATATTTCTCATGCATCACTTTTTCTTGACATATCCTACCTTATTACCATCATCACCCGCCAAATTCGCTACCTCTTCTCCACCATTCATCCTTCCCATCGTCCTCATTCCTGACCAAAATCCCGTGCTACAATCACTCCATGATCATCCGCGAACCACTAGATCAAGAACGCTCCAAATTCGACACCGTTGCCCACCACCCTCTTCAAACTTGGGCCTGGGGCGATTTTAGAAAAACCACCGGTGTCGACGTTCTCCGCCTCGCCCTTTTTGATGGTCAAAACATCACCCAAAGCTTTCAAATCACCATCCACCAAATTCCTAAACTCGGATGGAAACTAGGCTACCTTCCCAAAAGCGACCCTCCCAACGACGCCCAAATTGCCGCCCTCCAAACCGCCGCCGCAAAATTCAACCTTATCTTCATCAAAAACGAACCCAACCTCTACTCACCCTCAATATCCCCACCTACAACTTCAGTTCAAACAGCCAGAAATTTCCTTACCTCCCACCAGCACCAACCGGGCCGGCCCATGTTTACTAAATACTCCTTCATCCTCGATCTCACTCCATCCCAGGATCAACTCATGGCCAATTTAAAGTCCAAAACTCGCTACAACATCAACCTTGCTATCAAAAAAGGCGTCACCGTTTCCATCGACAACTCCAAAACTGCCTTCGAAGAATACATCAAACTCTGGAAACAAACCACCAAACGCCAAGCCTTTTACGCCCACACCGAGGCCTATCACCGCCACATGTGGCATCACCTACACCAAGCCGGCATCGCCCACCTCCTCAAAGCCACTTACCAAGGAGAAATCCTCGCCGTCTGGATCGTTTTTGTCCACCAAAACACTCTTTACTACCCCTACGGCGCTTCCAGTCGCTCCCATCGTGATGTCATGGCCAACAATCTTCTCGCTTGGGAAGCCATCCGTTTCGGCAAACAAAAAGGCTGCACTCAATTCGACATGTGGGGCTCCTTGGGCCCCAACCCCAACCAGTCCGATCCCTGGTACGGCTTCCATCGCTTCAAAGAGGGTTACGGCGGCACTCTCATGGAATCCGTCGGCACCTACGATTACGTCGCCGACCCGCAAAAATACCAACTCTTCACCACCCTCGACACCCTCCGCTGGAAATTCCTCCGCCTCCGCGCCAAATTACCATTTTAATTGCCCTTCAATTCCCTATGCCCCCAGAAAAACTAAATCCTCCAGGCCATAACGTTTATTTTCTCGAAGTTCCTCCATCACCAGAGCATCAAAACTCAGCTCATCCCTGCGATTTCTGTGAGATTGGCACCTGCCAACCCACTATCACCCACACCTATTATGACTACACCAAAAACAACACTCCTCACACCATTCGCGCCTCTCTTGCTGGTTACGACTGCGACAACCCCGACTGCGGCATCTCCACCCTCGACCTCGACGCCACAGTTCAAATGTTGGAGTCAGTCGCCCGCATCATCCGCCAAGCTGGCGACTTTGATCGAGCCGAACTTGTCGAAGACTCCCTCCGGGTTAGCCGAGAAGTTCAAAGACCCTCCTCGACTTCCTGACCCGCTTGCTATTTTGCCGCCATCGGACAAATTTTTCTGTATTCACAAAACCCACACGGATAAGGCGACCCTGGTTTAGCTTCAAACTTACTCTTCTTTATTTCTTCGATTTTTTCCGCCAAATCCTCCTTCTTTTTATCCAAATCCTTTTTACTTCGCTTCGTCTCCACTTTCTCATTTGCTTCCACAAAATAAAGCGACAGTTTTGCTACCTCAATCCCCAACACATCTCGCGCCGCCAGCGCATAAATCGACAACTGCTCATCCCGATCCACCGTCCTCTGATCCTTCGCCGATCCCGTTTTATAATCCACAATCTCATAGCTATCTCCGTTCTTATCAATCCGATCAATCTTCCCCACCAACGGAACCCCTGCCACGTTCAGTCGGAAACCTTCCTCCAGCCTCCACGGTTTCCCAAACAATTCTTTATAGTGCTGAAAATAAGTCGTCAAAGCCTTTTTCCCCGCCGCAAGCCGTTCCATTTTGTGTTCTTCTGACTCATACCCTTCATCCACAAAATGCTGCTCAAAAAGTTCCAGCAGTTTTTTCTTCGTCACCGCGGTATCCGCCATTTCATATCGGTGAAACACGTTCAGCGTTTCGTGTACCGACCTCCCAAAACTCAAAGCATGATGCGGCTCAGCCGGCACTTGCAGCACATACCGATATTTAAATTTCAAAGGACATGCTTTGAAAGTATCCATCTGCGAATAACTAGTAAACTTCATTTCAAATCCACCTCCAGACAGCAACACCGCCGGTGCCTTGTTTTGTACCGCGTTTAGTAGCGACAGTTGCGCGTCTGTTTCATACTTCGTCTTTCTACCCCCCACCTCATCCAAGAATCCCGACGCCTTCCACTTTCTCACGCCCCCATAATCACCCGCCCACGACAAATACAACCGCTCCTTTGCCCGCGTCATCCCCACATAACAAAGCCTCCTCTCTTCCGCTGTCTTGTCTTCTTTTGGCAATTGTTCCTTCAACACCCCATCTGGCAACTCAATCGGCTCCCGCCGCCCATATGCCGGAAACCTTCCTGCCACCAAACTCACCATAAACACTACCCCAAACTCCAGGCCTTTCACCGCATGCACCGTCGACACCGTTATCGCGTCAATATCTTCCACCTCAGCTTGCGACGGATTTTCTCCCGCCTCCATCAAATCAGTCAGCATCTGCATCAACTCCACCACCGTCACTCCCGGATTGTTTCGTTCCAGCTGCGTCAAATATCGAAAAAACAAATTCAAATTCCTCACCGCCAATACCTTTGTCATTTCCTCACCCACAATAAACCGCGCCAAATAACCGCTCTCATTCACAAACTCAAACAACACTTTCGTCGGCCTCTCTTTTCCTCCCTTCTCCACCGCCCGCTTCACCATCCTCACCGCTTTCTCAAATTCCTCTTCACCACTCACCACTTCCCACAGCGGCACACTTCTCTTCTTTGCCCTATTCATCGCCTCCAAAACCACCGCCGGCTCAATCCCAAATCCCTCAAAATGCAAATACAAAAACAAATTTACACTGTCTCTTGGATTTGCCACCACTTCCAAAAAATTCATCAACACCCGAACTTCTTCCTGATCAAACAAGCCCCTGCTGCTAATCCGCCGAAACGGTAACGACGTTTGCTTTAACATCGCCACATACGGCTCCAGCTGCGAATTGGCCCGAGCCACAATCGCAAAGTCTCGGTAGCTATATTTCTCCTTTGCCAACAGCTCCAATATTTTCTTTATCACCATCTCTACCTCCTCATCTCCAGTCGAACACTCCACCACTAGCGGTTTATTCTTTACTCCTCCTTTTCTCACTGCTTTCAGGTCTTTGCTGATTCCCAGTCGTGCCTCCAAAGTCTCCGGATCATTGTGTTGTATAACTCGGTAAGCGCCATCCAATATCGGCTGATATGACCGATAATTATCAGTCAACACTACCCGCTCTGCCTTTTTATAATCTTCCATAAAATTCATAATGTTCGAAATCGCCGCCCCTCGAAATCTATAAATCGATTGGCTATCATCTCCCACCACCGTCAACTTTGGCTGCTCATTGGGTGGACACAACAACTTCACCAACTGATACTGGGCATAATTCGTGTCCTGAAACTCATCCACCAACACTTGTTTAAACTGCTTCTTGTATTTGGAGAGCACCGACTTTCTTTCTCTAAACAACTTCAACGTCCACGCCATCAAATCTCCAAAATCCAGCGCTGACTCTTTTATTTTCAACTCTTCATACTTTTCCATTGCCCGCACTACTTCCAACAGCTTCTCCGCCTCTTCCCCCGCTTCGGCCTGGCCCCGTTTGGAATTTGTTATTTGTAATTTGGAATTTACGAAAGCACTAAGTTCTTTTGCACTCAGGTCTTCATCATAAGCTCTCGAAAAAACCTTCAAGAGCGCCGCGATAAACTTATTCGGATTCCCCAGCGGCCGGTAATAAGAAAGGTCAAACTCAAACAAATTCCGCTTGAGAAGCAACCACTGCTCCGCCTGATTCAAAATCGAATATCCGGGATCCAGCCCAATCTCCAGCCCCTCTTCCCGCAGTACTCGATCACAAAACTTATGAAACGTGCTCACCCACGGCTCGTTGTAACCCAAAGGCATCACCACATCCAACCTCTCTACCATCTCTTGCGCCGCTTTATCTGTAAACGTCAGCGCCAACACCTGATCGGCACTCAAACCTTTCTTTTCCATCAAGTACTTTATTTTCTCCGTAATCACCGTCGTCTTTCCCGTTCCCGCCCCAGCCACAATCAGCATCGGCCCTTTGTCATAAATCACAGCTTGTCTTTGTCGTTCGTTTAATTCCATCTAAGTATCTGAATGATATACTCAGTCAATCGAGTCATCAAATCAAAATCACCAAATTTGCCATTTAAAAATTTGATAATTGGTCATTGGTGATTACCTAGACATTAGGTTAATTAGATCAATTAAGTCAATTTTTCGTGCTCTTCAATCTCACCCTCATCCTCGTCCTCACCCCTCTCCTTTTCTGGATTCTCACTTTCATCTACACCGCCCGCGTCGGCTCTCCCTACGTCCCCATCAAAACCGGCCGCTACCACAACATTCTCCAATTCATCAAACCCGGCATGCACATCGCCGATCTCGGCGCCGGCGACGGCCGCATCTTAATCGAAGCCGTCCACCGCGGTGCTGCTCGTGCCACTGGATGGGAATCCGACTTCGGCGTCTATCTTCTCGGACTCTGGCGCATCAGAAAGAGTGGGGTAGACCGCGCCAAAATCGCCTATCACTTCGGTGACTTCTGGCGCGCTGACGTTTCCAAAACCGATCTTATTTACGTCTACCAAATGACCAAGTACATGAAGCCCATGAAAGACAAAATCATCTCCCAACTCAAAAGGGGCACCCTCATCATCTCCCCCGACTACAAAATTCCCGGCATGAAAGTCCACAAAACCATCAAAGACCCTCACCGCGGCATCTACATTTACCAAACCAAATAAGCCTTCTCTTCGAACCCACCCAAAAACCATCCACCCCAAACAATTTGGTTATTCGGACTCATTCAATCCGATTCGGATCATTCGGTTAGTTCCTTATACATCATCAACCGATCCACTTTCTTGCCTTTATACTTCACCCCGCCTGGAATTTTCCCACACTCAGCAAACCCAATTTTTTTATACAACCCCAAACCCGGATCGTTGTTAGCAAACACATCCAGCACCATCAACTCCACCCC
>CAYNFZ010000043.1:0-10509 GCA_964396725.1 uncultured Pseudomonadales bacterium
CGTCAAAAATGCCCGCATCACTTCCCCAACTATACTCTCCTCCACCCAATCAGCCGCCATAGAAATCACATTCGCATCATTCCCCGACCGCGCGTGAGCCACCGCTTTCACCGTATCCACATACACCGCCCGTACTCGATCAAACTTATTCGCCACAATCACCATTCCCCCACCCGATCTACACAACAATATCCCCTTGGCTCTCTCCTTCCATGGCATGTCTCGTTTATCCTCCAAACTCACTCTTGTTGCTACTTTGCTCGCGTACTCCGGATAATCATCTTCCTCCTCCAACACTTCCGCCCCCAAATCCTGATAACTCTCTCCCCACTCCGTTAACCACACTTTCACCTTCTCCTTCAACTCAAACCCTCCATGATCGGCTCCCAGATAAATCATTCTACCCCCTCAAAACACCTAACAAATTCGATAAAATTTCCCCTCGAATTTGTCATCCCTCCCAAAAAACAGATTTCCAAATCGGCCGAATGAGCAGACTGTGTAAAATCAAATCTCTGGGATAGATCCCCACCATCGACACTTAAATAGATCATTCTTCTCTCCTCCAACCCAGTCTAACATATTTACCGCACCATCCCATAAAACACTTCATTCCCCAACTTTCGTAACCACCGGTTCTCAAAATACCCCACCATCACCGGCACCAAACCCCAGTTATACATCCCCACCCCCCACTCCCCAGGTAAACTCCTTCTCGGACGTACTCTTTCCATCACCCGCACTTTTACCTTCCTTGGTAACTTTAAATTACTCACCTTCAAACACTCCCACAAACCATTGGTCGTAAACTCACTCGCCTTATAACACGGCCAATATCCCAGACTCCCAGCTTCACTCCAAATCGCGTCTACCTCCTCCTGTCCATACATTTCCTCTCGTCCAATTCCTCGATCATAACTCACCACAAACACCCTTCCTTTTGCTTTCTCTATCACTCCCTCCAAATAACTATTTCCCTCCGTTCTTCCCGGTAAACAATGATTTTCCACTAACAAATAATCTTGCCACTCTAATAATCTCTCCAAATCAGTACCATACATCAACCTAGTATCATACTTTGGATCAAAGCCATTCGTCCCAAACTCTTTTCCTTCTTTTTTCACCAACTTAACTATTTTTTTCACCACCGCCATCATCGTTCTTTCTCGAAAATCTAGATATTCTTCAAACACTTCAGTCCCTTCCTCAAACCAATCCGGCAACTCTCCCCCCACCTCACTCTTAAACTCTCTTTTACAATACCTACACCGACACCCCAATCCCACATATCGATCCCTTCCCACCCTAACCGGCACCATCCCACCCAGTACATTATCTACAAACACTGCATCCACCCTAGTTTTTGCCAGCCGCTCCACTCGCTCCAACCACAGCTCCATAAACCTTGGGTTATTCACACAAGTCATTTTTCGTCCTCGATGGTACGGAATCAATCTTCCTCTATAGTCCCGACACCACAAATCTTGATCGAAAAATTCCTCATACACCAAATTCGTTCCTTGAACATAACCGTGAGTTCGTATTTTAAATCGCCCAAAATTCTCCAGTCTCTCTTCCAAATACTCCCTATCTTCCCTTTCCGTCTCCTCCCCAAATCCCCACGAATAACTCAAAAATGCATCCGTTATCCCCAGCTTATCCACCATCGCCTCCACCACTCCCTCATCGTAAGCCCGCATATAAGACTCTACATCCACCCGCACCCCCGGATACTTCAACTCAATCATCCGCACCGTTCCCGGTCCTGCCCAATAATACACCCCCACTCGCTTCATTCTCACCCTCCTCGCACCCACCTTCCAATTTTCGCTGCCATCACCAACAGCCACGAATTTAATTTATTATAAGTCAACATCGGCGAGACCCACCCCAGTGAATTATTCATCACCAAAAATCCCAATCCCACCAAAACTCCTCCTGCAACCTTCTCCACCCCCAAACTCCACTTCACCCACTGTGTCAATCTTCTCTTCACTTGATCTATCATCACCGCCGCCAGTAAAAAAGGTGTCGAGACTCCCAAAGCATAAACCATAAGCAGCATTGCCCCTTGCCATATCGACTGCTTCATTGCCGCCAGTGTCAATACCGCACCCAATACCGGCCCCACACACGGCGTCCATGCCAACCCAAACACCAATCCCAAAACCAAGGCCTTTCCGTGCTCCAACTTTTCTACCCACTTTGGTAGTTTTACTCGATATTCTTTCTCCAACCCAGGCATTCTTACCGCCCCCAACATCATCGCCCCCATCAGCATCACCATTCCTCCTCCCACTCTCTCCAACCACACTCGGTTCCACCTCAACCACCCACTCACCCCAGCCGCCACCGTCCCCATCACCACAATCACCAAACTAAAACCAATCACATATGCCAAAGCCGCCACCAATACATCCCTTCTCCATTTACCCTCTTTCCTCTCCATTTGCTTCACCGATACCCCACTCAAATACGCCAAAAACGCTGGAAATATCGGCAGCATACACGGCGCCAAAAAACTCACCAACCCTGCCCCATACACCACCATCACATTCACTTCCATCTTTTTACTCCTATTGGGTTCCTATTTTCCCCCATTTTGCCTTTTTCATTACATTTTGATCTTTGATTTTTGCTTTTTGCTTTATTTCAAGCCGTATTCTACCCAAACCCCAACTTGACAGGCTCAGTAAAATTTCCCACCGAGCCTGTCATCCCTCACTTTTACATGATTTTCGATACGACTGAATAAGCAGTCAGCGAAAAAACGAGTAAAAGTGTAGGGCCACCCTATTCAAATCCTAATTCTACCCGGGCCTCCTTAGACATCAAATGCAAACCCCACGGCGGATCAAACGTTAGCTCCACATCCACATCCCCCTCCACATCAAACCCTTCAATTCCTCGCATGCTCTCCTTTACCATCCCCTCAAACGCCCCCGCCAGTGGGCACCCTGGACTTGTCAACGTCATTAAAATCCTCACCTTCCTATTAGCTTGTTTCTTATTACCTGCCTGAGCCGCGCTCTGCGGGGTTACTTGTAGCTTATAAATCAACCCCAAACTCACAATATCCACTCCCAATTCTGGGTCAATCACCGTCTTCAAACACTCCCACACCCTCTTCTCATTCATTCCCCCATCTTACCACCCCAAAAATAACAACCAATCCCACGTACATCGCGGAATTGATTGTTACTTTTTGAATTCGTTTTCCTTAAGCTGCTTTCTTCAGCACGGGCATACCGGTCCTTTGCGTCTCTACCACCTGGTATCCAGCTGGAACACTATCAAGAGCTCCATCGCGAACTTCGCGTGCAAAGAAATATATCGTCTGCTTTCGGCCGTTTTTTAAAGTAACTTCTTTCCTGTGCAGATAGTAGGTCTGCCCCTTGGAGTTTGTAAATGAAAATGCCATTGAATCTTCACCCCCTTCGCTGGGCAAGCATCAATTATTAACTTTATTCTTGAGGTCACCCAGATAAGTAATCACTATAGCAACCTCAAGTACAAATTGCAACTCGAGTAGTTGCTTTGTACTCCACTATTATTCTCTAAATTCGCCCTCTAGTATTACCTCTTCACTTACTCGATCGTCCACTTCCTCCCTGGTAACCCTGACTTTTGTGTATTCCGACAAATCCGCCTTTGACTCATAATCCAGAATCCACCCCCCCTTCGCCTCCCGCAGTTTCCCCAAATACACTTCATTACCTTCCCCTTCGCCTACCAAGTAAGCTTCATACGTTACTCCTGTACTGGGCTCAGGCAATGCCACCAATACCGAAAAAGTCTGATTCCCATCATCGTCAATCTTGGTTGCCACCCCTGCTCCACTTCCTCCTTCCACGTCTCGCAGCGTCGCCCTCACCGCCGTTTCCGGTACCTCAAAGTTCATCTGCTCCAACAATTCTTCAGCTTTCTGTTCAGCGATCACCTCCGCACTATTCACTTCAGGTGTTTCCACTTGTTGACTCTGGCGAAACAAAAAATATCCCAGCCCCGCAATTACCAACACCACCGCCGCTATCGATAGCCACTGTTGTTTATCTTCTTCCATAATCTCACCCCCTTCTTCAAGTCGTTACTTGCGACTCTTGTACTATTTGTTAATTTGTTCCTCTTCAATTTCCAGGCAGGAAAAATCACTCTATTTACTCAATCCTTGTACTAATGCCACTAATTCATTCGCGCTCACAGCCCTACCCTCCACAAACAAACTCGGTGTCACCAATAATCCTAAAGCTCGCGCCACTCGCAAATCTTCATTCACTACTTCCATATATCTTTCCTCATCCAAACTCTCATCAAATCCTTGCTCATCCATCCCCAATTCTCCAGCATAGCCCACCAACTTTTCCCTCACGTCCTCCGCCTCATCCCACTCGCTCTGCCTCGCAAACAACAGATCATGATACGAAAAAAACTTATCCTGCTCCCCTGCCACTTCACTTGCCACTGCAGCCAACATCGCATTCTTATGAATCGTCGGTAACGGAAAATGACGATAAATCAACCTGACTTTCTTATCCCCCACCTCCAAGGCCTTCTCAATCACCGATTGAGTTGCCCTACAAGCCGGGCACTGAAAATCACTAAACTCCACAATCGTCACCTCTCCCCCGCTCTCCATCTCTGCCGCTCTACTCGCATTCCCCACCATTTTCCCACTTCCACTCGCTTCTCCGCTTCTCCCCACTCTTACATGCCTTGCCTCTCCCACCAGCAACTCTTCACTCACTAGTGCCACTTCCTTCTCACTCTGCCTGCTAAATAATACCGATACTCCAAACACCAAAACCAAAGTCCCTGTTATCACCCCCACCATCATCTTCCAGTTTTCCATATCGAAACTCTACCACGAGAATTTCCCTGGTGCAAGAGGAAAAAGAACTAAATTCCCTCAAGAACCACTCACCCTCTCTACCCTACTGCACCTCAACTTTCACCCTCTCTTCCCCTACTCCTTGCTCTGCCAATATCTTTCTCACCGCTTCAACCATCTCACCTCCTCCCACTATCGCATACCAAGTCTCACTAAATTTCTCCTCATGGGCCGTCAAACAATCCACCACCGTTCCCGTACATAAACTCCACCCCATAACCGGCGGCCGCGCCAGCACTATATCTATCACGAAATTCTCGTATTCTTCCTCCAACTGACGCAGTTCCTCCTCCCAAAACATCTCGTCCGCATACTCCAACCCCCAATATAAACTCATCAACACTTCACTCTTCTTATTCACCAACTCATCCACCAACATACTCCGCACCGCCACAATTCCCATCTTCTCAGCCACAAACACTCGCCGTTCTGCTTGTCCTTCTACTCTCATCTCTCCACTCGGTGCCCCAAACCTCGCTTCATCACCTGGCTTCAACTCCCCAAAATATCTTCCTCCCCTACCCTCTCCAACTTCCGCCACCAACTCAATCCCATGATCCATTTTCGGCGTCGACGCAATCGAATACTCTCGCCTCTCATCCCCCACCTCCACCCCCACATGCATCCCTGCCTCAAACTCTATCCTCGCCGGCTCCACCAACTCCAAATGCACCTTCACCACCCTCTCACTCAACTCTTGCTTCTCAGCCACCTTTGCCACAAATTTTTCTCCACTCATCTCTCCTCCATTTACACCATATTGATTATAATTTCCATCTATTTCCCAATATCTGAGCTTGTCGAAGGACTCAGCGGGGTCAATTCAGTAAAACACTCCCTTCCCGTAACACCTCCAAACTTCTTCGCGTTGTATCAATCACCGTCGACGACACTCCCTCACCCGCTTCCCCTTCCACCACTCCATCCACCGCTCTCAATACTTGATTACAAATCTCACCTCGCAACCTAGGCGCTTCCTCCCCCGCCACATTCGCCGAAGACGCCACCAGGCCTTCCCCCAACTCATCAATCATTTTCACTACTCCATCATGTTTGGGAATCCTTAACCCCACTTTCCCAGTTCCTCCACTCACCAACTCCGGCACCACCCCTTCTCTCTCCGGCACCACCAGCGTCACCGCTCCTGGCCAATACCTAACTCCCATATTCCACACTTTCTCACTAAACACTCCATACTTCTCTGCCATATGCATATTACTCACCAATATCGCCGTCGGCTTATTTTTGTCCCTCTTTTTCACTCGATACAACTTCTCCAACCCCTTCTCACTTGACACCGCCGCCCCCACTCCCCATACCGTATCCGTGGGAAACACCACCACTCCACCATTTCTCAACTTCTTGACTGCCTCTTTGATGCCCAACTCCATTTAGGTCAATTAAAATAATTAGAGCAATTAGGTTAATTCTTTCAAAGCTTTCTTCACCGCCGCCAATCCCAGCATCGCACACTTGCGCCTCGTCGGCGAGATCTTTTCAAGTCCTGCAATCAAAAGCAGCTCTTCCTCATCCATCGCCAGCACTTCCTCTGCCTTCAAACCCTTCTCCTTCAAATATTCAATCAACATCGACGTAAAAGCCACCGACACCGCGCACCCCACTCCGCGAAACTTTATTTCATCCCAAGTCTTTCCCTTCTTCTTCACGTACACCTCAATCAAATCCCCACAACTCGCGTTACTCTCTCTCACCTTCACATCCGCATCTTCCATCTCTCCAAAATTCTTTGGGTTCTTATAATGATCTAATAATATATCTTGATACAAATCATCCATATAAATACACCGTAGGCTCCTTTATTTTGATTTTTGAGATTTGATTTTTGTGTTTAAGTTAACTTAAACACTTTCCCCACTTTCCCCAACCCCTCCACCAACCTATCCACATCTTCCTTCGTATTATAAATCCCAAAACTGGCTCGTGTCGTCGCCACCCACTCAAACTTAGCATGCAGCGGCATAGTGCAGTGATGTCCCGAACGCACCGCAATCCCTTCACTATCCAATATCTGCGCCACATCATGCGCATGTACTCCCTTATACACAAACGCCACCGACCCTAGCCTGGAAAGCTTCTTTCCAGGCTCACCCTCCGAAGCCTTGGCGAAGGAGGGCCCCACAACTCTCACTTTATCCACCTGTCCCAATCTCTCCACCGCATACCGAGTCAACTCCCTCCCATGCTCCTCCACCTTATCCATTCCTATCTTTTCCAAATACTCCACCGCTGCCGCCAACCCCACCGCTCCTGCCACATTCGGCGTTCCCGCATCGTATTTGTCCGGCACATCTCCCCACGTAGTCCCAATCAATTCCACTTCATCAATCATTCCCCCACCCACCAAGAAAGGTCCCATTTCCTCAAACACCGACTCCTTCACCACTAACCCCCCTATCCCCATCGGTCCATACATCTTATGCCCCGAGAAAGCCAAAAAATCCACTCCCCACTTTCCAAACTCAGTCTTCTTGTGCGACGTACTCTGCGCCCCATCAATCAACACTTTCGCCTGCTTGCAATACTTTTTTCTAAGATCCGTCACCCGCCCTATCGGCAATTCCGCCCCTGTCGCATTCGACACCGCCGACAACGCCACCAACCCCACTTCATCTCGCAAAGCTTCCAACAAATACTCCAAATCCTCCATATCCACCGCCCCTTCCTCATTCACTCGCGCAAATGCCACTCCTACCCCAGTCGCTTTCGCTACTTCCTGCCACGTCACCAAATTGCTGTGATGCTCCAATTCTGAAGTCACAATCACCCGTCCTTCCCCCAAATTCCCTCTCGCCCACGCATACGCCACCAAATTAATCGCCTCAGTCGCATTTCGTACAAATATCAACTCATTGGTCAAAGCCCCCACAAACGCCGCCACTTTCTCTCTCGCCTCCGCATACATTCTCGTACTCTCATCCCCCAGCGTATGAATTCCCCGATGCACGTTGGCATTGTGGTTTTCGTAATAATCCACCATTGCCTCAATCACCTGTTTCGGCTTTTGACTCGTCGCCGCATTATCCAAATACACCAACGGCTTCCCATGAATTCTTCTTTTCAGAATCGGAAAATCACGCTTTATTTTCTCTGCATCAAACTTCACTTGACTCATGTCCGCTATTCTACCCCATTGCTCCACCTCCACCAACACTCCCACCCAATCCAACTACTTTCCTTCCTCAACCAATTTCTCTCAATATCTCTCAAACCTCTCCGCTTTATTCCTCACCATTCCATAATACGTGACATCACACCACTCTTCCGCCACGCCACCATGTCACTTCTCCCAACACTGCATGCTATATTAAACTCATGCCCAAAAAACTCGCCCTCTCCCTCTCTGGCGGAGGCGCCCGCGCCTTCTGCTACTTAGGCTTCATTGACGCACTCCTAAAAAACCATATCCAAATCCACACCATCGCCGCCCACAGTGGCGCCGCCATCGCCCTCTGCTATTATTTCGGCCTCACCTCCAACCAAGATCGCTTCCAAACCTTCTCCCATTTCTCCTACAAACGCTTCATCAGCCTCAACCCTCTCCACAATCGTGGCCTATTAAACACCCACAAACTAATCTCCTACTTAGACAACATCTCCCACAACCTACGAATCCAAGACCTACCCATCAATACCATCATCCACGCTACCGACATCTCCGATTACGACCATCCCAAAAAGATTAGTCTCACCACCGGCAAACTTGCCCGAGCTGCCGCCATTAGCTCCATCGTTCCTCCCATCTTTCCCAGTTTCCACCACAAAAAACTCCGCCTCATCGACGGCGGCTTCACTTCTCTCTACTCAGCATCCGAACTCAAAAACCAAGGTGCCAATATAGTCATCGGTCTCTACCCAGACGCCCTCAACCACACCCCCCTCATTGGTATCGCCGCAGAGTTCGCCCACACCATCAAGTCTCTCAGTTCAGCCCGAGAAATCCATGAACGCGAATCTGATCCAGTCGATCTAGAAATCAGAAACTTCACCTCCAAAGCCGGACTCAACGATTACCACCAAGCAGAGTCCATGTACCAATCAGGTTTTCACAAAGCCACACATCACCTTCCCCAAATTCACAAACTTCTCCACACATGAAAGTCCTCGCCATTCTTGCCCACCTAGATGATGAATTCGCCATAATCCAACACCTCATCAACCACCACCAATCAAAAGATACAGTTGAAGCTATTTACTTCTCCCTCCCCATCAAACCCTCCTACCGAAAAAACCGTCTCCGTGAACACCAACGTGCCCGAGTTCTCTCTAAACCCTTCATCCACAAGGAAACCATCCTCAACTTCTCTGACACCCAAACTCACACCCAAGTCCCAGCCATTCAAACCAAACTCCTCCACTACCTGAAAAAAAACCAACCCGACCTCATCTACATCCCCGCCTACGAAGGCGGCAACATAGATCACGACATCATCCACTCCATCACCGCCCTCACCTGCAAACGACATTTTTCCCATATCAACATCAAAGAATTTCCCCTCTACAACGGCAATTTCACCCGACTCCCTTTCCTTCCGTACAACTTCTACAAATTCATCAAGAAAAAGGGCACCCATCAAGAAAATCTTCACCTCACCTCCAAACAACAGCAATTCAAGCGAAAATACTTCCGCCGCTACACCCACCAGTACTTTCCCACGCTCCTCTTCATTGCCCTATTCAACCACCCCAAAAACGTCTTCTCCTACGAACTTACTCGCCCTCTACCTCAGTACGACTACACCCAAAAACCCACTTCCAAAATCTCCTACGAACACTATCGTGACCTCAGCTTTTCTAACTTCCAACTCGCTATCCGCCACCTCCTCGATCCATCCCAAAAACCTCACCGCTTCTCCCCCAAACCCTACACGCCCTGGCTCCCCATCTTCATAAAAAAACTCACCCGATCAAAAATATAGCCAGGCTCTCCTCGAAGTCCACTCATTTAACCATTCAAAAACCCCTCCACCACCATTTCCTTAGCCTTTTCTTCCCCCACTCCCCGACTCCGCAAATAAAACACCTGCTCTTCCGGAATCTTACTCACCGTCACCGCATGCGAACACTTCACATCATCCGACTCAATCTCCAAATCCGGCACCGCCTCCGCTCGCGCCTTCTCCCCCACCAACAAAATCTTCTCCGTCAAAAATGAATTCGTGTCCGGACAATTCTTCTCCACTACAATCTTGCCCTCAAACTTCAACCAACTCTCCCCATATCCTGCTCCCTTCAACACTATGTTTGCCCTCGTATGCGCCGCCATATGCACTATCTCCACCTTCACCGCCTTTCTCTCTTTTCCTTTTCCCACAAACACTCCCCCTATCACCACTTCAGTCCCTGATTCAAGCAATTCATACTTATATTCCCCCGGTTCTTTTATTTCAAAACTATGGTGTCCTTTTCTTACCTTCATCAACTTCATCTCTTCCCCCACCAACTTTTACCCCGCACCGAGCTTCGCTCTGGTGCGTGGGCCACCATATACTCCCCTGGCTCCTCAAGCAAGATCTTCTTGCTCTCGTTCTCTCTAATTTGAAATTTGATCATTGAATATTGTTTGGTTATTGGTACTTGATGATTGGTGATTCTCCATTGAA
>CAYNFZ010000044.1:0-9803 GCA_964396725.1 uncultured Pseudomonadales bacterium
TCATCACCTATCTTGGAATTCCCTTAGGTGACCCGGTCTTTGAAGTCACCAACTTCCTTCCTGGAGACTGCCAGACCCGCACCATCAATGTCGACAACACCGGCCTCAAAGCCGCCAAAATCGCCGTCAAATCCAAAAATGAAGTCGATGCCGACGGCCTTTCCACCCAGCTCCACTTTCGGGTGAGCCTTGGGTTGGTCGACCTCTACGGCGGTACCGCCACCAGCGGAGCCAAATTAGTCTCCGACTTTTTCTCCACCAGCGCCGGCATCCTTGACGGTATTCCTTTGTCCACCGTTTCTCCCGGCACCAACGTCGATTACCAGTTTGAAGTCTGTTTTGACCCAGGCGCAGGCTACCAATACCAAAATACCTCTACCATTTTTGACCTCGTCTTTGGCGAACTCATCGTCCCTGTAGAACTCCCCGAAGTCTGCCGCGACCTGGAAGGCATCGTCACCGCCAAAATCGTTGGCACGCCGGGCGACGACACCATCATCGGTACTTCAGCCTCAGAATACATCGTAGGCCTCGCCGGCAACGACATTATCCAGGGCGGCTCCGGCCACGACTGCATCATCGGCGGCGACGGAGATGACGACATCAACGCCGGCTCCGGTAACGACATCATCACCGGCAATCAAGGCAACGACAAATTAGACGGCCACTCCGACAATGACATTATCTACGGCCACGCCGGTAACGACGACATCTACGGCAAACACGGCCACGACCTCATCTTCACCGGTCCTGGTAACGACACCGTTCACGCCGGCTCCGACAATGACATTATTTGGGGTGATGGCGGTGACGACCACCTCGAAGGCGGTTCTGGCGACGACACCATCTACGGCGAGGCCGGTGCCGACCTGCTCCACGGCAACTCCGGCGACGACTTCCTCGACGGTGGCCCGGGCATCGACACTCTAGACGGCGACTCCGGCACCGACGTCTGTATCAACGGCGAAACCGTCCTCTCCTGCTTCCCTTAAACTCTTTTCAAAAACACTAGGCTCAAACCACCCGTCGGGGTTCTGGTCGAAACTCCACACTCACATAAGCCTTGTTGTTATCATAATCATCTTGGCTGCCCACAAATCCCACGTCCAGCTGATACTCTGCTGGATCTAAATCAAACCTCGCCCCCATCCATACAATCAAGTTTGTCTCCAGCGAGTAAGCCAGATTAGTTCGAGTCGGCTCTATTTCCACCTCTTTAGTAAAGACGTTTACCGTTACCAATGATTCAGCCAGCCGATTTACCAGACACGTCAAACCTTTCCCGATCTGTACGAAAGCCGCAGGTGAACTGAAATTCTCGGTAACTTCAGCCAACTGGTCCAAAGCAAGTCTTCTGACATCATCAGGAGACTCCAACAATTCGGGAAACATTTTAAGCTGAGCAATTAGATGCCTCTGTAGGGTTATCTCTTCGCGAGCTACCTTTCGACGTCCGTCCACACTGTGAGCCAACACCGTCGCATTTGCTTCTTTTCGTAGCTCCTGATCAAACAGGTATCTATGAATTGCCTCTATATATTCGGGTGAACCCATAATTTGCTGATTATATCCGCTTAAATCAAATATCGCAAACTCACATACCAGCTCTCACAACTCTTCAACCGCTGGCTAATTCACTCCTTTTGGGGGCAACTTGTTTGCTGCTTGTCCAAACTGATACAAACTCAGGTTTCCATCTCGCCCTGACTCCAGCTGGTCAATTTTTTCCGCCTGATCCAACTGCTGATTCACCACCATCATTTGCGCTTTGTCGGTTCGATCCACCACCAGCCAATTCTCCTTCAAATGTCGCCCGTGGATCACTGCCACCAAATCACTCATCAACGGTCGGCCGTCGACCTTGATCCGCCGTAAATTGACCATCACCTGCACCACCAAGGTGGGCGAAGACAGTCTCCCCACTATGTCTGCCTTCATGTAATTCATAGCCGCTATCAACCATACCTTATTCAAATCCTCCTCAGTCACCGCGTTTTCATCCAGCTGCAACCTCGTCAAACATTCTTGACCATACAAATCCAGCCACGTCGCCACCATCTGATACACGCCCCGCATCAAATATCCTCTGTCACCAGCTGGAAAACTGTTTGCCGATCTTTCACACACCTCCCGCACCTGCTCCATATTCACCACCACGTCCATCGCTGAATACCCGTCAGCTACAGGTCGGAAGGTTCTCAACTCCCCTATAAATTTACCCGCCTCTGCATGCAACTCGTCATCCATCATATCTGCCACCCGCTGCAACTCTTCCAGACTAGCCTCTAGCCCCACCGGCAGCTCCTGCACAAACTCTACCATCGTTTTCACCACCGCTTCTCTCTCATCAAGATTCAACCAAGTTATCCCTTCTCGGGGAATCCAGTGACTCATTCGCAGTCGATCCAAACTTTGTTCTTGCACTTTTACCTCCTCGACTTATTCAGCTGGCCGAATTTTACGGATACATTCATTCTTTTTCAACAAGAACTTCTCCTTTCAAACCCATAGTGACAAATCCTTCCTTACATCCTACAATGTCCTCGAGAACTCCCGTTGAATTGCCCTTTCACATCACCACGATATCTTTGGAGGCTACAAATGTTCAAACGAGTGCTCGTCCTTGCCTTAGTCGTGCTCCTTGGTTTCACTTTTCTTCCCGCCACTACCGCTTCTGCCCAGAGCAGCTCACCTTTGAGTTTCTTTGTCTGTCGCGGCATTCTCTATCCCATCAACCACACCGATACCGACCAAACTTTTACCTGGAAACTCACCGGTGATCTCACCGAGAACTTTGTCGCAGTCCCGCCCGACTCCTCTCTGGCTATCACCATCCCCACCGACACTTGGGTCGTACTCTCCGTTACTTACCCGGGAGGCTCCTACCAATCCAGCTTCCACGTTAGCGCCGACTCCTGCATGTCCTTGGGTGACATCTTCGACTCCTACTACCAAAGCTTTTCTTGCCCTCAACCCCAGCCGGTCTGTCCCGATCTGCCCCACACCAACCTAACTCCATACCAACCCGCCATCGTCATGGACTTGGGTGTCACCGTCAATCTCTACCGCTCTCCCGATCCGCTAGCTCAAGTAATCAGAACCCTCGATCCTGGCACCGCTCTCCTCATCAACTCCCAACCCTTCTGCCACCAATCGGGCATCTGGTACCACGTCCGCGTTTTTGGCGACGCTCTTGAGGACGACGGTTGGGTCCAGGAAATCAACCCAGACGGCATCCGCCTCATCCAACCTTTCCCTGGGCTCATGTCTCGCTTCTGCCCACCTCAAGCTTTCCCCCCCCGACCGCGCTTTGGTCCTTTCCCTGATTTTTTTCCGCCCTTCCGCCACCATCCCAGCACCTAAGCCACTCTGGCAACTCCAGCCTTACCCCAGGTTACAACCCTTCCAGGTTGTAACCTTTTTTTTACCCCTTTATCCAATCTGCTAAAATCGGTCCCAAAGATTGATCTATCGTTTCAATCGGGTGAGTCGCCCTTTTACATTCAGTCATGATCAAATAAGTGGAAAGGATTTTTCCATGAACCGCCGTTTAGTATTGGTTTCAGTCATCGTCGTCCTGGCACTGCTTATCACTACAATCAGCACCTACGCCCAAGGTTTCACCCCTCAGGTTGCCCAATCCTGCCACAACCGGCTCTTCTTCATCAACTCCACCGGCCACCCCGTCAACCTCCATTGGGTACAACCTGGAGTCGCCACCGGCTCGGCCACAATCTATCCTACTGGATCGTGGTGGATGTCGCCCGCCGAATTGGTACCCAACTATGACACCTACGTTTCCTATACCATTCTCGATCCGGCCGGTAATACCCAAGGCTTCTTCCTTCCCATTCCCTACAATTCCTGCTTAAACTTCACCAGTCAATCCGCTTCACCACCCACATCTCCCCCGCCCACGCCAGCCCTGCGGCCCGAATTCCACAGTTACTGCCCCGATGGTCCGGCATCGGCCCTTGCGGTCGGGGATTATGGTTATACTTCCACCCACTCTCGCGTCCGCATCCGCATTCTACCCGGCCTCGATCAGCCCCAATCTCGCCTCTACACCCTGCCGTTTGGTACTGACTTTATCGTCATCGATGGCCCAGTCTGCGTAGCCGGAACCACCTGGTGGCAAATCGTCGGCCAGCAAGGCACGCCCTACGAATTCATCGGCTATGCCGCCGAGACTGTCATCGTCGAGCGCCTACTTTTCCGCGATACCACCCAACCTGCACTGGAAGTTCCACTCTCAGAAGTCAGCGTTCTATCATACAACGCCTTCCAACCCAAACCTACCACTCTCAATGTCCGTCAAGGGCCAGATGTCCTCGAACCTCGTGTGTCCCGATTACACAATGACACCATCGTCCACGTCGTGGGCCGCGATTGGGGTGGCTACTGGTACCTCGTCGAGGACGCTTTCTCTGGTTTCGACCTGGGATGGGTCTGCGCACCACTTGGCTACATCAACTTTGATCCCGAGAACATTACCATCGCCGCCGCAACCTCCCATGACTGCAGCTCGTTAACTCCATAAGAGCTATACAATTTGATCGAGCTCTTCAGGGGCAACCTTCATACTAAAGGTTGCCCCTTTTTACCTATAACCGCTTATTAGGTAACCCCGCTCTGCGGGGTATCACCGCTTCCTCAAACCCCACATGCCCCGAGCTATGTCGAAGGGCTCTGCGGGGCCACGACAATGTCATCCTGGAGGGAGCTCGCGACCGATAGGATCTCATCAGCTATCTGTCATCCTGATTAACTCTCCCTTGTCATACTGAATTCAATTCAGTATCTGTGGTTCATGTCATCCTGATCAGCCTTGGATTGAGAAAGATCCAGCGAGTCCGCGAGCGATCACATATCATCATTCTTAATTCCTGATTCTTGCTTCTTGTTCCACAACGCATTTGAATACCCAAGCATCATTTGCTTTAATCAACTTATGGCGAAAGCAAAATCAACTCTTAATGCAGCCGACATCAAACTACTCAAAACCTTCCTCCCTACAAGGGAAGAGTTTGAGGAATTAAAGTTCGACGTTTCACACCTCCCAACGCGCGATGAGTTCTACACTATGATGGATGCCTTAATGGGGGAACTGAAGGGGATTCGAGAAGAAATAGCAATTGTTGTAGGTAAATCTAGCCATCATGAAGATCGTATCACCAATCTTGAAGATGATATGAAAATCGTCCAAACGAAGTTAGCTACGGTCTAGTGTTATTGAATCCCACACCTCCATCATCCCAAACATTCCCCTCTGTCATCCTGAATCATGCACCGATTGGTGCATGAGAAGGATCCCTGCCTGCCTCGCTAAACGGGGCCTACCGGCAGGCAGGCAGCGAGTCCGTGAGCAAAAAATACCATCATTCCACTCCCTTTCCCACAAAAAAAGCGCTCGAGCGGCGAAAATTTCTTCGCTACTTGAGCGCGTGTTGTCATGGGTATTCACTTTTTTCCCGGAAAGGTCCAAAGTGTCCTCATAGACAGCGACACCTCGGCACCTTCTTGTAAATACTGCAACTCAGCATCGGAACCCACATCGATGTGGCGAACCACTTTCACTGGAACCATCTCTTTGTTAGCAGGACCAGTAACCACCACCTCGATCTTGACTCGTTTGTCGCGGGCTCCCGAAATATGAGTCAACTTCAGGCCTTCCTGGACCAGTTCCGATACCTTGTCCAGTCGGGTGCCCAATAATGCATACCGAGCCACAAACGTCTGCCATTGTCTGGCTAGAGTACCGGTGCTTGCCAGTGTCCCTGGAAATTCTTGACCTTTCAGTATTGGGAAATCGGGGTCACCATCCCAGCTTTTAATTACAATTACCCGAGAATCATCCAGCACCACGGCGGTTCTGTGTTCATCAAACAAGTGACTATCAACCTGGTATGTACACGGCCCATACATGAACAGCCTTGTACCCATAGGCGCTACTCCTCTCGATCCCCGCTGCAACGCACTTGCCCGGTACCGCCACAACTCAGGCAAAAACCCGGATCATGGCCTTGCACCGTTGTGCACTTACAGGCCTCCTTGGTGATTAGGTGTATTCCCGAGCCGTTACAGTATTGGCAAGTTCCTTCCCCACCACAAACTGTACAGGCTGTGGTCTCAAACAACAGTTCTCGACGCATTCCCTCGGGAATCCTTCCCTCAATCACCAGCCCATAATTTCCTTCGCGTGAATATCCTCCGAACCCCATCTCTCTCCTCCTTGAAATCACCGACTCGCCTTCACATCCACGTATGGGAAATAGAAAACCCCTTGAGCGTGAGGATCAGGGATCCGCGCATTCACAATCTGTGAGTGTCTCGTACGCACTCCTTCAAAATCTTTGCTTATATACTCAAACAGTGGCCACTGATCGCCGCACCGTAACACCCAATCAAACCATGCGTCAGTATGCGTTTTGACCATTGTATAGATCATCAACCAAGGCTGTTCCACATTATTTTTCACATGAAACAGCACCGCCACATAAACCTTCCTAGGTTCGGCAATGCGTTGCTCCAGCAACCGCTGATCAATCAGTGGTATTCCTGTTTTACCCCGCGATTCAGTGATTACCTTTACCCGGCGCAACCACCCCAGCACGTCTAATGCACAAGTATATTGCGGTCGGTCAAAAGACTCGGCCTCGATTCGATACATCTGGTCCATCCACTGCATGGCACTGATCACCGCTGCTCGGTGAACATCCAACAGCAACAGTTCTTGCCCTGCTTCAATACTCCCGTCATCGGGTAACTGCATCAAAGCAGTCACTCTGTTCATATCATCAATGCTATCTTGTTCCTGTTTGGTTCGTTTCCGGATTGGATCGTCATGTGATGAGCTACTCATGTTAATGTACTCCTTATCTATATTCTCGTATCAACCGAAAGCTTGCTTTATCCACCCAAATTATACACCACTATCAGTTTGATATGACTCCTTTTCTTGCAACCGACCTCAGGCGATGATAACATCCATTAATTTTCCCACCCGCACCTTCACAACTTGTTGCTTGATGTCAAGGAGGTCAAATCATGGCCCGCATTTCTCTACTGGTTCTCTTGGTTATACTCATCTCAAGTGGCTGTCAGCTTCTTCCGCCCACCATCACTCCCACCCCTACCGTCACCCCAACACCCAGCCCAACCCCGTTGCCCACACCTACCCCATTTGTTGTCGATCTTAGCCAAGGACCAGATGCTTTAGGTCCTATAGCACTACTCTTTCTCCGATATTACCCTGAGGATCCGCGCTCTCCCACCGGTTGGCAGATTTTCGGATTCCCTCAAGCCGTTGCTCTGGGAGCCAAACCATGGGGTCCTGCCCAAGAAGGTATCACCAACCGTATTAGTTCCGGCATTACTCCCTCCATCTACATCGGTATTGCCCATCCGCAGTTGCCTCAAAATCCCTATACCGAGATCGATCACAATCCCACCTACCGCCCCAACTTCTACGGTTTTCCCCATGAACTTGGCCTTTTCTTTATCGCTGCCCCCAGCGATCGTCACACCTTTGTCCACCATTGCCAAGACAACAACCTCCCCTTACCTCTCCGTTATCCTCCTTCCTGGCAACTATGCGTTTCCGAAAGCAACTTACCTATTCGCTATACCAGTCATGTTATCGCACGTATAGAAGCCCCAGGTATGGCGTCGTATCCGGTATATTCCCCCGACGATCAATGGATTGCTTTCCATCTTCAGCGTGGCGATCAAACTCAAATCTACCTCACCCAACCCGATGGTACTCAAACCCATCCCCTCTTGGAACTAGACGCTAGCTCATCGATTTCATCGCAAACCCAACTCTGGCCAGCCTGGTCCAACGATTCTCAACGCCTGGCACTAACCATCAACCACCACCTCTATATCGTCGATCTTGATGGTAGCCACTTGACTCAAATTGCCACTCAATTCTCAGGACCGATCAGCCACCCCGTCTGGTCACCCGACGAAAACTGGATCGCTTTCGTCAGTCATGCAGATGGTACTTTCTTCGATCTCTACATCGCTTCCACTCTCACTCCTCGCGTTATTCATATCGGGCAAGACCACGCTGGAGCACCTGCCTGGTCCCCCAACAGCCAGTGGCTGGCGTACGAATCATATCGCCATGGCAACTGGGATATTTTTGTCGCCAATATCGAAAACCCCCTCTGGGAAAATCAACTCACTTCCGATACTCATCATGATCGCATGCCCCAATGGGTCACCGACAATCAAGACCTCGGTTACTAATCTTTTCCACCCGCAGAGACTTTTCCCTCAGCGGGTGTTTTTTTGCAAGAAAAAAACCGAACCGCAGGCTAATATTTCAAACCTTTGGTTCGGTCACCCAACGAATGACTCAAAGACACATCTGTCTCGAGTTCATCCCATATAGCTATTGCACCACATTCACCACAATCTGGCGCACCTCCGTTGTCGTATTGTAGTTGAGTATGGTCAGTGTGTAGACAGTCGTCGTCAGCGGACACACCAGTCTACTATCGTTCCCTTCGACTCCGCCACCCTGAAAGTAGACTGCACTCACTCCCTCCACATTCCAGCGCAAGGTCACGCACTGTCCTTGATGGATCAGAATCGCAGGCGCCGACCCTTGGACAAATAAAATTTCCCAGTTCATCACTGGTGCCGGCGGTAGTGGCGGCGGGGGCAGCGGTGAGGGCGGCGGCGGTGGGGGAGGCGTCGGTAGCACCACTTGCACCACCGGCAGATTTCGGCAAGCACTCGGCTTCACAAACCGGGAAACCGACATCGCCACCCAACCAAAACCAGCATTCTCAGTTCGTACCTGTACCCAGGTGTTACTCTCGCTCCGGCCGATCACCTCGACTTCATCTCCGGCGGCGGTATACAACCCTTCCACAATCCCAAATTCAGTACTCGGCCCGCTGCGTACATTCACTCGCGGTTCGGTTGGTACCAGCAGGCAGGCTTCATCTTCCGCCAGTCGGTAGATCGGATCTTCGATCAAGGGTATTACCACCACCTCATCCACTGCTAACGCACCCGGACCGTTTACCCGAATCATTATCTGTCCCGAATCCAGAGGCAGAGGATCATAAGCGGGGATCAGATTCACTCCGTTTACCCAAATCATCACCACGCCGCGAAAGAATACCACTCGTAACTGGTATTCGCTTCCTGTGCCCGAAAAAGCCCCAAATCCAAACTGCTCGGTGATGCCGTTTTCCAGACGCTCCAGCACCATCTCCCTAGCCAACACCCGCAGTTCGTACAGGCTATTATTCCCTCGTGCCCACTGAATCGAGAAGTTGCTCTGCGGATTGGCCTCAAGTTGCAGCGTCAGCTCAAAATCTTCCCATATGCCAGGCAGCACCGCAGTCCCATTGGATCCCAGTAGCAGCTGTCCGTTTCCCATCGTGGCCGAGGCATTCACCTCCCACCCCGGAAACACGCTGTCGTCAAAACTCTCTCGGATCGTCAGACCGCCTTGTCCAAAAACAACCCCGGCAGCCATAGCCAGTACCGCAATTGCTACTAGCAGACTATGCCAAATACTCCACTTGCTCATCTCCCATCACGCTCCTGCCAATAAATTGGCACTTGTGTGGCCTCAAACAACAAAATGTAAATGTGCCACAAGATCTCTTCGGTGGCACTATATTACCATTACCTTCAATCAACTCAATCAAAAACCCAAAAAAACCTTCTAAGAAGCAGATAGATACATCGGACTTACGAAGTCGTAGAACTTTTCATAGATCAGATAGTATTCAAGTACCAGTTACACTACCTAGAAAAGTTGCTGAACAGTTAGGTCG
>CAYNFZ010000044.1:9813-10438 GCA_964396725.1 uncultured Pseudomonadales bacterium
CTTCTTTTTAACCAACCCATTGTTTCCGTCAATCAGTTACTCTAATCAGCCGCACAATTCATCTGCCTATCATTCTCTGCCGCTTCGGAATCTACTCGTTTAAATCGAACTCGTGGAGCCTTATCCCTGTGGCTACTTGGTTCCTGTTTTTGCTTCACTGACACATTCTGCCACTTATCACCCTCATCTGTTGTAGGATTCTCTTTAAATATCACTTCCCGTAATGCCTGCATCGGCATCACCGTATCTTTATCAATTATCATTGGAGTCGTCAAAAACTCTCTATCCGTATCTGCCAGCATATTCCCATCCAACATATCATTCAAAGCTGTAAAGTCTTCCTCCACAATCGCCAGAAACAAAGCCACCTTGGCGCTTTCCAACACCCCCCTCCATTTCTCGATATCCTCAATCAACTCCAGTCTACCCAAGTCGACTCGTTTATCTTCTCTCCCAGACATAATCACCTCCCAAAAACATCAATTCCCAGCACTATACCAAACTTAAACCAAACTCTCAAACCTACCGCTCCTTTTGTCTCAACACGCTCCAACCAAAAACCGCCACCAACCCCAGATACATTACTATCCACACCACCGAGTAGGGAAATTTAAGAAACCACGGC
>CAYNFZ010000045.1:0-9884 GCA_964396725.1 uncultured Pseudomonadales bacterium
CAAACATAATCCCACAAAAGATTATCGAAAGCCTGTACCAGTGTGTCACTGATGGGTGCGGAAGGATTCGTATGATGCAGGGTGTAAAGTCTTTTGAATAGATAGGTAAGCATGAGACTGGAAAACACATCTGGGCGCATCTGGGGATGCCTGGGACATATTCTAGATCATGTTTTAGCCTTGAATATTGACTTGAAATGCTAAATTCTTAGGATTAATAGAATTGATAAAATAGGTTCTAACTGCGTCAACAGTTTGCAACCAGATTGGGCACCCAAGGTGACCCTACTTCCTCGAATATTACGTGTTTTCCTTTAAAATGTTATTATTAAAATCAACGATTGAACCGTTTTTAGGCCAAAATAAAACACCTGGCTTGAACCTCTTTGTCGAATAAATCATAACAAAGTTGCTGAAACCAGGTGTACAGTAGTCTACTTTGAACAGGATTTCCTCGTAGCGTATTGTTACGGTGATATCTCCAAAGTAGTCAACACCAGAGCCAAGTGATGATTGTTGTAGGGCTCGTGCTGACAACCGTTGTTGTCGATAAAATACTGAGTTGACTCAGTGCTTATCCGAACTCCGGTAGCACAATCATACACAGACGTTTCTTCGCGCAATTCACTCCAGTGCTCGTTAATCGGCGTGGGACCTAGTTGATAACTTCTTTCGCACGGAGCAGCTTGGGTTTGTTGACCAATGAAATTTCTCCAATTGGCCGGAAAATATCCTTCCCGCCACAAAGCGATTTCATTTACCCAAAGTAGCTGTCCGTCCAAAAGTACGGGAATCCATCTTGATCCAGGTTCCTCATACTGTAGCAGACCGTCGGCCACGTCAAGTACTTCTCCTCTCCAAGCCATACGATATGCTGCGGAGTCATAACCTGGTCCCAAACGCAGTTCGGCAATTTCAACTACTACTTCAACAAGACGACCGGTTCGTAGATCAACTAAAGCTCTCTCTGTTGGCCATACTTCACAATCAGCTTCCCCAGATATCAACTGGCTAGTCAGCTCGACCTCCACTACATTAGGTGCTAGCTCAAGTCTGCGTAAAGCAGTGTACTGCAACTGCCTAACGCAATAGTTTTCCTTGAGTAAAACAACCGCATCGTAATTGTCTGTTCTTAACTCGTAGACCAAGAAGAAATTCCATGGTTTTAGTACCGATTCTCGATCTTCGAAAGCAGATGGTCCTTGATCCCAGTACTCATAGTACTCTATAAGTCTCCAGGCATCTTGCAGGCCATTGGTAATTCCTTGAACCCGGACCATTTGAGCAATGACCTCACCGGCTGCCATGCTGATTCGCAGATTTTGTATCGTTGCTTCTACCAGGTGGTAAATTGAGATTGCCCTTGCCATTGTTATTTCATGCAGAAGTTCTTGCCAGATCAGATGAATACTGGCCTTTAAAGCCACTACCCAAGGTAGCTGGACTATATCCGGCATTTCTTGTTCTAGCTGATCTAACTCTTGTTCCAATGCTTCCAATTCCCGAGCCAATTCGTCTTCTGTCTCAATTGCCCATCTGCGGGCTTCATTTAGATTGCCCGGAATGTTGGAACGCATTGCTGGATTAATCAGAATCATGTCGTCTGTTTCCATAGTTATGATCTCTCCAGACCGACGACGCAACTCAACAGAGAGATGATACTGATGATCCTCCAATCCTCTAATGTCCAATGCGGCCAGAACGCCGTTGTTCACTGGATGAGTAATAGGTCCAGCAATCAGCACTCTCTCACTGGGAGAAAATAGGGTTGTTAGCTGTGCATAGACCGAGTAGCTTTCAAAATCCGGATCGTGTACTGTGCCGTAAATCAAAATAGGTACGGTCACTCGAGCTGCATCCCACGGATAACTTATTTCGATTACGGTAGATTCTTGCGCTTGGACACCCACTGGAAAAAATACCAGCGCCAATACGAAAATAAAAAGCACCATTTTACTCATTTCCTGCCTCTTTTCACTATTAAGGTGCGAATGCTCTAATTATACACTAATACTAGGCTTAACCTCTGGTTATTTCTACGAAGCTGTGTATTTACCGGTACCCCTTAAAGTAGACCAAGAGTCTGTATGTTTATATGCTTACTTTATAGAGTGCCGGTCAGGAGTGAATGAATTTGGATATGAAGGAGATAGAGATGTCAAATAGCTAGTGTTTAGTTATCCCAATTTGATTAGCCTCAACGGTGATACAATTCTTGTTATTCTCTGTAACTTAATTTCGTTACCTGCCTCGAGTTTGACACCAAGCACCTTCTACGCTGCCCCCCGTCCTTTGAACTAGCCCCACACTTCTTCCTTACAGGCTGCTAATGCCTTCAATCTTCACCCCAAGATTAGTTGAGACTCCCAGTACCGAAATGCTAATTTAATGTTATGACCTTTTATGTTTACATTCTCATCTGCGCCGACGGCACCTACTACACCGGCTGTACCAACAACTTAAAGCAAAGATTACACCAGCACAACCACTCCCCAAAAGCCGCCCACTATACTAAGATCAGACGTCCGGTGAAACTCCAATACTACCAAACCTATAAAACCCTCAAACAAGCCAGAAACAGAGAAAGCCAAATCAAGGGTTGGAGAAGAGAACAGAAAGAACGCCTATGGGCACAACCTCAACTTTAGCCAAGCATACCTAAATCGGCCACCAAACTACAAATCTACCTATTCCCCAAACTCTTCAGTGCTTTCTCATAATCCTCAGCCGAAATCGTCCCCTGTTCCAAACTCGTATTCAAATTCCGCTGTCCCGTTCCTTTAATCTGCGCCGTCCCCTTCTCTCCTCCTTGAGCATTTTGAAACTTCCGACTCAAATTTCCCTTATTTTGTCCCCACACAGCATATTCCTTTCATCCTCATAATAATCTCCTTCATCATATCGCCATTCACTATTAATTACATCTTCAGTATCATACAGTCATGAACCCATTTCTCCTTACTCTCCTCCTCTCTTTCCTCATCCAACTCCTCTTCGCCTCCTACGCCATTCATAAAATAACCGACAAAGTCACCGATCTCTCCTACAGCCTCACCTTTCTCATCCTCGCCCTGATCACCTTTGTCACCACCTCAATCAAATCCGACCCGCAAATTCTCCTCGTACTCATGATCCTTCTCTGGAGCCTTCGTCTAGCTGGTTACCTCTTTATCCGCATCCTCACTATCCACAAAGACTCCCGCTTCGATCACATCCGCTCCAACCCCCTCAAATTCGCCAGCTTCTGGTTCTTCCAGGCCATCACAGTCTGGATTATCATCCTCCCCACCACCACAATTCTTTCATCTTCCCATCCAATCAACTTTTCTCTCACCATGATCGCCGGCTTCTCCATCTGGCTCACCGGTTTCTTGATCGAAACCATCGCCGACCAACAAAAATTCCTTTTCAAAACCAACCCCAAAAACCACGATCTCTGGATTTCCACCGGACTTTGGAAATACTCTCGCCACCCCAACTACTTCGGCGAAATCTTGGTTTGGTGGGGTATCTTCATCTACTCTCTTCCTTACCTTTCCGGTCTTTCTATCCTCACCATCACCAGCCCTCTCTTCATTACCTATCTCCTTCTCTTTGTCACCGGTATTCCCCCTCTCGAAAAATCCCACCAAATCAAATACGGCGCCAGCCGCAAATTTCAACACTACACCCAAACCACCAGCCTACTCATCCCCCTGCCTCCCAAATCTAAGACATCGTAAATAAGTCTTCTTTCCCAAATCGTACTTTCTTTCGGTCTAGGTCACTCTTCCTGTGCCCTACAGCCAGCATCACCACCGATTTCATATTTTCTGGTAGACCCAAGACCCGATTCATCTTCTACCCTTCAAATCCCTCCATCGGGCACGAATCCGCTCCCAGTTATCCACCTATGGGTCTTCCTAAAACACAAAAAAAGCGCGTACGGCATACATCACCTGGCAACTGCCAAGGACATAGCTATACGCGCATACTACTCACTTCAAGAATGCTTTACCGCCGGCGAGAAGAACCCATCCCAGTACTACTCCGTCGACTCGACGATCCAAAACTACTACTCGTACTCCGCCGCGAAGACGATCCGAAGCTACTGCTCGATGAACTCGACGAACGTCTCCGGGCTCGCTCTGCAGCTTGCCGCGCTTCCCTGGCTTGACGTTCGCGCCGTTCCCGCTCACGCTGCTGCCGTCGTTCTTCTTCCAACCGCCGTTGCCGCGCCGCTTCACGTTCAGCTTCGACTTGATGAATCCGTGTCTGTGCTTGCTGCCGTGCGTCTGCTGCATATCGACTTGCCTCGTTTGCAGCCGCAATCACTCGTTGCAGGTTGTCAGTCGTTGCACCATAGGCCGGCAGTGCCAAAAGCACATTTTGGGCTCGCCGCAGTGCAGAATCACCAGCCGACTGCGCATCGCCATCTCGGGTATACCGCTGAGCATTTGCAATAGCTCTCTCAGCTTCAGTAATAGCGCTCTCGGCTTGATGCAACAAGCCCTGATACTCAGACTCGTCAGCCTGCACAGTTGTCAATACCAAACCAGCCGCAGCCCCTGCTCGTTCGTACTCAGAGATAGCAGCTACTAGCGCCTCAACCAAAGCGTGGTCTTCTTGACCAGCCAAAGCTTTACGTGCTGCACCTGCCTCTCGCAGTGCCAGCTCAGCTTCAGACAACTGCTCAGCCGCTTGACTACTCCGAGCAGCCTCAGTCAGTTGATTATACGCTTCAGCCGCTCCACTCAGCGCCACACCAGCATCAATATCAGTTTGCTTAAGTTTGGCATACAGCTCAGTCACTTCATTATACTGAGTTTGAGCTTCACGTTGTGCTTCAGCCGTCAGCTGCCGTGCTTCATCCAACCGTTCTTGCGCCTGAGTAAACTCACGCGTTTGCTGTAGCTCCAAGGCTTGACGATGCAGCGTCTCAGCTAGGTTTAGCAGCTCGTCGACACCTTCATCAATGTAGATGTCGTGCTCCGAGTCATACGCTCGTGCCTCGACGATAGCGGTATCCACTGCCTGCAGAGTCGCCTGCACATTCGCTTCGATTTCCTGGACTTCCGCCAGCTGGGATACTACAGCCACAAGCTGCCCCTCTGCCTCTCGAAGATCCAAGAAGGCTGTAACTAGCATTTTTTCTGCTGCAGCAAACTGCTGCGTATTCAGCGAGTTGTAAACCCCAATCTCGCTTGCCAGATCATCTTCATTTCCTGGATCGTCAAACACAGTTACCAGAGTAGCCGTAGCTCGTTCATAAAACCCAGCTTCCTCAGCCCAGTTGCTCTCAGGATATTCCAGCAGAGCCACCCAAGCCAATTCTGCCGTATCTCTTCGATATGCCTCTACCCGAGCTACTTCAACAGACAGCTCTTCGAGCCGCCGCTGGTTTGCTTCATGCAGCTCTCTCAGAGCTCGAGCCTGTGCCAAAGCCGTAGCCATATCAGCACCCAGCTCATCCACAAACTCAGCTGCCCGAGCATATTCACCAGCGATTAAAGCCTCGTTGACCGTGTCGATATCACTCGAAGCTTCGCAAAGCACCGGTTCCACACTTGTCAGGTCAAATCCAGCACTCAGGATTCCATCAACTTCACTCTTCTGAGTGTCATAGATTTCCAGGGCTTGAGCCAGACTACTCGAAATCTCAGTGATCTGCCCACAGGCTTCAACCACCGCTTTCACTTGGCCTTGAGCCTCTACCATCTTACCTTCAGCCAGATAGTTTGCAACTTGGCCAATCACGTCGTGCAAGTATTCCAGTACTTCTAGCTTGGTGGGTATCCGGTCTTCACTCGCAACCACCATGGCATCCATGGCAGCGTTGGCAGTATCCACCAGCTCGAGCATCTCACCCACACGGGTTAGTTGTCCATCGACTTCTTCAGCCAACTCCATCACCGTCAGCCATTTCTGGCTTTCCAGTGCTTTGCTTGCTTTAGTTAAGATCCCATCGACTCTGTCATAAGCCTGAGCTTCACTCACACCCTCTGGCAGGTCTTCGACCTCATCCCGGCGCGCCAGCACTTCAGCCAGTTTGGGTTCAGCACCTTCCTTGGCTTGCGCCAAATCATGGATTGCCTGCTTCACCCAATCAATCGAGCCCAAGATTCCCAGTTTATTCATGGTTTCAGGACTCACTACCTGCAGTTCTAGCCGCAGACTATCGCTGTAATCAGCCAGACTCTCATGAATCCTCTGCATCTGGACCAGCAAATCATTCTTTTCGGCCAAATCATCGGGTGTTGCAATCTCAAAGGGGTCAAACAGATCCTGCTGCTCTTCACCCGTCATATTCAGGATGTGCTCCAACGTTCCCACGATGGTGACATATAGAGTCTCCCAGCTCTGCACGAACGCATGCATTTGAACTCGATCTAGTGTCCACTTTTGACGGGTCAGCTGCGTGTATAGCTCATTTGCTTCGGACCACGCTACTTGTGCTTGCTCCAGATGGCGCCGGACTTCCGCATCCTTCTCTGGATACATCCGCCCACCGTTTACATCCCACAGAGCATACAAAGCCATATCCTCAGTCTGTCCATCCAGTAACGCCGAAGCATCCATTAGCAGCCCATTGATCCGTGACCGAATCAAGACCACCTGAGCCTTATGCTTCTTCTGTAGCCACAGGATCTGACCCAAAGGCCACACCACAAACCAGCCCACACCAGGAAAAGCCACCAGGAACAGTAGTCCAATCAGCAAAGCTCCCACATTCAGACTACCAGACTCACTGGGTTCCCCAGTCGTTTCTAGCACACCCGTCCCAGAAGCCACTTCCATCGTCGGGATTACTATCGCTGCAGGTGGTACTACCTCCTGCACCAATGTGGGCACAGCTGTCGGTACCCTAGTCACAACCCTCGTCGGCACCACTGTCGGGGGTGGAGGGTAGGCCGCATTCACAGACTCTTGTATTGCAGCCACTATAGCGCTCGTCACATCACCAGCTGCCACATTGTTCTTCAATCGCCCCTCAATGTTAGCAATGACCATATCATTATCCAAAGGTGTTCCAAACATAGCTTCACCAAAGGCGATGTCTTGTCCCCAAGGGTAGGTTGTTACTGTACTCAGCTCAACAGAAAACGCCGTGATAGCAAAAGTATCATTGCTGGGATCATAAATACCCCAGCTCACCTCAGCCAAATCACGCAGTTCCCACCAGTCGCTCTCAGTCACCGGATTCTGGTCAGTCACAAAAACATACACCTGTAAACCACGATCCATCAAGGGTTGAGCCGCTTCACACAGGGCGTCCACCTCCAGTTGGCGACTGCTATCATCTAGCACCGTCAACCCAGGGCATCCTCCCTGTGCACTCGCAGATAAGGGAGAAACCGAAAGCATTATTACTACTGCCACCAAAACTGGTAGCTTCTTGCTCATTGCATATTCTCCTCATACTCACCAACTCGATAAATCAGATCAGATTTGGCCAAATCTGATCTGATACACAGTCACTACTGCAGACTGCGCTCAAGCCATCGTTTCTAGCCTCAGCGCAACCTGCAGTGTACTTTCAGACAATCCAACCTCCTATACTATTCTTGAACTTACTCTTGAAGTTGTTAAAGTACTTTTCATGCCTGGCATGGTCATTGCATAGGCCCAAAGGCCAAGGCATTAACTACCACAGCATTCGCTAGTCCGGGAATCTTGAAAATATCCCAAACAGCTACACTATTTTACCCATTTACTCGAGAGAAGTCAACCTTATAGGACACATTTCACTCAATAAAAGTTCCGCCAACACAAACAACAAACCAGCCTACTCATCCCCCTGCCTCCCAAATCCACCTAAACCCCCACCCTCCACTACTGCCTCGTCCCTCTCAACTTATCGTTACCTTATTAACTATGTCCCAACCATCCTCCCAGCCCAAACTCAACCTTCTCACTCCCACACAAGAAGCCGTTATCGTAAACAAGGCCACCGAGGCTCCTTTCACCGGCAAATACACTAACCATTTCAAATCCGGTACCTACACCTGCAAACGCTGCAACGCTCCTCTATATCAATCCAAAACCAAATTCGATTCCCATTGTGGCTGGCCCAGCTTCGACGCCGAAATCAAAGGCGCCGTCAACCGTACCCCAGATGCCGATGGCATTAGAACCAAAATCACCTGTGCTGCCTGCGGTGCCCACCTTGGCCACGTGTTCCAAGGTGAAGGCTTCACTCCCACCAACACCCGCCACTGCGTCAACTCCATCTCCCTCAACTTCAACCCCAACAAATAACCCCCTGCCCCCCAATCATCCTCCAGCTTCAACCATGGAGTTTCATTGCCTCTGCCACTAAAATAACCCCATGACTCTTCCCTCATGGCTCCGTCCCTGGACCAGAACCCATTCCTACACTCTGGCCGCCGCCTTGCTATCTTTCACCCTTTCCCTCATTGCCTCGCTCTTCTTCTTTAAAACCAAAATCCACCCCACCAATCCCCAAGCTCGAGCTTCCGCTTCTACTATTACTTTGCCCTCCCAGAAACCCACCCTCCCCCCTCCCGAAGACATCTCCACTCTGGGTATCGTCCTCCTTGGTTACGGCGGCGCCGGCCACCAGGGTGGATTCTTGACCGACGTCATTCTCTTCATGCATTTGGATTTCGACACCTCCACTCTCTCTCTTATCTCCCTTCCTCGAGACCTTTGGTACACCTTTCCTGACGGTGTGCCCCGAAAATTAAACACCGCCTTCACTCTCAATTCCCCAGCCGCAGCCTACCCCAACCAAGACATCGACTCTTCCAAAGCCCACTCCGGCGCCGAATCCGTCAAACAAGCCGTCGCCACCATCACCGGATTAAACACCGACTACTTTGCCGCCATCGATTTTCTTGGTTTCAAACTCGCCATCGAAGAACTTGGAGGCATCGACGTTAATGTTGAGTCCACCCTCGACGATTCTTGGTACCCCATTCGCGGTCGCGAACTCGAACTCTGCGACCATACTCCTCAAGAAGTCACAGATCTCTCAAACACTCTCTCCGGGTTTGAGCTCGAAAAACAATTCCCCTGCCGCTACGAACACCTCCATTTCGATCCCGGTATAGCTACCATGGACGGCGACACCGCCCTCAAATTCTCCCGCTCCCGCCACGGTAGTAGCGACTTCGACCGCTCTCGCCGCCAACAAGCCCTAATCCTCGCTATTGCCGACAAACTCTTCTCCCTCAATGCCCTCAATAACATCCCCGATTTCTTCTCCAACCTGACTCATTCCATCCACTCAGACATCGATGTCAAAACCCTCACCACCCTCTCCCCCCTCCTCATCAACCTTCTCGATTTCCGCCTCGTCCGCATCAACCTCTCCATTCAAAACGTCCTCCAAACATCCAAGTCATCAGCCGGTGCCTTCATTCTCGTTCCCAAAGATAATCCCAACTCCTGGGATTCCATTCACTCGTTCATTCACCAACAACTCAGACCATAACTCACTTTCATTCTTTCCCCCCAGACATATGAAACCATTCTCATTTACCCTATTTAATCGAAACTTCATCTACAAACTAGTTGTCTTTCTCCCTCTCATCATCTTCTTTTCTCTTTTCTACCTCCAAAAATCCAACTTCGTGACTTCCGACTTAGGTCGCCACCTCACCAACGGTAAAGTCATCCTTCAAACCCACCACATTCCTACCACCAATCTCTATTCCTATACCTACACCAACCATCCCACCCTCACCCACCATTGGCTAGCAGGAGTCATTTTTTACTTCATTCACTCCCTCGCCGGCTTCTCCGGCCTCACCCTCTTCACCACCACAATATACCTCTCCGCCATCAGCCTTCTCTTTTTCTTCTCCACCAAACTCACCTCTCTCCCCGCCACCACTCTAGCCACCACTCAGGCTCTACCTCTCATTGACAGTCGCACCGAC
>CAYNFZ010000046.1:0-2020 GCA_964396725.1 uncultured Pseudomonadales bacterium
TTCCCTTGCTGCCAATTGTAATGACGCTGCTGTGGGCGAAGTCGGGAGGTGGTGATCTGAATGTGGTTGGGGTAATCTTGCTCACTTTCACTTTGCCGGTAGTGTTTCTGGTGGTAGTGTATCTGCCGAGTGCTAGGCCTGGGATTGGTGCCATGTTGGTTGCGATTGGCAATATGTTGATACTTTTGGCAATCGGGATGGACTGGGCTTGGGCATTGTGGGAACCCAAAGAAAAATCTGATTAAGAAGAAGGTGTGATCCCACAGTGAATGGAAAGTGTTTCTTCCAAGAGAACAGGATTGATATCTTGGAAACAATGACTCTAGTGGAATAGGAGGGGAGGATGAAAGACCGGCGAGTACGGTTTGTGCTGGCGTTTGTCGCAGGAATGGCGTTTGTGTTGCTGCTTCTGCTGCGAGCAATAATGTTTGGATGGGGGATTTAGCTTGCGAGTGTTTGCGAGCGATAAGCGGGATTTTGGCTATGTCCAACTGTGGACAAGTCGAGCCCGCTTTTTTGATGCAGAAATGCTGCCACCTCGGGGGTGTTCCAGATTGACACTCCCGGAGTGTTGAAGTCGTGAGCAGGGGTAGGTTTGGAAACGGGTGATGGTGGTGGTTGATGGGAGGGGTAGAATAGACGGGTGGGAAAAGCGGAAGTAACCAAAGTGCATAGTCTGAGGGTGAGTTGGTACAAGAATCACCTGAGGAAATTGAGTGAGGAATTGGTTGACAATGGTATGGGAGTAATGCTTTTGTTGGAGATTGTGGAGTGGGTGAATCGGCGGATGGAGAATGAAGGTTTCCAGATTCCACTTGTTAGAGATAGTGATAAAGATGGTAAACAAATTCCTGGGGTGGGGGTGAATTACTGGTCGCTATTGGGGGCGATTGAGGAAATGGTGGATGGAAAAATTTGGAAGCGGGCAACTGTGGATGGCGAAGACGGATCGTTTGAATCGGCGTATTACGTGGCTGCGCAAGAGGTACTACTAAGGCGCAAGGGAATATTGTTGCCTGGAGGATCGATACCGACAGGGATTGAGTTGGAGATGCTGATGGAGGAGCTAGAGAAAATTGAGAGATGAAGGTATGGAGGCGAAAGGGTGTGTTTTGGGTGGATGTGTGGGATAATTTGAGTATCTTGAGATTTACACATCTAGCACTTTAAGATTACGCGAGTGAGAGGAAAAGAAAGGATGAAGCACTCAACAATAGTGTTGCCGGTAAAAATTCAAGATATTCTACAAAGAAAGAAGTACCGACGTTGGAATTTGAATCCCGTGCTGGAAGAGAAACTCCAGTGGAAAGTTGGCGGGTATTTGGTGGTCGATGGATTGACTGTGCAGATAGAAAGAATCCTGATACTGGGTAACCAGTTCATCCTGGTAATAGTGTCGGAGGAGTCGCCAAAAGAAGGCGACACTGTCGGCTGGTTGTTGTTTTCGGTAAGTGGGGTCTGGTGGCTCGAATATGAGATCGGGATTGACTTGGAGCGTGATGCTCTGACTCGAAAGATGTACCGTGATTTGGGGCACAATTTGAGGAGTGTGGCCAATTCGTACTCCGGGGCGGAAAAGAATGAGGGCGAGTTTGAGCCGGCACGGTTTGGATGGCAAGTATTCGCCAGCGGTGATCTGAGGGTGCTTTTGGCAGCTGTCTTGTCAGATGTTGGGTGGAAGATGTTGTACGGATATCCGTTTGTTAGTGTTGGGTACATGGCACCGGAGTAGAACTACCTTTGACCAGTATTGTTTGGTGATGGATAGGCGCAAGAGAGGAAAGGCAATGAATGCGATTATCATCTGGACAGAGAAAGTGTTGTACGGGTGGCGGGAGTCACCAATAAGCCGAGTTGGGCTAGGTTGGTTCATTCCAGCCATACTTGTGTATATAACCGTTGAGCCATTATTTGGTTGGATCATGCCCGACCCGAGCGAATCTTCGAGCTTCTTTGCCTTGGCAGCTGCTATGGGAGCTTTTTACGGAGCTTTAGTGGAGCTGGTAGTTTTTATGATGCA
>CAYNFZ010000046.1:2030-9751 GCA_964396725.1 uncultured Pseudomonadales bacterium
TTCTTTTATGCTAATAGTCAAATTGGCATGGGATACAGCTATGGTTGAAATTCTACAGACATCGGGGGTTCTAGTCAGTCCATTCCTGGGATTGGTGTGGGCATTGGTGGCTTTTCTGGTGGTAAGCCGTAATTGCGAAGTGACGTTTATGGCTCTGGTCAACCTGCTACTCCTGTCGGGGGTGTATGTGGCCACAAGCAGTGTGGCTTATCTAATCGGGAACACGACCATTGCTCGATTCTTAGGGGCCGAGGAGTAAGGTCAGCTAGGGTGTGATCAAAAATCGGTCTGTGTGGGCAAATGTCCAGGTGATAGATCTGGTTGCCCACACTTTTTTTATGGGAAAAGTTGGGTTTTTAATATATTAGTGATAGAGTTGGGGGATAAGAGTGAAAAAGGAGGATTTGGTGGCGGAGAGAAGAGAAAATAGTACTGAAGTACGAGAAAAGTTGGCGAAGCCCTTGAAAGATTTGTTGGTGCGAGTATTGGAAGGAGGGCTATGGAGCGGTATCACACAGGATAATATAAAAACTGGCAGAAAAGATAGAGTCTTTCCCGGGGAGTATGCGGATTATGATGATATGAGTGGGGTGATTCGGTTGGTTCGAAGAATGTTGAATGAAGGCGGCCAAGCAGGGTTGGGTGATATGTTGCCAGGTTTTGAAGTGGGGGCTGGATTGCCTAATGACGAAAGGCTGAAATCACTTCAACCATTTCGATCAAACGCATATTGGAGTGAATTTTCAATAGCAGGTGGTCCTGATGGGTTAGGGGAGCTGAAGGCATATATGGTTGGTGTTGGGGTGGGTCGAAATAGAATTCGGGTGGTTGTGGGGAAAGAGGATGGAGGAGTGAACAGAGCACTCGCGGTGACTATTGGGAAAGACGACGACAAAATGGAGGTTAATGCAAGGGTTGGCGCTTATTCCATGATGGCTGGATATCAAAGGAGGGGAGTGAGATGGGAATTAGAGCGAGAGGGGGAAGTGGGAGTATCGCCGGTAGAGGAACTTGCTAGAAAATTACAAAGAGGTTTGCGCTCTCGGTTTGGGCGTTGAGACTAAGTTACTTTTTGGGTTTGGTTTTTCTATGTTGGATTTTTTTGAGCGAGTAGTTCATGCGTTCATCGAGGTTGATGTTTTTGATGCGGGCGAAGCGGAGGATGGTGAGTAGTAGATCGCCGAGTTCTTGCTCGTAGGTTTCGTCTTCTTGGGCGGCGATGTTGGTGCCCTTGCGGCCGTGTTTGGCCAGATAGGCCCTGGCCATTTCGCCGACTTCTTCGACTAGTGAGAGGATGAGGAAGGAGCCGAATTCACGGTCGTCTTTTAAGTCCTTGTCGATTTCGTCGAGGCGACGGAAGTATACGGAGAAAGGGGTTTCGTGGTAGCTTTTTTTAACGGACTTGGGTTTGGTGACTGGCATGTGTGGTTATGGTAATTGTTGATTAATTTTGTGGTTATGAGTTTGGAGTTGGGGATAGAATTTGGTTGATTTGTTCTCTTTGTGTTGTATCCGGGACGAGTTGCTCAAATCTATTGTTGGCAAAGTTCTCCATTTGTTCTGGTGTAAGGTTGGGATGTGGGACTCCGACACCGGTTTCGGCTACCCATTCTTTTTCTAGGCGATCTTGGAAGATATCTGGTCTGTTTAGATTTGAGCGAGCCTGGAGGACTTGGTCGATGAGTTGGACGAAAGTAAATAAAGTATGAAGTGTTTGATCCTTTGGTGGTTCTGAAGGGAATTTAGTGAAACCGATCATTTTTTTAAATAATTGAAGTTCTTTGGTGGTAGCATCGGGGAAGATTTTTCCGTAGAGGGGCCTTGATATTTGACTGACAATATCTTCTGGCATGATTGTTGAGCCTGGGTTTGTGGGATCGGCGATACCTTGGCGACGGATAATGTTTTTACCTTCATCGTTGGTGTGGAAGTCGATGTTGATTTGATCATCTTCGAACGTCAGAAAGCCTAGATTTCCCAGGTCGTGGATTAGGCCCAAGTATATGGTCATGCGCTTGAGCTGCTTGAGAGAGATGCCTGTTTCGGAACAATACTGGTTGAGGCCTAGAGGATCGTTGCCTTCTTCTGCCTGGCGAATAAGTGCGATTCCAGCTTGGGCTACGGCCAGGGAATGATTTTCATCGTGGTAGTGTTGGCCACCTTCGATACCGGAATTTTGGCGAAATTCTTGGTTGAGCTTGACGACTTGGTGGAAGAGGGGAATGAGTTTGGCGAGTTCTTTGTCATCGCCGATGATTTCATGCCATTGGGCTTGGAGGTTTTCGGGGATGGCCACTGCTTCGGCACCGTTGGGATTGCGAGGCTGCTCGACTAGTTTGTGGGCTGGAGGGGTGGAAGTTTCAGAAGTTTTTAGTGTTCTAACTGTTTCTTGGGGGTTGTCTGTCATGAGGAGATTGTACACTATGAGGAAAAGTTTGTGGTATGAGGAGATGGGGGGGTAAAATACTCGAGTTGTCGCGCATTGACATGGATGACACTCCAGATATTATTGCGGTGCAGTATTTTCCACCAGGACTTTTGTGAAAGGTTTTGGAATGAGAGAGAGTCTGAAGCGAAGATGGAGAAAGTTTGCGAAGCTGCTTTCATCGCCGTGGGAAGCTGAACAAGCCGGATGCGGAGTAATGGAATTTATTTTGAAGTTGTTTTGGTTGGCCATGGGGATTGGGACAATATTGATTGTCCGTTGGGTGCTGGGGGCACTTTAGAGAGAGGTGAGAAATGCCGGGACTTGGGTATTTTCTGTTGGGGATCTTGGTAGGCTTGCTTGTGAGTGTAGTGATTGGCATCCTGTGGTGGGGATACAGGAAAGGGTGGTATCACCACTAATCCCCGACGTCCTGAAATGCGTGATTGGCCAGTGGCTATGTTTACATGATGTTATGTGTAGACATGGTTGCTGGCCGTTTTTTTGGGAATTTGCAGGATATTTATGTAAGAGTGTGGTGAAAAGATGTTGTGGATGTTGCCCCTGGTGAAAATTCCATTCCGGGAACGTCCCTGAGTGACATTCCCGGAATGGGATGATTGATTTGAGTTGGGCAGTACTTGAGGTTATAATCTGGTGCTAATTATGGAGAGATATGAATTCAGACCGGATCCGTGGTTAACAAAAGAAGGGAATGAGGTGTTTTATGATGCTTTTTCATGTAGTCCAAGATATTTGTATCGGGATTATTTGGCAGTAGAAGATTGTGATGAAGATGAAGTGTGGAGGATGGCACGGTGGAGTTTGTACTGGTCGGTGGTGTGGATGGCCGAGGATTATCCAAATGAGCATGTGAATTTTTTGATGGGGAGTGTGGTGACGTTGATGGGAATGGATGCGATACTGATTGGTCGGGAATGGTGGGATGGGGGTAGGTTGGTGTGTGTGAAATGTGAGGAGGAGGGTCAGAGGTGGGTGGAGTGGCAGATGCCTGAGGACTGGATTGATCAGGTGGTATGGAAACCTCAGGAGGTGTGGGTGGATGTGGTGATGGCAGCAGTGGAGGCAAGGAGTTGGGTGTTGCGGGAAGATTTGAGTACGGGGAGAATGGTGTGGGAGTTTGTGAGCACGATGAAAGATTTGGATTTCAATTGGAAACCGGTGTGGTGGTTGGAGGATGTTTACCAAGAAGCTGAGAAAACGAGGATTTGGAAGCCAGGTAAAGGGAGGCGAGCTTTTTGGTAGGTGGAGATGGTGTTGCTGGGGAGGATGGAGTGATTTAGACTGAATGCAATGAAAAAAATGAGTGCGTTGATGCGGAAAGAAGTGGTAGTGGTGTTTTCTTATGCGCCGGCAGGGCTGGGGCATTTGCGGGTGACTGATGCGTTGTATGAAGGGTTTCCGGGAAAGGTGACGCCGCTTCTGATGGGTTCGCGGGATGAGGCGATTAAGCGAATTCATAGGATAACTAGTATTCATCCTTGGCTACGGGCGGGGATGGAGCAGATGCAGTACGGGTGGCTGGAAGATGTGTTTACTTTTTGGTATCGAAAGACTCTACGGAGGGAGAATAAAAAGTTGTATGGGCAAGTGCTGACGTTGCTGGATCAGCGGTTGGAGGTGCCGAGGGTATTGTTGGTGGTGGCGACACATTTTGGATTGGCGCATCAGTTGGCGGGAATGAAGGAGCAGTTGTGGAAAGAGCGGAAAGTGAAGATGGAGTTGGTGGTGGTAGTGACGGATGATAGTCCGCAGCATATCTGGATGGTGGAGGGGGCGGATATTATCTTTGTGCCGAGTGAGACGACCAAGAAGGAGTTAACTCGCTATGCCAAGCAACAGAAGATGGTGGTACCGCGGTTTGAGGTGGTGAGTTATCCGGTGAGTCCGTTGATGGGGAGGAAGTTGTCTGAAGCGGAGTATTTGGCGCGGAAACATCAGGTAAATGTGGGAGAGAGTAATCAGATTCATGTGTCGATGCCATTGTCTGGGGCGGCGGTGGGGATGGATTTTTATGAGAAGTTGATTAATGGGTTGGAGGACAAGTCGGATCGGTTTGTGTTTCATATAGTGGGGCGAAAGTCGGTGAATACGAGTTGGTTTTTGGCGAAGATGGTGGGTCGGGGGTCGGTGCGGATTGGGGCGTCGGAGATAGATCGGGAAGTGGTGGATAGTTACAAGGAAATGTTTGCGAAGACGCCGGTAGCTTTGGAGGTGACAAAGCCGAGTGAGCAGGCATTCAAGGCTTTGTATGGGCCGAGACAAGAGGGTGGTTGTGTGTTGTTGTTTGCGACTCCGGTGGGGCGGCAAGAGTATGACAATTTGGATTTTCTGCGACGGCACAACCTAATGCCGTCTGAAGGGGAGCAGAAGTGGTTGTGGGAAATGGTTTTGCGGGGAAAGAAGCTGGAAGGTAAGTCGGGGTTGAAGATTTTGGCTGAGGCGGAGTATTGGAGGGGTTTGAGTTTGCCGGTGGGTTCGGCGAAAGTGGTGGAGTTTATATGGTGGTGTATGGAGAATGGAATACTGGCTAAGATGATGACGGGACGGGCTGCGGCACGGGTGTTTGATGAGCATAAGCATGAGTTGTCGAGTAAGGGAGTAGAGAAGGTTTGGGAAGTGGTGGGGGAGAGGCTGGCTGAATTGGAAATTTGAAGTTAGTGATGTGGAAGTTGAAGAAAGGTATGACTGAAGAGGATCAAGAGACTAGAGATGATAGAGAGGCGATAGAGGGAGGTAGGCGTTTTAGCGGTGAACAATTAGGAATGATTGTGGGGCGGCATGATGTATTGCAACCGGGAGAATTACGGCGACGGAGAGATAGATTAGGATTATCTACAGAAGAACCTAGTGGAGTGGTAGATCTGGAGGAAGAAGTTTTAAACGTGGATACAAGAGAGGAACCAGTTCAAGCAGTGGTAGTGGGTGGGGTAGAGGTGGATAGAGGGAGCACGAAGGATGAGGTCGTAGCTGAATTGGATGGGGCAGAAACAGGAGTTAGGATGGTATTTTTCCCTGGGGGTTTGAGTATAGAAGCGCTTGGGGGCGGGGTGGGTGTGAGACAGATTCAAGCTACAGATCAGGGTTGGCAACGATCAGGGGAGCAGTGGGAAGTAGGCGGTGAGGGTGGGGAGTTACCAACCAGAAGGGATGTGCACTATAGTGCAGGCCAAAGGGGGGTGGGAGTGGAGATCTCTTTGAAGGGGGCCATGGTTCAAGTGAGGAAGGAAGGGTTACTCTATAAAGTGCTCAAGTCTGTGGGAATGGAATAAGCGCACGGTTGCAAATTCGTTATGTGTCAGTATACTGGTGTGTAGAGAAAGGAAAATATGGGAATTCTGGATAAGCTGAAAAAGAAAGACGAGGAGGAAGAGAAGAAAGAGGAGTTGGTGGGTGGGGAAGACAAAGGGTTGGGATTGCAAGAAGGAGAAGCTGAGGAAGTGACGAGCTCGACGCATACGGGGGTGATGGGAGACGATGATTTGGAGGAGATTAAGGAGCGGTTGAAGGCGATTCAGAGGATGGGAAGGCACTAGGGAGTGTTTTTTTTGGTTGTGGGCGCGAATTGAACCTTGGAAGTGTGGGGTATAATAGGAGTTGTTTTGGCGAGATGTTTTGTCCGCCAAAATACAATTATGCCGGGGTAGCTCAGTGGCAGAGCACTTGTTTTGTAAACAAGGGGTCCTGGGTTCAAATCCCAGCCCCGGCTCAGTTTTTGGCGGGAGGATAAAAAAAACCATGCCCTAAAGGCCGTGCTATTTTTGTTTCTGGTGGTAGAAGTAGGGAAGGATTTTTCGGAGTATTGACAGAGAAGGGAGTTAGAGTTTGGTGTAGGTGGTGGAGCGGCCGCGACCGACCTGGGTGATTAAGTGGAGGTTTTTTAGTTTGGAGAGGTCGCGAGAGGCGGTGATTTGAGAGACTTTGAAGCGTTTGACGACTTCTGTGTTGTTGATGATGTGGTGGGGATTGTCGAGGTAACGGAGGATGGCGAGTTGGCGACGGTTTAAGCGGGCGAGTTTTAAAGTTTCGGCGGGTTTTTGGAAGCTGGTGTTTTGGAGGCGAGAAAGAGCATTTTCTTGGGCGTTGGTGAAGGCAGTGGTGAAGTAGATGAGCCAGTCATTTAAGTTGGCTTCGCGACTCAAAGCAGAGCGGGCTGCTTCGAGATAAGATGTTTCGGATTGGAGGAAAATAGCCTCGGGGTTGACGAGGAAGTGTTTTGTGAAGTTGTGTTTGGTGAGGATGAGTTCGGAGAAGAGAAGGGCGGCGATTTGGTTGAATTCTTTGAAAGGAAGGATGCGGAGGATTTGGATGTGGGCGATACCGGCGATGACAAGGGGATGTTGGCGGTCGGGTTGGTTGACCTCGGACATGAGAGAATCGAGCTGGAAGGGAATTTCTTCGGGAGAGGGAGTGGTGAAAGATTGGTTGGCGGCACCGTCTTTGATGGTTAAATTTTTGTCTCGGAGTCCACTTTTATGCTTGATGTTTCTGGAAAAATGTTTGTGAAGTGCAAAAAGAGTGGAGTTGGTAATAGGATTGGGATTGTTGGTCCAGTCGTAGCGGATATAGTCGAGGGTAGTGTGGTAGTTGTTGATGTGTTTGCTTAAGGTAGAGGAATCAGGTTTAGCCAAGAAACGGCGGACGTCTTTGATGGAGGTGGTGATATCGGCTAGGCCAAGACTAGCATAGATGCGCTCGGCGAGAGTCTGGTAGTTGAGCTGGATTTCGAGTCGAGGGTTGATAGGGGTGGTGAGGAGTTTGTGGTGGAGTTTGTCGGCGAGTTTGGAGTTGTTGGTGAGAATGGGGCTGAAGGTGAGGGACCAGCTGAGCATGAGAGTAGGGGAGTGATTGGTGAGTGTTTTTTGAGGTGAAGGTTGATTTGCTGGGGTAATTATAGAGATATTGTTAATCATAGTAAAGGGGGGAGAAAGTTAGGGCTGTGAAAAGGTGAAATTAATTTATATTCACATCATCTACATATCTGATACCTCTAGAAGAGAATCTGTGAAACGAAGTCATTTATATCAATATAGTGTGATGTGATTATGATAAGAATAATTAGTGCTTGACAAGGGTATTTGAGATGTGATTATCTAGTATTTAACAAACTTGAAAGGAGGTGATGCAGCATGTTAAGTGGAATCGGAACAACTGAGATCGTAATTGTCTCAGCTGTATTGATGGTAATGTTTGGAGGCAAGAAGCTTCCCGAACTGGCCCGTGGGATGGGTGACTCCATCAAAGAGTTTCGCAAAGCAGTCCGCGAAACAGCCTG
>CAYNFZ010000047.1:0-9556 GCA_964396725.1 uncultured Pseudomonadales bacterium
AAGGAGGAAGCAGAATTTAAGCATTCATCCACGGCCTAGGCAGCCGTGGTCTTCTACCAAGGGTGATAAACTCATGCCCCCATGACCTCACAGCCTGGAAATCAACTCATATACCCAGAGAAAAAACCAATCACTCCAAAGGATTTCCCTCTTCATCCTCTAAGTTGAAGCTCCCCCAGCAGGAGCTGGGGGATTCTGATTGATTCACTTCGAGCGAAAATCCGCCGAAGCAGAAAACTTGCCTCGCATTCATCCCCCAATCTTAATTGGGGGGTTTCTGCGTAGGCTGGACTAAAAGTTCGCTTACCCTCATTCCTAGCTACTCAAAGGACACTCAAAGGCTACCACCACGGGGACTATATTCAAATATATGAATATTCATTTTCCTCCACTCGTTATTTAATTATTCCCACCCAAAGCCCAACCATGTCACCCAAAATCAAATAATATATATTTATATAATTACAGTTTAAATACCTTTCTACCCACCTTATTAAGGTTATATTAAATCATCACCTGCTTTCCACCCCCTTCACCCCCAAAGCTATCATATTCCCAATATTGACAAACAATTTCCCACTCTTCATACTAATTTTTAAGCACTTGCTTGCCCATTTTTTGGGCTATTGCAAAACATTCATCTAACCTATGGCCATAGCTGACGACTTTACCATCGACTACGTCAATAAACGCATTAGACACACTTCCGGTTCAGACTGGTACACCGTCAACGCCCTCTACTCATACCTTCAAGACACTTTTGACGACCTTGATCAAATGGACGATCCCATCCCCATGAGTGCCCAAACGCCAACTGACTACACTCTTATCAACGGCTGGTTCATGGACGACGATTCTTTCAAATACTTAAAAGGTGGCGCCATCCAAACCAGTGGCTGGGGGAGTGGTGTCATCCGCCAAATCGCCTACGACGCTTCCGGTGCCGGTACTCCCTTTGCTGCCGGCGACCTTGGACGCACCATTACCGGCACCTCCACCACCGATACCGGTACCATCTTAGCTTATGACACCCGCACCGGCACCGACATCGGTATCGTCTTTATCCGTCCCGATGATTCCGGCGACGCCTTCGACAACGGCTCCGAAGCCTACACCGTTACTGGCTCCGCAGCTGCGGGTAGCTTTACCGCCGTTAGCTCCACCGGCGAAGCTCTCTGGTCCAACCTCTACACCCTAGGTACTATTCAAGAAGACCAAAGCCAACAAATCTACATCGTTCAATATGGCACCACCTTAACCTCCTGGTGGCCCGAGTCTGGCTCAGGAACTCAACATATCGATGTCTTGATCAAAGTTAAAGAAGGCGGTGTCGAGATCGACGACGGTAGTTTAACCGTTTACCTTCGCCACTACCCAGCTTCTCAAGCCGGAGACCTCTATGACCACTTCACTATCGACGTCTCGCCAGGAGGTAGAAACGCCGTTCCTCTAGCCACCCAAAACGACCTCAACAACAGCACCTACGCTACCACCATTGGCTCTACTATTGCCGATGTCACCGTTGCTTTCGTCAACGGCACCGTCACCCATGGAGCCGTCACTGGCTCCTTCACCAATTACGAATCCGTCACTTGGCCAGGTGGGGGATCTGGGGTTATGATGCTCGACTCCAGTGGTACTATGACCATCGGTAACGCTTCCGACACAGGCCCAGCCAATGGAGAACTTATCACCGGCACCCCTTCCGGAGCTACCACCACCGCCTCCGCCAACATGACCGAAGCCTATACCATCAACAAAGCCTTCGATCAAGGTACCGATCAACCCTACACCGTCGTCGTTGACTGTGCCGGTCGTGCCCTTTCCCAAATCTACGAGTATTTCAAATATGTCACCAGAGAAACCTCCACTTTTGCTTCCTATCCCGTCACTCGATCTTCAAGCGGTACCCTCTCCCACGCTTCCCAAAACGGGGAACACTACATCCAAGCCTACACCGACAATCAAACTTCCGCCAACTCTTTTAACCCCTCCAAAGCTTCTCCCTTTGGCACCTATGCTGGTGGAAAACTCTTCGCCGCCCAAGGAGTCTGGCTCGAAAACATGGCCTCCTCTGACATTCAAGCCTTCCAACTCCGAGACTCGGATGGCGATACCCAAACCCCACCCAACAAGCAAGCTATCGGCGTCACTAACTTACTCCAAAACGACCGTGTTACCGTCTTCCGCACCGTTACCTCAGGCAGCTCCACCATCAACAAAAGTCTCTACTCCTCCACCACCTTCAACACTACCGGCTCAACTCAATTCATTGTTTCAGCCGCCATCCAAACCGACACCCCCACCACCGGCACCATTAGAGTTGTCGACTATACCGATGGCTCAGAAGAATGCTTTCTCTGGTAGCACCTTTTTCCTCGATACCACATCCCTTACCAAAGGCTACTCCGACACCAACGACACCAACTACGTTCCCTACATCGACCGAGAAGTCGGCGCCGGTACCACTTCCGCTTCTGTCACCGTCATCTATCCCAGTAAAGATCGCGGTTTGCTTGTTCGTGTCCGTAGAAAAGCCACCACCCCCATTCTTCCTTTCGAAGCTCAAGGTACTTTCGGATCCACCGGCTTTTCTATCGCTACTATCCGCACCGAAGACACAATTGTCACCTAATCATATTATCCTATAACATTTCTTGCGTAGACGTACTTGTACGTCTTTTTCTTTTCTTCGATAGGGGAGTCATTCTCTTTCCCTACCCACCACAGTACTCACCATTTATCCTCACAATTTCTTCTTTCAAACCCTCTAACTTCATTGATCTCTTGCCAATTAGCTATGTCGCACAATCATATGTCGTATTTTTTCCTCACACCTTCTCGTTTACCGCAAATTTTGCTTTACCCATTCACTCATCATCTCAAATCTATTTTCACCCCCTCCCACATAACTCTCATCCATCTTCGACCGACCTCCCGCTCCCACACCATCGCCATCCTCACTTTCAATCCACAACCACACTCTATCATCATCCCAGAACCAATCGCTCTCCCAACAAAATAGGGGACAAACTTCACCTAGTTAAGTATCGACCTCAATCAAAAAACCCGTTCTAGGGCCACTCGTAACTTCATCCACATCATTGTTTTTATCTCATCTTTTATCCTTCATCCGTAATTGATCACCTTGTATTAATTAACCTTTTCACGCCGCTAAATGCACTCATAATATTTCCTCATATTCTCTTCACTAGCACCATCAAATCGTTATCGCTAAAAATATCCGTCTTCCGTCCATATCCAAATTATAGGCCAACCATCCTTGTACTTTTTATCATCCTATCAAAACATATCATATGACGCACAATTTCAATGCACTGTTCTACCCCCCTTTCCCCTTTACGTGTCGCACAATCCAAATTGTCACATAGCCCGTCCTCGTTATATACACCTTCTTATGCTTCGCTTACTCTTCCTCTTCCTCAATTCTCCCTTCCAGATCCATGTTTCCAGCACCTTTGATTCTTGACCTTTGATTTTTGCTTTTATTTCTATATGCTTCCCCCATGTCATCTGCTGCTGCATCCCTCTACCATTCCGCCTTCCACTACTACCACAACCGCCAACCCCAAACCGCTATTTCCATCCTCAATCACCTGCTCAACAAAAACCCTCACCACCCCCCTACCTACTATCTTCTAGGTCTTTGTTTTCAACAACAAAATCAACACCCCCAGGCTATCGAATCATTCCACCAGGCCCTCCAACTCAAACCCACTTTTTACCAAGCCCAAACCTATCTTGCTCTCTCCTACCTCGACACCAACCAACTCCCCACCGCCATTACCCTTCTCCAACAAGCCCTCAGTTACCGACCCGACTTTACTCCCGCCCTCAAACACCTCACCTCTCTATTTAATTCTATTCACCAACCGACCCTCTCCTCCGCCTACCTCCACCTTTTTCAACTCTCCCCTACTCCCTTTCCAAATCTAGCTCATCTCACCCGCTCGCCAGATCCTCTCCTCTCTCAAACTCTCTGCCATCTCTACGATCTAGCCTTGCAAACCCTCAACTTTCCGGCTCAACAAAAACTCCTCCCCCTCCTTTCCCAACTCACCCGCCACCAAATCACCAGTCACCTCCCCATCCAAGAAACTCCCTACAAAAACCTCCTCCGAACTCAGAATCAATCCACCAACCTCGCCGTCGCATCATCCCATTCCAAATCCCACCTCTCACCTATCTCCATCCCTTTCACACATCCGCCATCAACCCCTTCTCATCCCCTTCGTATCGGCTATCTATCAGCAGATTTCCTCGACAACGTCATTGGCCACCAACTCGCACCGCTTTTTGGTCTTCACCACCGCCCTCAATTTCACATCTCCTGCTACAGCCTCTCCCCATCAGACGGTAGCTCATTCGCCCAAACCATCCAATCCTCCTCTGACCAATTCCACCAAATTGCCCACCTCTCTCCCTCAAAAGCCGCCCACCTCATCCACACTCACCACATCGATATCCTTGTCGATTTAACCGGCCACACCCAAGGTCATCACCTTCAAATCCCCGCTCATCGTCCCGCACCAATCCAAATCCACTATCTCGGCTTCCCTGGCTCCACCGGCGCAAACTATATCGATTACCTCATCACCGACCCCACCATCATTCCTCCCCAATCTCGCCGTTATTACACCGAAAACCTTATCTCTCTACCTCACTCCTATCAATTCAACCATCCCCATTCTCTCCCCAGTTCACCCCCTTCGCACCCAGAACTCCTCCCTACAAACGCCCAATTCGTTTTTGCCTGCTTCCACCCTCCCTTCAAACTCACTCTACCTCTTCTCCAAATCTGGCTCCAGCTCCTCCACCAGCTACCCCACTCCATCCTCTGGCTTCCTCGGTACTCTAAACTCACCTCCCATCGTCTTACTCAGCTTGTCCAATCCCACCATCTCTCCCCCTCACGCCTTCTTTTTGCTCCTCAACTTCCTCTTTCCGACCACCTCCATCGCCTCTCCCTGGCTCAACTGACCCTTGACCCTTTTTCTTACTCTGGTGGAGCCACCACAGCCAACTCTCTTGAAGCCGGCGTTCCCGTTCTTACCCTCACAGGAGGCCACCACGCCTCTCGCATGTCCACTAGCTTACTTCTAGCCATCGGCCTTCCTGAACTCATCACCAGCTCATCCGCTGACTACCTCCACCTCGCCCTCCACCTCGCTACCCATCCCCAAAAACTATTAGCCCTTCGCCATACACTATTAGCCCACAAGCACAACTTTCCCCTCTTCCACGCCTCTCGCTTCATCAAAAACCTCGAGGCTGCCTACCTCAATGCCTGGAATCGTTATCAAACAGGTCAACCACCCACATCATTCCAGACCAAAGATCCTCTACCTCTCTACTCTTAACCCTTCGCCATTTGCCATTAGCCATTAGCCATTAACCCTTACCCCCAGGCAACTAGACGTTAGTCCCTACTCCAAATACCACATACTCTATACTTATCCTCATCCTCAATTAGGTCAACTTGATTTACAAGACACGCTCCGTGGCACAACTCTACGGGGTCAATTAATCCTTACTCCCTTTTCCACCACCCCATGTCCCCCTCTCTCAAACAAGCCCGCAAAAGATTTACTCTCGCCGTCAAAGCCCACGAACAAAATCGTCTTGACCGCGCCCAACGGCTCTACCAACAAGTCCTTTCTCTCGTCCCCAATCACGCCCCTTCCCTCAATAATCTTGGTATGGTTTATCACCTCCACCATCAAATCGAAAAAGCCCACCAGTGCTTTCTTCATGCCTCTAACCTGGACCCCACCAACGCCGCCTACCACAACAACCTCGGCAACACCTACAAACTCAAACACCACCTCACCCAAGCCCTACCCCATTACCTTCAAGCCCTCAAACTCAACTCCAACTACATCGACGTTCACTTCAATCTTGGGGTCACTTACCAACAACTCAACCAACACCCTTCCGCCGTCAAACACCTTCAACATACCCTCCAGCTCAATCCCAACCACCAACTTGCCTACTACCACCTCGGCATCAGCCTCCGAGCCCTCGACCAGCTAGACCAAGCCCTCGACCTCTTTCATCAAGCCATATCCCAACCCCACCCCCATCCCCACAATCTTGCTATGATGTACCACCTCTGCCAACTTACCTGTAATTGGGACCAAGTCACCCACCTCCAACCCCAACTGGACAAGATTACCTCCCACCAACTTGCCACCAGCCAACAAACCTCCGAAACCCCCTACATTCACCTCACCCACCACATCGACCCTTCCGCTAACCTCCAAGTCGCCACCAGTTGGTCAACCACCATTTCCTCTATTTTCCCACCCTTCTCCCCTACCCACGCCCCTTCCCCTTCTCGCCCTATTCGCCTCGGATACCTCTCCTACAACTTCGCCGAACACCCCATTGCCCACCTCACCAACCACCTTTTCTCTCTCCACAATCGAGACAATTTTCATGTCACCTGTCTCACCTACAGCCCTCAAGATAACAGCCCCGTCCAAAAACACATCTACCAATCCTGTGACCAACTTATCGACCTATTTCCTCACGACGTCACTACCGCCGCCCACCTCATCCGCCAACACATCGACATCTTAATCGATCTCACCCATCACACCCAAGGTAATCGCATCGCCATTCCCGCCCACCACCCCTCTCCCCTTCAGATCAGTTACCTCGGCCTCCCCAGTTCCTCCGGCGCCCAGTTTTTCGACTACTTCATCTCCGATTCCACCATCACCTCAACTCCAGACTCCAAATTCTATACTGAACAACTCATCCGCCTACCTCACACTTACCAAATCAACAGCCCGCCACCCATCCCCCCTCCTCCCTCCCGATCAACTCTTCACCTACCGCCTGGTGCCTTCATCTTTGCCAGTTTTAACTCCTCCACCAAAATCACCCGTTCAATGTTCCATCAATGGCTCCGGCTCCTTGAACGCCTCCCCCATAGCATCTTGTGGCTTCTCGAATCAAACTCTCCAGCTACCAAAAATCTCTCTCAATTCACCCAAAATTCTCACCTCAAACCTTCTCGACTCATCTTCGCTCCCCACACCCCCAAACCCGCTCACCTTTCTCGTCTCCAACTCATTGATCTAGCTCTAGATACTTTCCCCTATACCGGCCACACCACCACCTCTGACTGTCTCCTTGCAACAATTCCAGTTATCACCACCTACGGCCCCAATTCCACCTCTCGCGTCTCCGCCTCACTTCTCCGCGCACTTGGACTACCCGAACTCATTACCCCCACTATCGATGATTACTACCACCTTGCCCTCCACCTCGCTACCCATCCCCAAAAACTATTAGCCCTTCGCCATAAGCTATTAGCCCACAAGCACAAATTTCCCCTCTTCGACACCGCCCGTTTCACCCATAACCTAGAAACTGCTTATCTCACCGCTTGGCATCGTTATCTAAAAGGTCAACCTCCCCGCTCCTTCCAAGTCAAAGATCCCCTACCCCTCCACTCCTAACTATTTGCCATTTGTCACTAAATATTAGCATTTGCATAGAGCTCAGTTATTAGTCATTAGAATCCAAGAATTGTGATTTGAAATTGATGTGTAATTTGGCAATAAATACTTGGTAGCATAACCCCCCCCAACTTGCTTCTCTTCCCCAAGCCGGGTAACCTATACCCATGGCCCTCGACTTCGATTTTGTCAATGAAATCATCACCGTCCCCGATTCCCTAACCGAAATTTCCATGCAAGACTTGATCAACGAAATCCGCGACATCGAAGACGAACTTTCCCCCGCCATGGCCTATCACAAAATCGCCGATGCCTACGGCAAAGACGACCTAGGCGGCGGCGTCTATACCGCTATCACCGTCAACCTTATCCCCGACTGGCAACTCAAATTCGAGGACCGAACTGGCCCTGATTACATCAACGTCTATGTCAAAGATGGTAACCTTGTCGGCGGCAAGAGTGGTCAGCCCATCGCTCCAGCGGCTTTCGTCCAAGTCATCCAGCAATCCTCCGCCGCAGGAACCATTTCCATCCCCGAACAACAAGACTACTATACTCCCCTCAAATACCTCATCGGCTCTCTTTACGAAACCCATACCTTAATCGGTAACATTATCTACTGGGATCCCTACAGCGGTAGCGACACTAAAGACGGTACCACTCCAGCAGAAGCCGTCAAAACCTTTGCCACCGCTCAATCTTTTGCTACCGCCAACAATCACGATGTCGTCATCGCCATCCCCAGCGATCCCACCGGCATCACTACCACCACCGAGACTCTCACCGTCAGCGTCAACACTCTTCGTCTCCGCGGTCCTGGATATAACTTCCAAGTCGTCCCCACCTCCCTATCCACCGCCTCCATCCACATCACTGCCAGCAACGTTGAAGTCAGCGGATTCTACATCTCCAACAATGTGGTGGGAGCCATGGGTGGTATCCGCTCCTCCGGCGATAATAATTTGATCAAACACTGTTGGGTCGAAGACACCCAATCCAACGGCCTTACCCTCGACGGAGCCTCCAAAAATCACGTTCGCAACTGTGCTTTCGAAGACTGTGATCTCTCCGGTACCGGCGATGGCATCCGCATCACCAGCGGCAGTGAAAACAACCTCATCGAAAAATGTATTATCTCCGACTCCTACAACGGTATCAGCGTTTCCGGCGCCTCCACTCGTGGTAACGTCACCGAAGACAATCTCATTTTCAACAACTACAACTATGGCCTCCTCATCGAATCCGGTCCTTCTTTCACCACCGTCCGTGGCGGCTCTACCATCTCTAGAAACGACAACGGTAACGTCTCCGACTCTGGCACCGAAACCATCTTCGAATCCTCGTCCTCCCCCATCACCGCCGAAGATGTCGCCGACGCAGTTTGGGATGAACTCATCTCCGATCACACCGCTTCTGGCACAGCCGGGCGTACTCTACGAGATGCCAAAACTCGTGCCACCCTAGCTTCACTCAAATAACCTTCTTCCGCTTTCAGAAGGTATTCTCTCCATCTGATACAATCTCTCCACTATCCTCCAGATTCACACTATGTCTCACCCCCCCCTCCCCCAAGTCGACCTCAATCATCCTACCACCCAAAACACTCTCGGTACCCTTTTCTTTCAACAATCCAAATATCCTCAAGCCATTCGCCACTACAAACGAGCCCTAGCTTTTGATCCTCACTATGCCAACGCTCACTATAATCTAGCCATTGCTTACCGCGACGATAGGCAATTTACCCTAGCTCTCACCACCCTCCTTGCCGCCCACCACCGTCATCCCCACCACTCACCCACTCTCTGCGCTCTAACTCACCTCATTCTTCGCTTGTGTTCCTGGAAACATCTACCTTCACTTCTCCACCAAGTATCCCAACTTACTTCCCACCAACTCCAACGCCACCAGTTACCCACCCAAAACCCTTTCCTTGCTCTCACTACAACTACCAACTTAAAACTCCTTTTTATCCTATCTCAAGCCTGGAGTCATCACCTCCAATCTCATCTCCCCTCCCTCACCTACCAACCTCCACCCACCCATAAGTCTCCCCACATCGGTTATCT
>CAYNFZ010000048.1:0-9548 GCA_964396725.1 uncultured Pseudomonadales bacterium
GAGGGTATGGTGGGTTTCGGGAAGAGAGGGATCGAGGCGAAGGGATTGGAGTAGAAGGGTTTTTGATTTGGAGAAGTGGTTTTGGTTGAATTCGATATTGGCGAGATTAGTGAGGGCGTGAGGGTAGTCGGGCTTGATGGCTAGGGCTTTGTTGACGGTGGATCTGGCTAGATCAAACTGATGGTTATGGTTGTAGGCGATGCTTAAGTTGTTTAGGACAGGGGGTAGGTGGGGATGGCGGCGAAGAATTTGAAGATAGATGCGGATGGCTGGTTGGATTTGGTGAGTTTGAAGATATTGGTCGGCTTGGGAAACTAGTTGTTTGATAGTGGGAGAGAGTAGATTTGAGTGCATGGGTGTGGGTTAGTATATCAAGGATGGTTGAGGGAATTGATGGTAGGGTAAACTAGAACAGACGATGAAACAGCTGGTAACTGGGGGAGTGGTGGTGAATCGGTTGGTGTGCAGAGAGAGTAAGCGAGAAAACAGGCAAATGCGGCAGATTTTGGAAAAATGTTTTGGAGCGGTACTACCGGTTTTTTCCAGGAAAAATATGGTTTTGGTATGTAAAAACAGGGGGGTTGAATTTGAGATTAGTGGTTGTTAGACTCTAGGTTATGACAGATGAGAACAAGAAGGTGGAGCAGATTCATGTGGGGGATGGGGATCAGGGGGGGTATGAAGAACATTACGTGTGTTCGGGAGGCTGCGGATTTGTAGCAAAAAGACCGCGAAAATGTAACCGACCGGGTTGTCCTAGAAACCGAAATCCGCTGACTTTATGTGAATGCACAGATGGTAAGCATGAGCGAGTGAAGCACTTGAATGATCCAGAGTATAAAGCAGAGGAGAAAGCGGGGAAGTCAGGGGAGGTAGGAAGAGTGGGGGACGAGGAGGTTGGGATGGGGGTGGAGCAAGAAAAGGACGAAGAGAGTAAAGCCAACTAGCCAGTGGTGGGTGGAGAGGCATAGGCGACAGGTTCGGTTTTGGTGGAAACTTCGACTCGATTGAGTTTATCGACTCGATCAAGCCAGCGAATGAAGGGGCCGGGGAATTTTTGCTCGAGGTGAGGCATGATGGCGATGGCTCCGGTTTTGGTGACGAAAAGTGAGGTGTGGTTGCCGGTTTCGTCTTGGTAAGAAATGGAGCGGGTAATTTGACTCCATTTGGGATTGAGTTCTGGATTGGCTTGGAGGGTACCAATGAATTGATCATGTTTTTGGATGTTGACGATGTCAAAGAGGTCGTCTATGGAGTAATACCACTGATTGTCGATTTTGACCATGCGAATGGGATAACTGTAGAATTCACTTTTTTGGGCTTTGGGGAAAGTGGAATCGGTGGTGGAGGAGGTGGGTGAAGGAGAGGGGGGATCGGGTGAGAGGGGTGGTGATGATGATGGGATTTCGATTGGTTTGGTTGTTAGTGGAGGAGAAGATGGGGATGGGGCCTCGGGTTTGGAGGTGGATATTTTGGTTTTGGAGGTGGAGGGAGAGGTTGAAAGGGTTGGTTCTTGAGCTGGAGAAGAGTCTTTTGAAGCTGGAGTTTGGAGTGAAGGATCAGACTTGAGGGCTGAATCGGAAGGTTTAGCTGGGGAAAAAGACATGGTTTTGGGTGCAGGGGAGGGTTGATCTGAATCGGTTTTAGTGTCAGATTTGGTGGGTGGGGTAGAAGTGTCGGCTTGTTTGTGTTGGAGAAATTTGGTGGGGTCGAATGCCATGAGTATACTTTTACTGATTTGTGAAGAGTCTGTCAACTTGAGTTGGTTTACAACTCAAAGCTTTTGGGCGAGGAGGGTTTGGTGAGATGTTTGGGGCGGGGTAGATCGGGAGAAATGGTTTTTTGAGGAAGTGAGGTCTTACTTTTTACGGTAGAGAAGAGTGAGGCAAAGAGGAAAAAGCCGCTGGTGGGGACTAGCAGGAGGCCGGCAAAAGTAATGGCAAGGGTCCATTCGACGGGAGTAACACGCAGGCCGGTAGCGAGCTGTTGGATGGCGTAGAGTTGGGAGAGGAAGGCGGTGGTGAGGACGATGATGATTTTGAAGAGGTAGCGTTTTTCGATGAGGCCGAGAAAGAGGAGAACGGTGAGCCAGAGAGCGATGACTTTGAGAAGGATGGAGACGCCGGTGAAGGGGTAGGTGGCGAGAATTTTGGGTTGAACAAAAGCATAGGGGTTTTTGATGGCCAGTTTGAGTGGGCCGTTGATACGATCGAGAGTGTAGCTGATGAAATAGAGAATTACCGTGGTGACGAAGATGGTTTCTCGGTTAATTCTGTTCATTGTCTGGTTCGGCTATTTCAATTTCGAGAGCAGGCAAGGTGTTGCCGAGGGGTTGGGTGCTGTGCACATTTCTTGAGATGACGTATTGGGAGGTAGGGTTGGGTCGGGTCTCCCAATTCTGGTTGACGGTGAGGGTATTTTTGGTGTTGGTGATGATGGTGCGGGATTGGCCTTCGCCTTGGCCGCGGGAAATCCACACGGGATAGCCTTTGTAGTTGTCTTTGTGCCAGTTTTTGGTGTCGTCGCGGATGAAGTTGGAACCGGATGAGGTGACGATACCGACTACTTCTTCGGCAAGCGAGATGGTTGATTTAGTGAGATGTTTGAGTTTGGGGTTGTGTTTGACAAAGTCGGCAAGGGGATACCACTCCGAAGGAAGTTCGGCTCCAGATGATTTGGAAAGATAGACAACTTTCATATACCCGGGGAATTTTGAGTCTGGAGAAGCCGAGGCGACGTTTCTTTTGTTGCCATTGATGTCGATGATTTTCATGATGTGAGATGTGTGCAAGTATAGTATTTTAGAGGAGCTATTTCAATGAGGTTTGGCGGTGATAAATTGAAAAAAATCTGATGCGATAGCTAAAAGATAATGTCGAAGTAATCGTAAGAGAGAGAGGCGCGATTGGTCCAGTTGGTGTTGAAGTTGGTGGCACCTTTGGTGTAGCGGTAGTTGCCGGAGGTGTCCTCGCGCATAATAAACCACTCGCCTTCTTTGTTGACAAATCCATAGTAAGCAGGAGTGGAGTCATCGATTTGGGAGATCTTGTAACCGTCGGTGGGAGTGCGGATGGCAGGAGATATTTGTTGGCCGGTTTCGGGATCCTTGAGGGCGACGGTGCCAGGTCCAGGAACGCTACCGAAGAAAGCGGCTTGGGCTTTTTTGGTGAAGAGAGACATGACGAAGACGCTTAATCCAGCTGAGCCGATGAGTTTGATGAATTTCCGCCGATCTTGGTCGATACCGATGGGTTCTTCGATGGTTTGGGAGCTGAGAGGAGAAGGGATGGATTGAACGACAGAATGGATGGAAGAATTGGAGGAATAGTGAAGTTGGGGAAATACAAGATTAGTGGAGGAAGGTTTAGGGAGGGTGGGGATGGAGGTGGGGAGCCGAGTTTTTCTGGTGGAGGGGGATTTGTGAAGGCGGGTGGGAATTTTAAGGGCGGATTTGGGGCGGGGTAATACCTGCAGGGCGAAAAAGGCAGTTAGAGGAAAGAAGACGATGGCGCTGATGAGTTGGGCAACGTTTTGGGTGTTGAGAAAACCCATGAGGGTCATGGTAGCGGTGAGGATAAAGCTATAGTAGATGATAAGTTTTTTGATCATGGGTGGTGAGAGGTTGAGTTTTGGTGAATCCAGCCGGATAGATAAGGGGAGATTTGAAGGAGGTACCAGTGATCGTCTATGGCAATGACGGTGTAGTTATCACCGTGTTGGACTTTGGAGATGATGGTGGCGGAGGAGGTGGCTTGACTGCGGATAAAGCTGGTGCCGGTGAGGGGTGAAGAAATACTGATGGTAAAGGGAGTGGGGGCGGGGGTGGGTTGGGGAACGGAAGTGGAGGGAGGAGAGGAGGGGGGTGGGGATGGTGTGGGTAGGGGTGGGGTGGGGTTGGCGGCAGTAGGAGAGAAGGGGTGAATGCGATTGAGGGAAGTTAGAGTAAGTAGGGCAAAAATGGAGAGAATGGTGTAGGTTTCGATTTTGGTGGGCAAGGCGCCGTTGAAAGTGGGAATGGCTTCGGGGTCAAAAAGATGGCGAGAGCGGAGATTTTTGATAAGAACCCATAGGAAGTATCCGGTGATAGGAAGAAAAAGTAAGGTACTGAGAAAGCTGGAAGGTTGCAGATTGATAAGGTTGAGAAGGGTAATAGCCAGGGAAACAAAGGCGCAGTAGTAGAAGAAAAATTTGAGTAAGTTTTTCATAGGAGAAAATGTCTCTAGAAAAGGATAGCACGAATGGGCGGGGAGAGTAAAAGTCGGGTGGTGGTGAAGTAGAAAAGTGATCAAGGATTGTGTATACTACACGTCTGGAATAAGTCAGGTGTTTAGTATTTTTTATAGTATGTAGGGGGAACGAATGGCAAAAAAGAAAAAAGGACCTAGGCAGAATTATGGGATGGTTTGTACTGAGTGTGGTAATTTTAATTATTTGACTAGTAGGAATAAAGTGAACACTGAGGAGAAACTGAAACTGTCTAAGTATTGTAATCGGTGTCGGAAACATACTCCCCATAAAGAAACGAGCAAGCTCAAATGAGGGGAGTGGAGAGGGGTGGTTGGAGGAAGGACACTTTTTTTACTGTTACTCCCTTAATGACTGGATATCTCCCCGGTGGCTGGCTGTAGGGAGTGCTAATTAGTGGGTTGTAATATGCGAGTGGGGTGACTATAATCTGGATGCTATGGGAAGAATTTTAGTAGTAGAAGATGATGCATTGCTGTCAAAGTTGTATCGGACTTTGATTGAAAAGACCGGTCAAGAAGTGATTGTGGCAAATGATGGGGATCAAGGATTTGCTTTGGCGAGAACCCATAAACCTGATTTGATTGTGTTGGATATTATGATGCCGAAGATGAATGGGTTACAGGTGTTGGATGCGTTGAAGAAAGATCCAGTAACGGTGAATATCCCAGTGATGGTGTTGACGGGGTTGTCGCAAGTAAACCAGGGAAAGGATGTTCTAGCCCGGGGAGCTAGTATGTATTTTGATAAGAGTGAAACGGATCCAAAGAGGGTGGCGGAGATTGTGAGTGAGGCGGTGGGCAAGCAAGTAAAAGTTGCAGTAACGGAGGAAGTATCGGTAGGTCGGGGGCAACAAGGAAGTGGGGCCGAAGCAAAGATGACGCAAGCGGCAAATAAGGTGAAATAGAAGTAAAGAAAGTTATTTGGGGTGAATTAGACTTTGGGAAGGCTGAAACTGAAGGTGGTGCCTTTACCAAGTTGGGAAGAAAACCAGATTTTGCCGCCCATTTTTTCGACGAGTTGTTTGACAATGAATAACCCGAGACCGGTGCCGGTGACTTTGTTGGCTTGGTCTTCGGCGCGAAAGAACCGGGTGAAGATGCGTTTTTGGTCGGCAGGGGAGATGCCGAGCCCTTGGTCGGCGATGTGGGTGACCACGTGGTGAGTGTCGTTAACGTGTGAAACAGTGATAGTGCCTGAGTCGGAGTATTTAATGGCGTTACTGATGAGGTTGTTTAAGATTTCCTTGAGGCGGTCGGGATCGGCTTTGACGTTGAGGGGACTTTGAAGGGTTTGGTGGGCAAGTTTGAGCTGTTTTTGGTCAGCCAAGGTTTGGAGGGAAGAGAAGGTGTTGGTAACGGTTTGGGTTAGGTCTACAGGTTTGGTGGCGATGTTGATGGTGTGGGATTCGGCGCGGGCGATTTCGAGCAGATCATTGACTAGTTGGATGAGCTGGGCGTTGGCTGAGGAAAGTTGGGAAATGGGTTTTTTGAATTTGGGGGGGAGTTTGCCGTAGGAACCGTCTTGGATCATGGAAAGATATCCTTTCATGACGGCGACTGGAGTTTTGAGTTCGTGGGTGGCGATATAAACGAATTCGTCCTTTAATTTATCGAGGTGGCGGAGCTGGCGATTGGCTTTTTTGAGATCGTGGTAGAGGGCAATGCGGTTGATGGCGATGCCAAAAACGAAGGCGGAACGGTTGAGGATAAGTTTTTCGTGGGAGGTGAGGTCTTGGGTGGAACGCTGGGAGAGGGCGGTGAAACAGCCGTATTTGTTGGTGGCAAAGGAAATGGGGTAAGTGATGGCGGTGAGGTTGTTAAGTAGAAGAGACGATTGGAGGCTTGCGGGAGTGAGGTAGGGATGGAGTAGGTGAGCGAGAGAGTGGGTGGTGCGTTTGGAGTCTTGGTGGTAGGTTTCGATGACGGAGTTCTTGGGGGTGGAGAGGGGGAGGGTGATTTTGGATAAGGGTTGGTTGATGATATCGGAGATGAGTTGGTTGGCTTTGGAGTCGGTGCTGGCGGCGACTTTGAGGTGGGGTTGGCCGGACGATTTGATGAAGACGATACCAGCTTTGAATTTGAGCTCGCGAGTGATAATGTCGATGATTTGCTGGCTGGCTTCGGAAATGGTGAGAGTGGAGACAATGACTTGGTAGAGCAAGTGTTGCAAGCGCAGGGATTGGTTGGCGGTAACAAGCTCCAAGTTTTTTTTGTAGAGTTCTTTGGTGATTTGGGGATCGACTATTTTGGTGGGAGCCATGGGGGCAGAGATGCAATGATTGTCAATTATGAGCGGGTTATGATGCTAATCATAGCCTAATGGCTTACAGAGGAAAAGTTGGAGAATCAGCGGAGGATGTCGGGGATGTCGGAGTTATTGTCTTTGGGGAGTTTGCCTTTGATGGCGTCTTTGCAAGCAACAATGGAGGCGCGGCCGAACAGGGTGGAGTATTGCTTAACTAGATCAGCAAGGATTTGTTTTCCATTCCCGGTAATTTTGACCTTATTGTCGGAGATGGATAGACCTTTGACTTTCCTGGCTTGGGTCCAAGAAAGAGGGCCGACAATATTTTCCTGGTGTTTGATGATGATAGTTGCTAGTTGTACGTGAATATTGGACATTATGAGTTAAGTTTTTTTGAGACCCATTTAAGCTGAAGTAATGCCATGGTCATGATGAAGTATGCGGTGAGGTAGGCAAAATCGACAAAGCTGGCAGGAAAGAAGTCTTCTTGGAAATAGATGAAAAGATACTCAGCAACAAATTGGGCAAAGAAAGCGATGATAAGAAAGAGAATGCGACTTTTCATGATACCACCTAGAGTATTGCGGGAAAGACCGTAAGTTAGGATGGCGATGGAAATGTAAATCGTGGGGGCAAGAGGGTATCCTAAATCAAAGAAAACTAGAAGAGGTTGGGACATGTCAAGTTGGTATTCTCTTAAAAAGAGGAAATAAGCGATGAGAAGGGTGACGGTGGGGATGATCACGGCACTGATTTGGTGACTGAATGATTTCACCGAAAGTTTGACGCCTGAGGCCTTTGCGATAAGAAAAGCGGCGTAAATATAGAAGGGGTTGGTGCCGAAAAAGCCAATGTCGGAGATACTAGGATAGGGTAATTCTACGCGCATGATGCTTTGGAGGAACCAAAATGAGTATTGGCCGAATGCTTGAGCGAATAATCCAAGGGACAGTGACAACATGGCTTTGCCCATGAGGCTTTTATAACCTCCCCAGTGTTTGATGGAGATTAAGCCGATGATGGAACCGATGAGGGAAAAGCCACCATAGGCGAAGCCAAACCAGTGATTTACTGGAGCGTCGGTGGTTCCGCCCAAGAAAATGATGATCCACCAAGTAGAGAAGATTAGATAAATCCCAAGAGCAATTTTTGCCAAGGGATCTTTGTAGATTGCTGTAGCTAGATTAGTCATATCTAAGCTTAATGATACGGTGAGAAAGTTGTCAAGGAGATTAATGGATGGATGCTGGGGTAATTGTAAATTTTTTAATAAAAGTGGGGTCGTATTTTCTTTTGGCTGCTCTGAGGGAAGGGATGCCAAGATCTTGGTAGGTGTTGATGAAGGTGCAGTGTTTCGTGAGTAAGTATTTTGCGAGTTCGTGATTTAAAAGTTCGAAGATACCAGGGTAGTGGGTGAGAGCTTTTTGGAATGGGTGCATGGCATAGTTGTTGTGGAGGTTCTCGAAAATGGAGAACCCAATGGGTTCGTGTTTATGAAGGATAAAAAGAACTTGGCAGTTTGGGAACTCATCGGCATGATCAAGAAGTTTTGCAAGAGCAAGGCGTTCCTTGGTGGTCTCTGAATCACTCTTGGCGCGAGTAATCTTCCAAGACTTGAAGATGTTATTGATGTGTTTATGGATAGATGTGTCGGTGAGTGAAATTATGATTGAGGTGTATGAGAATTGTCTCGTGAATTTATTTAGTTGCTTGCGTTTGGTATAGAGCTTGTTACCTCTCATGGCAATGAGCTTGGGGCAGTGATAGATGTAATCGAAGTTGTCTTTGTCTTGGGTAAGGGAGAAGAGGTTTGATTGGGAAGTGGGACACTGATATTCGGGGATTAGGTAGATTTCGTTGGGATGGTGGTGGTTTTGATTAATGTATTCAAGGAGGGTGAGGATTGTGGATTGGAGTTGGTTGGAGCCAATAAATGAGAAGAAAGGGCGATCATTGAGATAGTCGTTGAGTTGAATAACAAGGTTATGGTTTAAAGAGGAGATTTGTACCGAGTTTGAGGTATCCCAGCTCCAGAGGGATGTGAATTCAAAATCGGAGGAAGGTGGGTTTTGGCGGTTGAGCGAATTAATGTGTGAACGGTGGTTTAGAGACAATTTGGTGAATTTGGGAAAGGTGGGGATCATGAATAGATAAAGCCGGTGCCGAAGACGAGGAGGGTAATGGAGATGATTTTTTGGGCGAGGGTGGATTTGGTGATGGTTTCGTGGAAGTGGGATGGGGCTAAAAGTGTGAGGGTGATACCCAGGGCGACAACAAATATGGGTTGAAAACCCTCGGCAACGAAAACGACCAGGCTGACTGGTGCCAGAAGAGAAGTAAAATTAATGAGGAGTTTGTAAGCTACGGCGAGGACTTCGTTGGCACCATTGAGAAGGAGGATTGCCGGAGAATTGGTGGAAACAAAGTGGAGGAATTGGCGTCTGTATGAGGGAACCGTAACGAAGATGAGGAAGGCGGAGAGGGAGAAGCCGACAAATTCCCAGAAAGCGATAGTGAAGAAATCTTGCTCGAGGGAGAAGAATTTAAACATGACTATGCTGATGGCGATGAGGAAAGAAGTTAAAGTCATGAGAGAGAGGATGGGAAGTTTGATATGGGGGAGGCGGTGTGAGGTGATGTTTAAGGTGATGCCGAAAGCGCCGGCAATGATCAGAGCTGCTCCGAGCGCTTGGCTAGGAGTGATGGTTTCGTGGAGAATGATGAAGCTGAGGATGAGGGCGAATAAGGGGCTAAGTAGAAACAAGGGGGTTACTGAAGAGGTGTCGTCCATGGAAAGGGCGGTGCAGTAGGGAATAAGCCATGAGATGTAGATCATGCCGTTGACTACGATGAGAAATGCTTGGAAGGGGTTGATGGAAATGACGTGGGGTTGGAGGAGGAAGATGGTGATGGCGGCGGGGATGCCGATAAGGGAAGAAATGATGACCAAGGCTCCAATGCCGCTGTTTTTGGTGAATCTGTCGACAAGGAATTTATCGATGTAGTTGATGCTGGCGGCAATGAAGGCGGCAATTGTCGTGAGGAGAAGCCAGGTC
>CAYNFZ010000049.1:0-9394 GCA_964396725.1 uncultured Pseudomonadales bacterium
TACCAGTACTGGTATCACCGGTACTGGTCTCGCTGGATCAGGTATCTTCGCCACGGGTAGCCTCACCTCCAGTACCGCCACTAACGTCATCCAAGACAACACCATCCCCCCCCCTCCAGACAGCCTCGAACTAAGACCCAAAGCCACCCCTTACCTCATCTCCATACTCCAAGGAGACACCACTCAAGAATCGGGCGATGTCTTGGCCGCCCAATCTTTGAGAGAACTTCTCATTCCCGGTAAATCTCAAGCCGACAAAACAGTTGTCATGGTCAATCTCATCTCCACCCTCACTTTCATCACTTTGCTCGCCATCGTTATCTGGAGGCTCATTACCATTTCTCGCCTCAACAAACTCAAAACCGCTCACATGAAAGAACTCCTTACCAGCGAACTAGCCGCTATAGAAAGCAAAATTGGCGCTGTCGAAGATTCCGGCGCCCAATCTTCTCTTCGAAAAGATCTCACTCAAGCCGTAGAAAAGTTAACTGGAGACGAAGAAAAATCTCAATAACTAAGTTACATGATATTATTCCAGCTTTACCCCCACCCCACTCTAACTAAACTCCCTCAACCTCACGGCCAGGGAATTAACTCGATCTCCTCGGATAACAGCCAGGTCCTTCCCGCCTGTCCGCCCTAACACCAGCAAAGTGGAAGCAGAAACAACACTCCTATCCGCAAGCAAATGCTCGAAGCATTCCGCCAAGGGGGACAAAAGCGAAATTGAAACCACCAATAATAGCAAGTCTCACCAAAGGCGTAACCAGCAAAAACAAGACTACCAATCTCTACAAGACATGGTATTCTTGTTCAACATCCCGATCCATCCACCGATTTATCAATTATCTCTGTTCTCTATTTGTGTTTTTCCGATTTCAACCCAATTCAAAGCACTCCTCCCTCAAATCCACTTCAACAATTCTCAGCCTCTCTCTATTTCTTATTCTCTCCCTCTCTGCCTGTCAATTAAATACTCCTTCATCGCTTCCACCCACTCCCACCCCCAACTCATCCACAGCCTCTCTCGAAGAAATCATTACCGCCCCTCACCCCATTGCCCTGATCGACAACAACTACCTTACCCTAGTTAACCCCGACACTGGCGCCATCTACACTCTTAACCAATTCTCATCCGAACAACTACCCCTCACCCACAACCTCACCAACTTCAAATTCAGTCCAGATCGTCAATATATTGTTTGGTACAGTCCACAACAAGGCTTTCTCAAGCTCACCATTGCATCTCAAACCCTCGAAGCTCTTTATCCTCCCAGTGACTGGCTCAATCAAAACCCTTACTTTGAATACACCAGTTCTCCCGCCACTATTCACTTCATCGATACTCAAGGCACTCAGATTTATTCTATTGATTTGAGCACCAACTCCATCACCCAACACAAAATTCCCTACCCTTTCGGCAACATATTTCGCATTGCCCCCGATCAACACCACATTATCTACGTATCTGGTTTTGAGCAAACCCAGCAACTTCCCCAATACATGTTCACTACTCTCTCTGGAGCATCTCCCCAAAGATTTTCCACCCAAACCGCTCTCAACAAACGCCAACTCATTACCTGGCTTCCTGATTCATCTGGAATCATCACCATCGAAAACTCTCACCAGCTTACCTTTATTCCCCGATCTTCGCCTCAAGCCCGAGAACCTTTTTTCCAGCTTGAAGAAACCACCAACATCACCGATCTTCAACTACTCGAAGACAATCTCTATATTTTTGCTAACAACAAATGGTACGTTATCGATATCCACCATAAACGTATTACTGGAAGGGCTCCAGTCGAAATCGCCGAAGACATCCATCGTCCCAAGTTTATCCCCTGGTACGATCATCACTTTCTTATCGAAGAAACCCTTCGCCTCGACCCTGAACAGTTCAATCGCTTGTGGATCTCCAACTTTATGGGAGCCAAATCCATCATCGTCAACAACTACCACCAAATCACCATCGATTCTCAAACACCTTCAATCTAATTTTTCTGGTTCACAAATCCCTTCACAAACTCCAACTTTTGCTCTACCTCATTTCTGTTTCCCCCCTCTAATTTCAAAGTATTCTCATACTCCAACATCGCCGATTCACTTGCTCCTGCTGCTGCCAATGCGTCGGCCCACACCTCTCTAGCCCGGGCCGATTGCGGATACTTCACCACCGTTCCTCTGGCCACTACCACCGCTTGTAATACCGCTCCCAGATTTCTTAAATTATCCACTTCCTTCAACATATCCGCTTCTTGCTCTACACTCTCCCCGGCCCGAAAGAACCTACTTGGCTTTGTTCTCTCAATCGCTTCTTTCAACTCATCCAAATTCTCTCTATCCCCCGGGGAAATCTGGAAAATCACATTCGCCGCCAAATTCGATTCTTCATACGCCAATTCCCTTTCCCCATACTTCAAATACACCCCCGCATTAAACACATGTCTTCTGGCAACCCTAGCCTTCAAGGCTGCTAGCATCAAATTCCAACTTTCACCGCTTACTTTTAACAATCCAACAGTATCGGGATATGTCGTTTCCGTCAATTCGTCCGGAAGATCACGACCCAACTCCCCGTAATACCCTCTAGGAATATATCTTAAAAATCCATAATCAAACCCCAACAGTTTGTAATAATTATCCGTTAAATCAATTGCATACACCTTTCTTTTTCCCACCTGATTAGTTATCACATCAAACACTACCCATGGTTGACCCTCATACTCAAACCATGTGACTCTCTCCTGCAATCTTATCTCGTCTGGGTGGAAATAATATGGCACCACCACCACATCCTGACGTCGACCCATCACCTTTTGTTCAAAATCCAAACCTTGACATGAATGGTGCTGAAAACACACCACCAACGAATTTTCTTCCATTTCTTCTATCATTCTTGCATACACCTGGCTCGTCACATTATTTTTCTCCATATTCGACTTTGTCCACCTCATCCAACCACAAAAAACCACCGGTGCCATTAACCCAACTACCAGTACCATATCGATCCTTTCCCTTTTTTCCTTAAACAACACCATTCCTGCTTCTCCCCATCGTTTCATCAATTCTCGTACCCCAAACCACAACACCGGAACAGCCAACACGTACACCATCACATATTGTGGTACTTCCAAAACCAACGCAAATCTATCTTCTGTTAACTCCAACACCAACAATAAAGCCAGCATTGCACTCACCCAAGCTCCCAACACCACCCAATACACCTCGTGTTTCTTTCGCGATTGTTGGTGGTAAATTACCACTCCCACCACCAACACCACACTCCACCATCCATAACTTTCTACTCCAAACTCCAGAATTTTCACCAACAACTTCAACATTACATCCACCCTCGCTTGCGCCACCAACCCACTCACTTGCTCCGCTCTCATAAATCCATCACCCCAATAACCCTGGCTTACAAACTTCACCAATCCTGACACATCAGGCTTAATTATCCAACTTAAACTCACTCGATTCTGATTCATCTTCACCAGCCACAAAAATGGCGTCACCAAACCCATTAGCCCCACAATTACCAACTTCAAATACTGATCATACTTATCCCCATATCTTTTCCAACTCACATAACCCATCACCGGCACCATCGCCAACACCAACCATTCATGTGATATTCCCAATCCCATAAGCAATGCCACCACCAGCATCCATTTCGAACTCGAAAGCACAGATCCCCATCGAATCTTCACCAACATATACAGAACCACAATCATCACCCACCAACTCAATGCATACCTTTCCGCCACCTGTCCCCAGGTCCAGTACAATCCAGAAAAACCCAACATTCCCACCCCCACCATTGCCAATACCCAAGCTTCCACGTCATCACTCACCAGCACATACTTTCTTTTATCCTTTTTTGCTACCAATTCACACAACGACCACAATAGTAAAAACATAACCCCCAAACCCGTACAAGCCAACACCACAGACAAAAAATGAGCTCCCCAAACCTTCCCCATTCCCACCTCAAACAGCTTCATCATCCCCTTCAGCATCACCAAATACAGTGGATACCCAGGCGATTTCATCACCCCCTGTTTCCATGCCATGGCCATAAATTCATCGCTATCACCATATCCAATCCTATCCTTGGGCATGCTCAACGTGTAAATTACTCCAAACACCACCGCCACCACCACACTCCATCTGTACTTCATTCGTGCAATTCCAGACAATTTCTCGATCATCTTTTGTTTATCTTTTTTCATTCGTTTATAGTGTTACTTAATCGAAGCTAGGCCATAATATCCGATCCTTACCACCCGGTCAAATTAAATTTCTCTGATCTAAGCCGCAAAAATTCATCTCCATGCTTTCACCATCTCCATCCCTTATCTATCAACTCTTCACTGGTCGGTTGCCCTGGGCCAATTATCTCCACCACCCTCATCAAGTCTTCTCCATCATGGCCAAACACGACTTTTCTCATCTTCATGAATTTGGCATTAACACTCTCTACCTACTCGGCATCTGGGACAACCGCAGCCCCATTATCGTCAACCAAGAATCCCACCAAGACATCGCCACCACTCCCCATCGTCTCCCCTCCCCATTTGCCATCTCTGACCACACCACTCCCAATCCTTATCTCGGTAACCTCGCTTCATTCAAACAACTCCTTTCTTCCCTTACCAGCCAAGAATTCCGTATCATTGTCGATTTTGTTCCCAACCACACCGCCACCACTCATCCTTGGGTAACCCATCACCCCGATTTCTATCTCAACCACGATCAGGGATTTATTTCCGAATTCAACTCCGACGTTTACAAATTAAACTACCACAACTCCGCTTTGAGACAACAAATGATTTCTATCCTCGAACAAATCACCTCATTCGGTATCGACGGCTTTCGTTGTGACATGGCTCATTTAGTACCTCTCGATTTTTGGCATCAAGCTATTAGCCACCTCAAACACTCCCACCCTCAACTCTCTTTCTACGCCGAAGTCTACCCCGAGTCTCCTTTCGATCTCTCCACCTATTCCCACCACATCGAGGCCGGTTTCGATGGCGTGTACCACGGCCTGCTCCACCACAATCTCAACCAAGCTCTTTCTCACCCCAACACTCTTTCCCACCTCGCCGATCATATCAACTACATTGCTAGTCTTCCCTATACCTCCCACCTTATCAATTACCTCTCCAACCACGACGACCCTCCTCCAACTCCTGACCCCAAATACTTCCCCGCCCTCTCAGCTCTCATTCTCTATCTTCCCGGCACCCCCTTCTTTTACAACGGCACCCTCAATGGATTTTCCCGGCGCCTTGCCCATCATTATCTCGATATCCTTCCCCCTTCAAACGACGATACCACCTCCCTTCACTGCCCTTTCTCTCGCCTCTTCGATATCAAAACCGACCTCAACCCCCACATCAACTCCATCCAAATCCTACCCAACCAACTTCTCCTCGCCCAATGCCAAACCAACTCTTCTTCCGCTTCTCTCTACACAAACCTCACCTCTTCTCCCCAACCTCTCTCCAATCTCCCCACTGTCACTGGCCTTATCCACCAATTAGGTCCCCACTCTTTCCTCAAACCTGGCCAAGTAGAACTATTTACTCACCCCTAACTCCAGCCTTCTCATTCAATAGATTTTCCACCATCCTATGCAACTAGATTTCATCAGCCACCAAAATCTCACCAAATACCTAGTCGGTGACACTCTTACCTTCAAACTCCAATCACCCGACGCCAATCAACACGATCTAGAACTCTACTCCAACTTAAACCGTACCTCCAACTCATACCCCTTAAAACCTATCGATTCTTTCCATCAAGTTTCCATTACCCTTTCCAAATCCGGTTTCTTCAAATGGAAACTGCGTTACAAACCCAAATCATCCCCATCATGGAAATGGAGTCGCGATCACCAAAACAATATCATTGCCGGCACCATCCAGGTCGACCCTAGTTGGTTAAGCCAAGCCATCGTCTATTGCGTCTTTGTTCGTTTTTTCAAAGGCCGTACCAAAGATCAAATCAAGCGTCAGCCCAACGTCTACCGCGATTCCGGCCTATCTCAACAAGAACTAACTCAAAAATCCATCGATCCCTCCACCACCATCCTTCCAGGGGAAGGTGGCACTTTCGATGATGTAAAAGCTCACCTAGACGAACTCAAAAAATTAAACATCAACGTTCTCTATTTCAATCCCATCCACAAAATCGGTCAACTTTTCCGTGGTTACAATATGCTCGACCAACTCCCCGGCTATCTCCAACCCGGTAGTCCCTATTCCATCCAAGACTACAAATCCATCGACCCCGAACTCACCTACGACAAAGACACCCATAAACATCTTCTTTCCGATCCCCAAAAAGAATTCAAGGACCTAATCGCCGCCGCCCACGAGCGCGGTATGTACGTCATCATGGATCTGGTCTTCAACCACACTGCCCATGACTTCATCTTCCAACGCATTCGTCCCGAGTGGTACCTCTACAAAGACAACATTACTAGCCTCGAAGATCCCTACCTCTACCCCACAGATCTCCACCAAGGAAAGCCTTGGGGAGATCCCAAACATACTTTTGCCCCCTACGATCACGGAGTCTGGTGGGAAGACTGCGCCCAACTCAACTGGGAGTACAAAATTCCCCCAGGTCCCAACCCTCCCCCTCCCAATCCTTTTCTCTCAGAAATGTGGCAATACTTCAAATCCATTCCCAAATACTGGGTTACCCATTTTGGCATAGACGGCTTTCGTTGTGACGTCGCCTACCGTGTTCCTCCTGATTTTTGGAAAGCTTGCATTGCCGAAACTCGTGATCTCGCCCAACAACTTCGCAACAATCTCGCCTCTGACATAATTTTCATCGCCGAAAGTTACACCAGCGACCTTAATCAGCTGCAACAAGCCGGTTTTTCCGCCGTCTACGGAGACTATTCCCACAAACTCTCCAAACCCGTTGTTCTCAAAGGCTACCTTGATCACATCTACAACCTCAACTCTTCCAACTACCCTCAAGGTTCTCGTTGGTTTCTCTTTCCCGATAGCCACGATTTCGATCGCGCTCCTCGTAAAGTCTTAGGCGATCAATCCTTCTCCCCCCACACCGCTCTTCTGGCCAACCAATCCCGCTGGCTGCTTACCGCCACCCTGCCAGGCATCCCTCTCATCTTCAACGGTTTTGAAAAAATCGAATGGCAACCTATCAACATTTGGAGCTATGGCGCCATCGACTGGGAGCGCGATTCCGATCTTCGCAACTTCATCTCCAAAGTCAACCGTATCCGCCACTGGTATCTTCCCCTCCAACTAGGCGATTACACTTATCTGCATACCAACCAAAATCTTGATGACAACACCCAAGTATTTTCCTTCCAACGCCACCACCAAGGTGAATATCTCATCATCATCGTCAATCTTGACGTTCACCACCCCGCTGGACCCACTACCATCTACCTCCCCGACTATTACGATCGAGCCTACACTCTCACCGACTTACTTACCAACCAAATCTTCCCCCGATCCGGTAAAGACTTACTTGTCGAGCTTCCTCCGGGAGGCGCCCACATCTTTAAAGTAGACTTTTAAATTTCACTTCCACCCATCTTGGCAGATTCCTTCACCTCGCAAATTCTCTTTTTCTCTCACCTTCGATATTCATACACTTCAATCCCCTGACCATTTTGTTCAAACTGTTGTACCATCCGCATTCCCCGCTCTATTGCTAGTCTTCTGCACATCGTTCCACTTCCTTGATACGGATGGGCCACCACCACCGCCATTTCTAGCGTCTCGTCAAACTCACTGCACAACCCAAAATTCAAAGCTCGAGATACATATCCTTGATAAGGTTGAGTCAACTGGTACGTTTCAGGAAAATCACCGTAAACTTTCGTATCCTCATACACCGACTCCAGATATCCCCCCAATTCCCTTCCCAAAATAATCAGATCCTGATACACCAGATCTGCCGGGTGAACATATACCCACCCCACTGGACTTTTATTATTTGGATGCCACTGGGTTAACCACACCAAGGCCACCAATAAACCTCCTGCCAGAAAATATCCTTTCCATTCTCCACCCATTATTTTCTCCAATCCTAGCCTTACCACCTGAGCACCCACCACCAATCCCATGACTAATACCGGTAACCCCTCCAATTCATTCACCCCTCCTCTTATTACGATCCAAATTCCATATCCCACCATACCCATCACCAACCCTTGAATTTTTTCATCTTCCAACACCTTGATTTCCTTACTCATCCACAAAAATCCCACCATTATTCCCACTATCAACACCACTATCCACCTCATGTGCCACAACCAATAAACCTGGGCTACTGCCACAGTTTGATTCCAGAATCCATTCAGTCCCCCGATCTCCCCATTCATCAAGCCTTCTCCTCCCCAACCATTCATTCCCAAATTCACCCACCAAAGCAGTACTACCGCCACGGGAATTGCCACCAGCTTTACCCATTCTTTACCCCTTTCCCTCTTATACCCCCACCATCCAAAAGCCAACAGAAATCCCCCTAAAGGCAAACTCATCAACATCGCCACCGCCATCAATACCATCGCCCCCACCCGTCGATTCTCCCACCACAACCACATCGCCATTACCAGTAATCCAGTACTCACTAGTCCAACATCCATCAATCCCACTGCCGCCACGGTCATTGGCGCCATTCCCACCAAAAACATCACCACTACTCCTATCATTCTCCCTGCCACATTTTTCGCCCACAAATAACTCGCTACCATCACCCCTCCCAACCCTACTCCAAACAAGGCTCGAGTCACCACCACCGTCTCTCCCCATATTTTCCACAAACCCACTACCAACGCTTGCACTATGGGCATTTCCACTCTTCCAAACTCCACCAACGACCCCGAAGTCTCCCCCTGCGACAATAACCACTTCGCTCCATTTACCACCAAAACCGCTCCATCCCAATGATATGGCAACTCTTTCGTCGACCACCAAATCAACCCTGCATACACCGCCGTGGCCACTACTACCAGCATCTCAAACCAATAATCCTTAAATCTTTTTTTCCAATCCACCAGAATCTAGTCTCCTTGAATAATTTTCTCAACTCTACCACATAACCTCTCCATTTAAACACCACGCTCCTCCCATTCCAATTCATTTCAGCTTTCCCTTATCTCATTCCATCGCTTCTTTTAGCATCACCACATGATCTTCCACATACCGCTTCATCTGCTCTCGTGTCAACGCCTCATCCAACAACTCCGCCAGCTCATAATCTCCAATCGCATCAGCCACCCAGCAAGCCATATCATTTGGTTGCCTTTCTTGATGAAAACTCACCACATCATCAGCTACCTTCCCCAATGCTTGCCCCAATTCTTCCTCCGAATGCACCCTTTCTCCCGAAGCAA
>CAYNFZ010000050.1:0-9247 GCA_964396725.1 uncultured Pseudomonadales bacterium
ATTTGGCATTTATTTGACCCTCCCCACCCCCTGTGATATAACCCGGCCAAATGAGTTTCATCATCGAACGAACCGCCCGCAGTCTCCTAGAAGTTACCCAGGAAAAACTCGAGGAAGCCAAAGCCCATCTCAACGCTACCGCCAACGAAAACGCCGATCTTCTCCTTGAAGATCGCGACGCCTTCATCGCCGCTCTCGACGAAGCCAGACTACCAGCCACGCAGCTCCAAGCTACCATCCAACAACTTCATCAAATCATCGAACTCTCCGACTCCCTCACCCAAGCCGGCTACACCCATCTCCCTTCAACCGATGCGGACCTAGATTCATCCCCTCAGCCCTTACCCTTCCCCAACCTTGGTTCCCCCACCCCAGACTTAACCATTGAGCCTACAGAAGAAGCCCCTCTCCCACAAGTACCCAAGATCACAGCTCCAGTTCCCCTCCCCGCCCCAGAACCACCCCCACCTCCAGTTGAACACCCTCACGCCCTCGAACACCCCGTCCTTCGGACACAAGTACTATTCCTCTTCCTCCAGGTAGAGCCCACCTCCGGCAAGTTTCTCTATGACCAAGATTCTGCGGCCGCCACCACTCTTCAGATTGTTAATCCTATTCAAGCTCACAACCCAGATCTAATTCTCCAGATCAAAAAAAGCAACCTCTCCGAAGCCAAAGGCGTCCTCAACGCTTCCCTCCGGCACTTCTCCGACACCAATCCCACCCGCCCCTTAGAGGACATCCTCACCCAAGACATTATTCCCTATATCCAACACCCCAACTGGCTCCAAATTTATCATTACATCACCGATCACTATGGCCAACTCACCGTTTCCGAATTCATCCAAGGCGTCACCAACCGCGCCCGCTACCCTTCCCCCGATACCTGGCCCATCCCTCCCAAACACCCTCGCATTATCAAACAAATCTGTCGCCACCAGCTCACTCCCGGCGTTCACTTCCAAATTCTCGATAACCAACTTCGCCTGGCTCCCCACATCCACCACTACTTCACCCAAGCACTTAACCGAATCAACACCTCCATTAATCAAGACACTCTCGCCGCCACCCTCTTCTCCATCATCAACAGCCATCGAGAACTCCTCTCCATCACCCCCCACGAACTCACCTGGGACGGTAACTTCCAAACCAGCGCTTTCCTCCTCAACTCCAAGACTATCTCTCAACTCTCCGAACTCCTCTACCACACCGGCATTGCCACTACTCACTCCCTCACCCCTCCATCCGCCACCTCCCCCGAACAGGCCTTATTCCAATACGCTCGAGCTCAACATCTCCGTGGCACCGACCATCATCATCAATCCTTCTCCCAATGGATCATGACCCAGCGCCTCACCGACATCGAAACCGGCGGCCGCCACACTCCTCAACCCAGTCCTAAACTCCAATCCGAGTCCAAACACCAAGCCCAAACCATCATTCGTCGTCTCCGCCACACCACCGAAGGATTTCACCTCCTTCTCGATCCCCAAGCTAGCACCAAATTCGGCCTCGACCAACAACACCTCATGTACGCCTACACTTTTCTCATTGCCCTCATTGAAGATCTCCATCGCCACCGACCCGGTGCTCTCGAGGGCCACTTCCATGATTTAACCGAGAGCTTCTTCAATCAATAACTAGCCACCCACCCTACAAACTATGCCCACCTCCCCCGAAAACCTCCCCTCCCTCGGTCTAGCCATGCCCGAAGTTCGTCGTGAAGTCATTCCCGAAACCCTACTTGCCGGCATTCCTTGGGAAGTCCGCTTCTGCGAACTCGTCGACAACGCTATCGAGTTCTCCCTCCATCCTTCCTCCCGCCCCCGCCAAGTCACCATCACCCTCGACCTCGAGGACGATTGTCTCCGAATCGCTAATTCTCCCGCCCGCCCCATGACTCACCAGGAAGCCCTCCAACTAAACACCTTCTTTCGAGCCGAGCCCGACAAAACCCGTGGCAGCTTCTCTCAAGAACATGGCGTTGGCGGCACCACCACTCTTCTCTCCCTAGCGGATCGAGACACCGGCAGCCTCCACATGGCCACTCCCTACAAGGGTGGTGGATACATCATCTACCACAATCCCCAATGGCACCAAAACATCAACAACCCCATCGAAATCTTCCACGACCCAGATATGGAAAGAAGCGTTCCCCAGACCGAAATCATCCTTTCTGGCCTTGATTCCAACGAGATAAAATCCCTCAATATCCACTCTATCACCCAATTCCTCTACCTCACCTATGGCCCTCTCCTCAAATCCGGTTTCCTCGGCCTCACCGTTCTCTACCGCCCCAAAGGCCGCCGCTCCGCCGAACAAATCACCACCGCCCCCATCAACCCATATGAGTTTCCCTTTGCCTCCTACCAAGACCACCAGATCGAAATCATCCCTAAGTCTACCGACCACCCTGCTCTCGAGATTTCTCTCCGTCTTGGCCTTCTCGACCTCCCCGAAGCTCATGCTTTCAATCAAAATCTGGAGAAGTCCGCCCCCAATCCTCTATCAACACACCCAAAAGCCAGAATCCAAGCCAGCTCCCTCATGGTTTATCACCAGGGCCGTCTCCTAGGAATCTTCGATCTAGAGGATCTCGAAATTCCCCGTTTTACTCGCAAACATTCCCTGGACCCACTCTGTGGCATTGTAGATATGCCTCAAGATTCTCGCATCAAAAAAACCGCCTTCAAACAAGATCTCGACCACAACGATCCAGTTTCCAAACAAATCTACACAGCCATTCGGACCCACCTGGCACAACTTGTCGCCCAAATCCTCGATTCCGAACCAAAAGTCACACTTTATCTCAGCGAAGCTCAGCGCCTTCATCTGGACAACCTCCGTACCTCGCTGGTCCCCAAAGTCAACCAGCTCTTTGAATCCATCGAAGCTTTCGCTCAAGAATTCAATCTCTCCACCCTAGTCCTCACCGAATCAGACGCCGCCCCTCAAGGTTCCAACACACCACCCCTCCCTCGAGTCACCAAACGCGGCAAACGTCGCCGCTCCCAACCAACCGGTAAAATCCCCACTTTACCTGGCATGCACCTCGCTCCCACACCAGACTCACCAGAAACCCCAGACTCCTTGGCCAATACTCCGTCTGACCAAACTTCAACCGAACTCCACGAGCTTCACCGCGACCACCCCCTACCTCCTATCACCGCCCAACTCCTCGAGCCAGCTTCCACTCCAACCCACCTCACTCAACTCTACACCGAGGATGGTTTCGTGGTCGATGCCGTAGTCCTCAACACCAACTCCCACCTCATCCAGGCCGCACTCAAAAACCTCCGCTCCAGCGCTTCCCAGGCCATAATTATCGAACACTACATCCGCGCCATCGCCGCCAGCTCCGGCCGTGACATCCCTCCCGAACAAATCGACGACCTCATCCACAAACTCCTCAGCTAATCTCCAACTCACTCCACCTCTCATGCAAGATTCCCACCCTTGCACTCCGATTGACTTTTCTCAAGAAGAGACCTATAATACACGCTTACTTCTCTGCCCATATCCTGCTCTTTTACAACCTATATCACCAAGCTCCGCTTTACATCGACCCGACAGGAGGTCACGCCTTCCCACAAATCTCGGCCTCTTCTCCGGTCGATGTAATTCACTCCACCAAATCTACCCTGACTTATCCAAAAAGGAGCTTATACCACATGTTTGATCCAAACAAACACCCCATGATCATTTTAGCCCAGATGACAGCACCAGATGACACTTTATCGAGACGCCACCCTTCCATCATCCCACTTTCTATTTCAACACTCCCAGCAGACTATGCCGAGAGTGTCGAGCAGGTCATTCAACTTTGTCGTGGACTCCAACCGAACCGATATCGTGATGCCAGACACACCCCCAATCTCGGGGAACACTCAGCTAATCAGGGCTCTGGCTTTCCGGGATTCATCGCCAGCGCCAACCACTCCAATCACTTCGCTGGCGTAGTCCTCGCTATCCGCCTTACCGGTACTGATTCCGTTGACATTTACGTCAAGCCAGGAACTGCCAAATCCTACATCGACCCAAGAGGCATAATGGTGAACCAAGTGCAAAAACACTTCGGCATCAAAATTCGCGTCATCGAACCTGATCTGGTCTATGCTACTCGCATAACCGAGGTTGAGCCCAGCATGTGGCAACTTCAGTATCGCATTGGATTCAATCGTGTTAACTCTGACCAAGACGACTTCCCTCCCGAATTTCTCCTTGGTGACTGGGCACCGTACTGCACCTGGGAATCCTTCCTTGGTCGCGACCTTCAAGACAAAGTTATCGCCCCTCCCTATGTGCCAGAACTACCACAAACCCACCATCCCAAGGGATCACGCCTCGATCCAACCTACTTTGATCATGTTCACCTGGCGGACTACACACCAAACAAGGCCCGCTATCCCGATTACGCCAAACTCAAACAAACCATCGACTTTCTCCGACGGGATCTGAGCTTCTCAGAAGATCTCCTCATCTCCTGGGCCGACCTCCAGGATTCTTGGAACCTCCTCCTGGAAAACAGGCACATTCCCACTCAAGTATATCTAGATTTCTCCGACGATCAGGTTACCATCCAAGCTCAAGTAGTTGGACAGCCAGAACCGCTATCCGGAAAAATCGTTGGTCTCGATCTCATAGGAAAAGATTTCCTCAAAGTCCACTATCGTTTCCCCGATTCGTTTTCCATCCAGTTCCGCTTCGGTTCCGTGGTTGTGAACCGGACGGACCTCATCAGCAAGGTTCTAACCGCCCACCAAGACCGTCTTGGTAATCGCTGCTTCCAGATCAACCATCCCTCCAGACACCCAATCTTCATGCACTTCAAGCGCGGTAGCATCATCAACAACGAAACACCCACTGGCTGGGATGTCTGGACACTGGACCAAGATGGTTCCAGAATCTATCTCAAATTCATCTCCGAACAGTACCAGGGACGCGCTGTTGGCCTGATTCACCACAGCCCGTCCAACACTCGATATCTCGGACGCACTGGTCACCTCGTGGTCAAAACGCCTCAAGGCGAACCCTTCACCGTCGACCTCGAAGGACTTCCCTCCAAATGCCCCCTCGTCCACCTGGACCGTCAGGTACGAGAAGCGACTTGGAAGAGGAAACGCACAACAGCCAAGTAACTTGATTTGTTTTCCTCGCCGGGAGTGGCAGCACCACCGCCCTCCCGGCGACAATCTCCCCCTGGGAACCTCACCTCCCACTGCCCGCAACAGCCCGTTGCTCTTTTCACAAAAAGCGCGGGCTTTTTTTACGTCTAACCGCTTTTGACGTAACCCCGTCGATCCTGAGTCAAACGAAGGATTATACGGGGTGCACTAACCATATAAGACATGACCCTGCTAGTCCTGAGTTCACCGAAGGGTTTACCCTGAGTAGGTCGAAGGGCCAATCCCAAGTCCTCGAGGGATTTTGCAGGATACAGCCAAACCGCTTATTAGATAACCCCGCTCAGCAAGGCTAAATCGCGCTTAGCGGGATGCCCAAAACATCCCAATCAATCGCCAGTGACCAAAACGAATCACACCTAGCAATCTTCCCCTGTTCCAAATCCAAATTCTTGAAACACTACTCTCTCCAATTTTTTACTTCACTAGGTTTGGAACCTAGAACCAAACACGATCAAACCACACCATCCCTCCAAACTCGTCTCTACAGGCATACCTAATTCTTCAGAATAAGGTATTCTCACACCCCCATTGGCCACTCTTGCTTCAAATACTACCATACTCTCCTCAGATAATTTATCTATTATTCGCCACTAATCCTGATTCATACTTTCCCCGCAGCGAGCACAAGCAAACTTTGCGGGGATTCTTGATTCGTGCAACGTACCCGATGATTCGTCATCTTTAGGTCAATTAGGAATTAGGTTAATTAGGTCAATTTTCTTGCTTCTTGCTTCATGCATCAAATTTGTCATTTGTTGCTTGGTACTTGGTACTTCTGCGAGCTTCGCTCACAGCTTCTCTTTCCTCACCCACTCATCCAGCTCCCACTTTCCGCCAACACCCATCTCAAACCACCCCACCCCCAAATCTCCCCTGGGAACTTCATCACCTAGAGTAAACACTCCCATCACCACCCTATCGTCGTGATCTACCCCAATTCCCAGATACCAACCCCTAGACTCAGACAAACACATCACTGCCATCCTCCCCACCCGCTCGTCTTCGCTCATCTTCCCCATCTCCCACACTGCATCCTCAAACAACTCTCGATCCGCTACTTTGGTATCACCCACACCACGCTCGGCTACCACCCTGTTCACAATCCTTCTTCTATTCTCAACCACCAAACTCACACTTCCAGCACCGACATAACCTTCTACTCCCGCCTCAACAGATTGCACTGTTCTTCCCCACATAAAGGACAAATCCTTACCTCTATCGTTCAATTCCGCCACATTCACCAAACACTTGCTCCTCCACCTACCCTCAGCACCCTTTGGCCTCTGTCTCAACAAATCTAAACGAATCTTTCCCCCATGATTTCTCAACAATTCTCTGTTTTCTCTATCTCTCCCTTGCTTGTTGGGACCTTGGCACAAAACCCCTACCACCAGCGTCCTCATATCTCCTTGTCTCGACTTAGTCAAAGGCCACACCAACCCATGCACAAGCCTAAAAACCTTCTGTTCAGACATCACAAGCCCACCCCCATTCACCCGTGCCTGTGGATCTGTTTTCAACAACTCCTCCAGACCTCTCACAAACTCCACTCCTGACTCTGCCACTTGCACCCCAAAAGCCTCGACTATCTCTTTCCCAACCAATGCCGCCAACTCACTTGGACTTAATTCCTTCTCCGGAAGTAAACAAAAGTAAGCATGTAAACTCTTCACCTTTCCCGTCTGATAATACCTGTCGCCAGGTTGTTTATTCAGCGCAGGCTCAAACCACAATCTCATTCGCGAATCGTGAGACTTACCACCAACCACTCCCGAATAACTCATCGACTGCTCCGCCACACCAAAGGAATAACGCTCTTCCCAATCTACAATCTCCACATCTGTAGCATCACGCCTGGCAATCACCCGCTGCACATACTCCCGCACTGGTCTTCTGGCTAACTCCACACTTCTCAGAGTCGCTTCCTCCTCCCTCCACTCTCCCCATAACTCACGCTGGCCCACCAATACAGCAATTGCTTGCAACACAACATTTTTTGGCAGACTCCCTCTAGCATCCCACAACCTCATCGCCAAATTCTCTCGCCATCCCAACGTCTCAACCTCAGCCTCCTCCTCATCAGCAACTCTCCGCTCACCATCCCCCGTATACATAGCTCTTGCTCGACCCAACTCATCCTGCGGTAAATCTTCTTCCATCCACCCCAACAACTCCTCCAAACTCCCACGTTCCACCGGTTCCATCTCTCTCTTTCTTTTCATACTCATATTCTATCAAACCACATCAATTACATACACAAGCCATAAAAAACCTTCAAAAGGTATTCACCTTTCAAAAGGGCTTCCCCACAACCTACTCAACCAGCCCCTACGTTAAAGAGAACTAGCCAAACAGGCCACGGACGACCACGTACAAAACGGCCATTGTGCTTACTAACCAAAAGGTAGCAAACACCCAGTGTGCCCTGCGCCACTTGTTACTTTTCCACAGTGAGTAGAGCCAATGCCCCACCCAACCCAATCGCCGCAAAGATCACCAATAGGGTCTCACAGTCAAAGCCCTCCACTCCATGGTATTGACCTCAGACCCCTGAGCAACACCCTTTACGCTCTGCCTCTTGCTCTAGCTGAACTCTGCTTTGCAGAACTCATTGTTCATTGCTTTTTACTCATTGTTTTTTGTATATTCCAATCGGTTTCCTAGTTTGCCCTTTAACATTCCCGCGACCCATCACCCGATCTTTATCTACCAAGTAGAAAGATCTTTCTCATGACTCTACCCCATTTCGCCCAGAGTATTGCGTTCTACACCATCTTCCTGTTCGTTACCAACATCGTCGCCCTCAAGTATCTGCCGGGACCTGCCCAATACCGCATGCCCCACCCCCTCATGATGTTGCTAAATCCCCGCCAGATCACACTCCGCTTTTCCCCGCTCAAGATTCTGTTCATGATTGTTAAACTCTTCCTATTCCTTACCCTAGTTCTAGCAGCCATGATCGCCGCCGTCGTCTTCCTCCAGATCGAGATCGTCAAGCTTCTCAATATCTGGATCATCGGCATCGCCCTGGGAGTCACCTGGCTACACGACCAGACCAGCCCAGAACCTTGGAACCGAAACAAGCGATTCATCGCCTACCCACTTGCCTTGGCCATTAGCGCCAGTTGGCTCATTGTTCCCAACTGGTTTACCTACAACCTAGCCGCCATGGTCCCCATCTACGTCATGATCTCCATGACTAAGCCTCTCGATTTTAAATACCTGGTCATCCTCCTTACTGCCGTCGTCCTCTACGACATCGTCAACGTCTGGGGTACCGAATGGATGTTCGCCTTAGTCGACCAGCTCAACGTCCCCCACAATCCTCTCCTGGTCCAAGCCCCGATCGATCTTTTAAACGCCAACAGCCCCAACCTTGCAGTGCTCGGTTCAGGCGACCTGGCCTTCTCCAGTCTCGGCTTCGCCTCCGCCCACACCCATGGCCTTTCTCAATACGTCATCGGCGGTTTCGTCTTCGGTATCGCTCTAGCATTTGCCATGGTGCTACTTACCGGCAGAGGAGTTCCAGCCATGCTGCCCTTGTCCCCTTTCATCCTCATCTCCATCACCTATGGCGCCTCCAAAAAAGGTATCCGCTTGTGCTAACTAGTCAACCACCAAGCCGAGGGTTCCACCCGCACCACCAACCCTCGGCTTGATATTCTTATTCCATGAATTTCAACAAATCAATCATTCACCAACCTTAATTCTCCCTCCACTTCCCCTCTTCTCTCGGTAAACACATCTTCAATCTCAACCTCCTCTGTATCTTCGCTTGAGGATCACCCAAAACTTCCCTCACGCTCTTGTCTAGATACTCCCGATCAAACGTTAACCTCCACAACCACCACTTACACACCTGCAAATGTTCCCTCGCCCCCTCCGCATCGTCAAACTCAGACACTCCCTCCATTCCCAAAATCCCCTCATCTATTTCAGTCTCTACATCCACACACGTATCCACCACCCCATATCCCATCAATTCTCCCGGATCAATCCCATGCTCCTCGGCAAACTCCATACACAACTCCGCAAATGACTCTTCTACCACTAACCGCACA
>CAYNFZ010000051.1:0-9056 GCA_964396725.1 uncultured Pseudomonadales bacterium
TTCCACATGGTCCCTTTTTCCCAAAAAGATGACCAACTTTTTATGGCCATGGAAGATCCCCACGACATTGAAGCTTTAGAATTTGCCAAAAGAAGCTCCAAATTAAACATCAGCCCCTACTACACTACTCCAGCCGATATCGACAAAGCCCTTGGCCAATATAAACAAAACATCAAGGCCGAGTTCAAGAAAATTATCGAAGAAAATGTCGCTCAAGCCCAAGCCGACAAAACCAGCGACCAATCCAAAATCGAACTCCCCGTCACCCGCATTCTCGACACCCTTCTTGAATACGCCTTTGCCGAAGGAGCTTCCGATATCCACATCGAAGTTCTCGAAAAAGAAGTCGTTGTTCGTTTCCGCATCGACGGTATTCTCCATGACATACTCCAACTTCCCAAAGAAATCCATTCCTCCCTCGTTGCCCGTATCAAAATTCTCTCCTCCCTCAAAATCGATGAACATCGCATGCCTCAAGATGGTCGCTTTAAATTCAAAATCGAAGCCAACTTTATCGCCCTACGTGTTTCCATCCTCCCCACCTTTTTTGGCGAAAACGTCGTCCTGCGCCTTCTTGCAGAATCAGCCCGCCCTTTAAGCCTAGAAGAGCTCGGTTTCACCGGTAATTCCCTCGAACTCATCACCAGAAACATCAAACGACCACATGGCATGATTCTCGTAACCGGCCCTACTGGTTCCGGTAAAACCACCACTCTCTATTCCATCCTCAACATGCTCAACACTCCAGAAGTCAAACTCACTACCATCGAAGATCCAGTCGAGTACGGCGTCAAACGAGTCAACCAAGTTCAAGTCAACACCGCTACCGGCCTCACCTTTGCCGCGGGTCTAAGGTCTCTTCTTCGCCACGATCCAGACATTATCATGATTGGAGAAATCCGAGACGCAGAAACTGCCGAAATCGCCATCCACTCAGCCCTCACTGGTCACCTTGTATTATCTACCCTCCATACCAACAACGCTTCCGGCGCCATTCCTCGTTTTTTAGATATGGGCGCCCAAGGTTTTCTCGTCGCCTCCACCGTCAATCTTATCATCGCCCAACGCTTAGTCCGCCGTATCTGCTCCTCCTGCATCACTAAATATACCCCCGAAAAGCATATTCTCGAATCCATCGAACGTGCCCTCGGCGAACCCGTCACCGTCGAGAACTTTTACACAGGCCAAGGCTGCAAAGAATGCGGTATGTCAGGTTACAAAGGTCGTATCGGTATCTATGAAATCATGGAAATCGACACTCACATTAGAAACTTAATTATCAAACGCTCCTCAGCCAACGATATCGAAGCTCAAGCCCTCAAAAACGGCATGACCAAACTCCTCGAAGATGGTATCAACAAAGCCGCTGCTGGTATCACCACCTTAGAAGAAGCGCTTCGAGTCATGAGAGAATAACCGCCAATCACTATTATGCCCGTCTTTTCATATCGCGCCCTTGATGCCAACAACCAATCTATCCAATCCACTACTAGTGCTGTCAGTCGCGAAGAAGTCGCCTCCGAACTCCAAAAAAAAGGACTCACCCCTCTATCCATCAAAAGCATCGATCAACAATCCAACCTTCGCCACTCTCTCCCCTTGATCGAAAAAATCAACTTGAGCCGGTACATCGCCACCATGCTCAAATCCGGGCTCTCCATCACCGAAAGTATCAGCGTTATCTCCGAAGAAGCCACTCACCCCACCACCAAAAAAATTCTCGATGATTTGAGCTTTGGCCTCAAACATGGCCAATCTCTATCTGGAATTCTTGCCCGCTATCCCAATTCTTTCGACAACTTTTTCATCACCATTACCAAAGCCGGAGAAGTCAGCGGTACTCTGGCTCAATCATTCTCCCAAATCGAAGTCGAACTCCGCTCCGAACACAGCCTCAAAAACAAAATCGGCAGCGCTCTTCTCTATCCAGCGGTGGTCTTCAGTGCCATGCTCGGTATCGGAGTCATCATGATGTTTTTCGTTCTCCCTCAAATCGGACGCGTCTTTCTCAACTTGAAACTTCCCCTCGCCGCTCCCACCCGCCTTCTCTTTGAACTCAGTCTCGTCATCAACGACAACCGCCTTCTTATTTTGGTCATCTCCCTAGTCGTCATTGTCAGCCTCATTCTTTTTCTTCGTACCAAATTCGGTAAGCAAACCTTAATTCGAGCCTTTACCCCCATCCCTATCGTCAAAAACCTCCTCAAACAAATCGATATCGCTCGCTTTTGCCGTAGCTTTTCTACTCTCCTCGGAAGTGGAGTTCCCATTACCCAATCTCTCGAAATCTCCTTAAACTCCATGTCATATCCACCCTACAGAAGCAAAGCTCAAATCGTTATCGCAAGCGTAACTAAGGGCCAAACCCTATCCGAAGCCATTAAACAAAACCGAGTTTTCCCTCCCCTTCTCACTCAAATGATTGCTGCCGGTGAACGCTCCGGTACTCTCGACGAAACCCTCCGTGATCTTGGAAACTTCTATGCCGAAGAAGTTGAAACTGGAGTCAAAAAAGCCACCGAAATTTTAGAACCCGTTCTCATGCTCATCGTCGGCATTTGCGTCGGCATCATGATCCTCTCAGTCATCACCCCCATTTACTCGGTCGTCAACAACATCCAAAACGCTCGCTAACTCAATCTTCTTCCCAACTCAAAATCCCTTTGTCCGAAGTCGCTGGAAAATACGGCGAAGGAATCTCGGCCGCATTTTGATTAAAGGTAATATCCCGTTCATAAAACCCAGACTGTAATCCAGACCAACCCGAAAAATTCCAATAGGACTTTTGATTACTAATCACCGACCCCCAAATCGTTAACTTGTCCCGCCGTGCATAACTCGAACTCGAGCATCCCCAATAATTATAGTGATGCCTCATGATTCTTCCCGCCTGTGCCATCATCGCCGCATTTATCACAAACTCATTCGGCAAATTTCTCACATACATAATATTATTCTGTGCAATCAAACCCAAGTTATCTGACCCATCCGTTGTCGAATACACCACATTGCCATTAATCCACATGTTCGTCGTATAAGTTCCCACCGGCAATCTCGCCGCGACCACTGTCGCATCCCCATTCACTGTCCCATCCACCCACACCGTATCTTCCGCATATATGATTCGATTGTCATCCAGATCATATGTTCCCAACAAGGTTTGAGAATTTATTGCTTGATACAGATTTTCACACCCATTTTCCACCGACCAACCCGAGCGATTGCCAGCAACAGTTACTTCATAGACAGAAGCCGTTCCATCTGCATTAAACACCACATGATAACCCCAATTACTCGAGTTGGGTAAATACACCCCACTATCTTGGGCCGATTGTCTCATCAAGTTGAAATCTGTCACCACACTATCAAAATCAAAAAAAGGTACTGGAAATTCCCATAAGCTAGCAGGGCCACCACTACCCCACACTCCTGGTTTTGTCTGAGAAGGTGAACACCCAGTTTCACTTCCGCAAGTATAGGTTTCCTTCATCGACTGGACCACTGATTCATTTGTCCCATCCATTCTTATTCCACCATTACTTAACACCTCTCCATATACCGTCAAACCACTGCCAAACCACACATTCGCATTATGCAAAAACGAAAATCTCGTTAATGGTTCAGGACCAAACCTAGCCGTTACTGTCCGCCTTACCCCTGGATATTGATCCGTCCATCCGGTCGATTTAATCGTCACAATTTCCGACCCCACCTCGGGAGGAATGATCTCCAAACTATACTTTCCCGCCACCCCCGACACCGAATCACTGTAGCCATGCTCATAAGGTCCAGGCTCTCCAATACCATCCTGAAAATCATTAGGATTATGCGCTAAATGCCACCGATAATAATGTATTCCAGCCTCAGCAATCGAAAGCGCGTTATATCTTGATTCCGTTCTTCTCACATTACTAAACTCCATTGCCCCAAACAGCACCACCCCTCCTACCAGCACCGAAAACACCGTGCCTATCATCAACACAAACACCGATACGCTTCCTTGATTTTTTTCTGTCATTTACCTCAATAATTAGTTTTTAAATTCCTAATCATCGCTTTAGTACTAATCCTCACATCCTCTATTGTCCCCGGTCCAGTATTCACCATCAAATCCACCTCTACCAATCTCGTCTCCAGCATCCGGTATGCAATCCCCAAAGGATTATTCACCACATCCCCGGGCCAATTCCCATTGTAATAATAAAACACCGGGTTTGCTCCATTTTGTATATAATCACTCACCACCTGCACCACCTCATTGGCTGGCAGATATACATCTGGAGGATTCCCCGGCTCTATCATCCCTCTTTTCAGCTGCGTTCCATCCAAAAAGTACCTCACTCGCTCCACTTTCCCATCATCATCGGCATCACAAAAAATAGCAATTTCAGCATCATCCGCCACCACCAAAGGATAAGCCCCCTCTTCACTAGTTTGAGCTTCCCGAATTTCTGAAGATATTTTATCTACCACATATTTGGCTTCATCAATCGACTGAGTTTCATGAAAAGTAAAATAATAACTATCAAAGAAATAATTAAAAAAAGTTACCAACATTATTACTATCACGCTAAACACAAACATCGATACCAAAAGCTCCACCAAAGTCACTCCACGTTGTTGACTCTCTCTATCCATCTTAAATCCTTTATAGGCTTTATTATTCCTCATTTAACACAAAAGCCTTGATTTGATCGCCACTCACAATCGAACTCCCTGTGGCTTCTATAAACCCTTGTTTTTTCACCCATAAGTCATAATTTCCCGCCACCAAATTTGAAAACAAGACCTGTCCCACATCTCCAGCTCCTGCCAGCCCTCCTGACTTAGTTGCTATATAACTCGCCGGGCCTTTCAACGTCACCGAGGCACTCGCAATCGGTGCCTCACTAATATTTATCGTCACCACCAGCATTGTATTTACACTAGCCGGAGCCACCACCATCTTTACTGCTCGATTCTGGCCCGGCAGCAATGAAAACGGACTAATCGGACTTGAACCAGCAAAATCTACACTCGATCCCGTCGGTAACTCCAGTGTGTACTTGTCCCACTCGATATCACTCACCGACGCCACTCCACCATAACTTGTCACAATATTTTTTGTGTACTTATACACCGGTTTGTCAGCTGCATCCGTCCCAATCGTTTTTGCCCCGCGTAGGATAAACTCCACTCCCATAAATGGCGGATATCCCGTTTCTCTCGATCCAGTTACCGTGAAACTCAGCGAACTCAACAAATCAATTTTCAACACCACCTGACTAACTTGTCCTTCCAGCACATTTACGTGCGACTGATCTGGATTGGTCACTTCACTACTACTGTACGTTCGATCACTCGAGTATCCCGACTTGGTCACATTAATCTCATAACACTCACCCGGGCATTCAGGCGCCCCAGGCAACATCAATCTCCCCTCACTATCACTCAAAGCCTCAATATCCACCACCGGATTCACTTGGTCTGAATACACGCTCACACTCGCTCCTCCTACTGGTTCTCCACTTGCATTAATCACTTCCACTATCAGAGTGCCTCCCCCTTCATTCATCTCCAACCCGTCAGGCGCAGAGTCAGACACCAGATACACCGGCGTTTTTGAAGCAAACAATCCTCCCCACGCTACCGACACACTCGACCTTTTATAATCCGTTGGAATCGGATCCGTTGGAGCCTGATCATCAAACTCATCATCCACATACACTACAGTAGTATGCACCTGATATTCCTGTCCATGCACCGTCATCGTCTCATCCTGGTTCAGCACTCCATCAGGGATACCCCCCACCGTCCCTACATCGTTATATGACAAATTCCGAATCTCCTCTAGCTTATCATTGGCCAAGGCTACCGCCACTGCTCTCATCCTCGCTTCACCTACAATATTAGTCACACTCGAAAACACCACCACCAACGCCCCAAAAAACACACTCAAAGATGCAATCGTAACCAAGATTTCAATTAGCGTAAATCCAACAGTTCTTCCCTTCATCTTCCTCTTCATCATACATACCCCTGATTTCCGGGTCTAGCACAAGCTTCTGTCACAGAATAACGATTGGAGCTCTATCTCAACAATGCTAAACTCATCATGTCACCTCAAATCAGGTGCAATTAGTTATTGGCCCCTATGACATTCCTGCCCACCAACCTATTTAGAAAAGACTATTTTGGCCTTTCCATCAGCCAAACTGCCATCAGAGCCATCTCTCTTTCCGGAAATGGTCAAGTCAAATTCACTACTCAAGTTCCCCTCTCCCCTGCAATTTTTGACCACGGCGTTATCGACCAAAAAGGTCTAGTCAAAGCAGTCCAGAAACTTCTCAGTACCGTTAGCTTTTCTTCCCCCTATGCCGCCGTCAGTTTACCCGAATACCACTCTTTTTCCCGCACCTACACTCTTCCCAAAATGGACCTTACCGATGTTACCGAGGCTCTCAAGTGGCAAATCGAGAAAATCTTTCCCCTCCCCAAAGATCAAATCTACTTCGATTGGAAACTCATCTCCCAAACCAAAGATAAATTAGAAATCGTCATTGTTGCCGTCAAAAAAGATGTACTTGACCAATTAGTTTCCACCTTCGAAACTGCCGGTATCAAGCCCATCAGCTTCGAACCTTCTGCCTCCGCCATCACTCGCATTGTTTCACTTGACTACACTACCCCTGCCATCCTCATCGAAATCAACCCCTACGGTAGCACTTCTTCTCTCTTAGTTAACGGCCTTTCCACCTTAACTCTCACCAACCAGTATCAGACATCCAACAACAATTCCACCACCCAATCTTCCCTGCAAGCCACCAGTCAATCAGTTCAATCGCTCATCAACCATTATCAAACCAAACACCCCCAGGCCACCAAACTCCGCTATCTTTTAAGTGGCGAAAGCGCCAGCCCAGAGTTGGCCAACTGGTTAAGCAAATTCCTCAACCAATCAGTCGAACTTCTCCACATTCCCTCTGTCGAACCAAGTTTTCACCAAGCTTATGCAGCCGCCAAAACCAACATCGCTTCTCCCAGTAGCGGTCTGAGTATCAATCTTCTTCCCGATCGACTCCAAGCTGCTTTTGACGCCGAACGCCAACATAATCTAATCAAATCCAAAATCCAGGGCAGCATTATTTTCAACATCATCAGTCTTGTGTTGTTGGGCCTTACCCTCTCTTTCCTCACTCTCCAGCTAGTTCGCCAGCAACAACTCCTCAAACAAACCGAATCCCAAAGCGCACAATTCACTTACGATTCCAATCTAGTTTCCTCACTCAACAAAGCCAGTCGTACCATCACTAAACTCTTTCCTCAAAAAGCCGCTCCCATCTCCATACTCCAAACCATCTACCAAACCAAACCTACCACCATCAAACTCAACAGCATCAAATATGACAGATCTCGCCAATCAGCCTCCATTTTAGGCATCGCCCCCGATCGCGCCACCCTCTTTCTTTATCAAGAAAATCTGCTCAACACCAACCTCTTCTCCCTCGTCGACATTCCTCTTCCTTCTCTGGAAAACCCATACAATATCGAATTTGCCTTATCCTTAAAACTCAAACCATCGAAACCATAACATGTCAATATCTCACACCCCAACTCTACCATCATCCACGCCCACGCCTCCTTCTTCCCCTCCAGCCGTGGCGAAACCATTCCCATCAATTCAACAACCAACTTCCACACCATCTTCACAATCCCTCTCATCTTCGCCAACATCATCATCTTCTCCCGCTTCCCCACCCTCCACCTCGCCACCACCATCCAAACGCCAATACAATCTCAACTCCGCTGAGCACATCCACCGCCGTTCTCTTTCTCTCCTTCAACTTTCCTCTATTATCATCCTCATCCTACTCGGTATCATCATTTTCCTTTCACATCTAACTTCCAAACAAACCAGTCAAATCCAGCTCACCAAAACCCAAATTGTCTCCACTATTCAAGGTAACATCAACCTTCAAGACGCAATGCTTTTTATCGATAATTCCGATCTCGAAATCGATACCATTTTGAACACCCTGCCTTCCAACGAAACCCAACTGGTTGAATTTGTCCGCACCGTCGAAGCCATCGGCCAAGCCCACACAACCAGCGTCAGTCTTAAATTCAATGCCTCTGGCCCAAGAGGCACTCAAGAAAAATACCTTCCAGTTAAAATCTCCCTATCTACCGACATTCCCAACTTTCTTGAATTCCTCAAAAAGTTCGAAAAAATACCCTACATCGTAGAAATTATCAGTATTAACTCTGAAAAAGCTTTCGAATCCGACACCATCTGGAACCTGGAAATCAATTGTAATATATATATCAGAGAATCGTTTAAATAAATGAACATCAACTTTAATCAACCTCTCTCTCCTAGCTTCTCCAAAACCAACCCCTTCAATCTCATCGGCAACATTTTCTTAATAGTATCTGTTGGTGCATTCGTCTTTTCAGCTTTTACTATCACCAGAAACTTGCTCAAATTACGCCGACCCTCTGTTGATACTTCTGCCTCGCAACTTCTCAATCAAGCCAAAATCCAAGAAGCCATCTCCATCCTTCAAGAACAAACCATCCAATTTATTCCCGAACAATAGTCATTCTTCTGTCGCCCCCCATCCCCATCATTGACAAGGCCTTCTACACCCTGTTACAGTTTATATAATGCAGAAATCGCAGATTCAAATTAATCTGCCATTCATCGGAAAGGAGGTGAAATCTTTGATGCATAAGTCAAACAAACTGACTACTGCCCTGCAGCAAGGTTTCACCCTCATTGAGTTGCTGGTTGTTATTGGAATCATCGGCATTCTTGCTGCTGTTGTCTTGGTTGCTGTTAATCCTTCTCGTCAATTCGCATCTGCTCGCGATACCCAGAGAAGATCCGACCTTTACGCCTTAACTAACGCAGTCTACCAATACGCCGCAGAGAACGATGGCGATCTCCCAGAAAATCCCCCCGGAACTCCTCTCATCACCACCACTCCTCAAGATATTGGAGCAACTGGAGCTGATTTGGGCACAGTCGTAGTCCCCACTTATCTTCCTGCCCTTCCTTACGACCCCGCCACTGG
>CAYNFZ010000052.1:0-9005 GCA_964396725.1 uncultured Pseudomonadales bacterium
CCGCAGGCGAATGAAGCCGCCATAGATGCCGAAGCGGAGCGGGTGATGGCAGCCAAGAGACTGATGGTGGGGGTGATGACTTTGTCGGGATGGAATGCGTATGAGATAGCCGAGGAGCTGAAGCTGGGGACGGCGACGGTGTATAAGTTTCAGGCATTGTTGGAGAAAGATGAAGCGTATGCCGAGATGTTGGAGAAGAAGATCAAGGAGTTTGGGTACTTTAAGCCCAAGAAGGAAGAGGTTGGAGGATTAGGAGATTTGGTGGGGGAGTTGTTGGGGAAATAAATAGAGGCAAGATGTGAACAATCACCAATCAACAAGTACCAAATATCAAACAAATTACAATCAACAATTTCCAAGTTCCAAATTTGATAAGGGGTAAGTAGCGTGATACCCCGTTTTGTTCTAGGGATGATTTAGGATGAGTGTGATGCATAGGTGTGAATTGTTGCTGAAGGATAGCACTGTCTGAAATCGATTTGGTCGAGTGGGTGGGCAAGCCCCCGCTGAGCGAGGCAAGTGAGCTTGCGTTTATGCAGGTGAGCTGAGTGGTACAATTGTGGCTCTGACCCGAATTGCACGTTACCAATTGATTCGATATTTCGAAATGAATGATAGTGAACGATCTTTTGTGAGGAGTGGAAAATGTCTAGAAGAGACACTATGCGGATGTCGATCAGCATATCTTTGACACTGAAGAAGGCTATGGAGATGGTGGCTGATGGTAAGTGGGATCCGGTCGTGTTGTCTGTGGCCCAAGTTGAGGAGATCATCGAGCTGGAATACTACCATCGGATGCGAAAAGAAGTAGTTACAGTATCACAACTGGTTCGGGATGTGATGTTCCTGGCTTTGTCGAATCTAGGAATACCGCTGGCTCCGGGTGCTCGAGTAACAGGAAGAAAGAACAGGAGGTTTGGATTTAAAGTCACTGATGACATGAAATTTGTGCTGAAATCTGTTGCTGATACCGGAGTCCCGTTTGCACTGATTTCTGTACCCCAAGGGTTGGTGATGTTGAATGTCTTGAAGGGGCTTCAGTGTGGTCAATGTCCACGACCTCAGGCGCGAGTGATGAGAAGCTTGTTGTTTATTGGGCTAACTTGTTTGAGTGTTGAATTACCTCATGAATCTTACATTGTAGACGTGGGTGGATTACTCTTGAAAGCGTAGGAATAACCAGAGAGGAGTGTAGTGATGAGAGTGGTAATTCTTCAGGTGACGGAATCCTTGGGAGGTAGTTTCTTGTACTACAGTTTTGTGCGCCCTAAACATCTAACTTGGTCGATTCTGGAACCGCGAGCGGTGGAGGCGTTTGGGGAGGAGCGGGTCACGGTTACTGAGGACGCGATTCGCATTGACGTATTAGATTTGCCTTGGTGGGAAGTGGAATCTGCCTTCCTGGAATTGGTACGCCAAGAGTATGGATTTGTTTTACTGCTGGGGTCGAGTTTCTTTAGTCGCCGATTGGCGGCGATGATATATCCAGTGTTTCGACGGATTCTCTCCAAGAAAGGATGAACCAGATGCCTCGGTGGCTAGCTTTGGTGTGGGACATAGCGAGACGAGAAGTGCAAGTGGAGAAGTGTGGAGGGGCGGATCAGCCTGGGCCGATTCCCCATATACGACCTACGCCTACAACTGTTCCTCTGGGGTATGTATCCTGGGAAGAGGTGAGGAAGCAATTTAGAGTGGCACCGACTAGCCCAGATCACGTACGGGTGATTCTATCTCGAGCTTTGGAAATTGTAAGAGAGCGCCCAGTGCGTTGCGTGATTGTACAGACAGGGGTAGATCCAGAAACTTTTGAGGTGATACCGCGGTTTTCGCCGGCAGATTTCCCTGAGGCAAAGTTGGAGCCTGGGCAGCGAGTGGTGGGTTACGTAAGCATCCATCTATTGATCAACATGATGGGTGAGTCATGGATGCCTTTTGGTTCGAAACTGGTTTCCGATGGAGAGCAGATTTCGGCTAGAGAAAAGGTCTCACGGCTTTTGCTCGAGTAATTCGTCGAGTCATTTATTGGGACTATTCCCGCATTGAGCATGAGCTTGGTGCGGGCTTTTTTTATGCCTTTCAGGCAAATGATAAATGTTTAATTACAAATGCCAAACTGTTTAATAGCGATAATTTGATAATTAACTCAAGAAAAAATCCAGGAGCCGAGGTGGATCCTGGATGGGGGTGACAGTGGTTTTTTCTAGGCTTCGGGGACTTCGGGAATAGGTATGGAGAGGGGTGAGTAGCAGTCTTGAGATGACGGGTTGATTTTCCAGATGACGAGAGATGGAACAAGTTCCCCGGAGACGTTGGTGAAGGTGATCTGGGCGTAGTTTCCTTGGGGAATGAGGTTGTAGGTGTTGGGTCTGGGTCCGGGGATAACCTCGAGGTTGAATGGCACTCCGATGTGGATATCTTGGAGGATTTCTATTTGAGCCATGGTCCAGTTGGATAGGTTTACGGTGTAGGAATCAGAGAAAGTGATGGAGGCGCCGTAGATCTCGACGTAGTTGGAGTTGGTGTAGTCCAAGGTCCAGTCGGGGGATGGGATGACATCGTGGAGAGAGCAAAGGCTGTAAAAAACAGGGTTGTGTTCCTCGGAGTGGGCGAGGGGTGAGTTGTAGAAGTGAATCGAGACGAGTGAGAGTGTAAGGTTGAGTGCGGTAACGACGATGAAAAAGATATAGGTAGTGTATCGGTGGGTGATGACGCGGAGGATAAATCTGAGGAAATTACCGAGTAGAGAGAGCATTTGTAGCCTCCTGGTATGGGTTGTGAAGCTGTGTGTGTGAAGGTGCAACCGCGGGATTGGGGTGATTGTATCAGTTTGACTGGGAAGGGGGGAGGAATTGTGTTTGGAGAAAGTTCGGGTAAAATGTGTGCAATCTGGTGGGGAGTGGTTCTTTGATAATATGATGATCCACGGCGGTTAAGTGGCTGATGTAGTTTGATATACCCTTTAAAGGTGAGGCCTTTAAAGGGGTTACTTAGCTGCCGTGGAAGAAGTTGGTCATCAGATTTGAGCCAAGGGTAGGTCGCTTGGTCTGGACTGTTGGTGCATGATCCACTGCAGTTATGGCAGCTGGTCCTGTGATAGTCATGGGGCTATTCGTTGGCTGTGGTCGAGTAACTCAAGGAGAAACTCAGATGACCATGGAAGCAGGTATCGTGCAACCGTCGAGAAGATTGCAGCTGCTGGTCGAAGCGGCCAGTGCTGCACAGCAGACAGCGGGAAGATTGAGAGAGTTGGCAAAATCTCTGCCTTGGGCAGATGAGATGCGACGATCTTGCCTTGCCGTTGTCGATGTCGCCTTTGCGGAGTTGTTGGGAGGCTACTTGGAGCAAGTGGACGACCTGCAGCTGGATCCAGAATTCCCGCTTAGCTGGAACAATCGCCACGCTGTGGTGAGGTGCAGGCCTACGTGATGCCGGTCGGGAGCTCTCTCGATGCGGCCCTGGTGGATCTGACTTTTGGTTCGCGTCTGGATCACCTGGTTGGGACGGGAGTTCTTGCCTTTGATGGCTGGTTGCGGCCCGAAGATTTGCAGCGATTAGTTCGTGAGGGTGAAGAACTAGTTTATCTGATTGACTAGCGATAGGCAGGCTGGCTTGGGCCGAGTATGGCTCGAGTAGCTTGTATCGATTTGAATATTGGCCGGTGGGCTGAGGGAATGGTTTTACCATGAACTCGGTTCGCCGGTTTTTTTATGGAGGAAGGTGGGGTTGACGTAGCTTACTAGGTTGGGGTAGTTACCTGATGTGGTAGGCGTGTTTGTTATAATCTGGAGCCATGAGGGAGAAACGATGAGTAGACGAGTGGAGGTGGGGTATCGGCCGATTGGTGAAGTAGAGCTGGTGGAGGGTCTAGGATGGGGATGGGGGTGGTATAATTTTGAGACTGGAAATTAGCAGGTGTTATTTTAGGAGGAAGTATGGCAGTAGCGATCCAACAAGCGGTGATTTTGGTGAAGCCGGATGGGCTGCAACGAGGTCTGGTGGGGGAGATCGTAAGCCGGTTCGAGAGAAAAGGGCTGAAGCTGATCGGGATGAAGATGATGGTGTTGACGGACGAGATTCTGGATGAGTGGTACAAGCATCACAAGGGAAAATCGTTTTTTGGGAATTTAAAGAAATATATGAAGAGTTCGCCAATTGTGGCGATGTTGTGGGAAGGGGTAGAGTGTATTGATGCGGTGCGGATAATTACCGGAGTGACTTTGGCTCGAGTGGCGGATGCGGGATCGATACGAGGAGACTTTGCCATGAGCCAGCAGCAGAATTTGATTCATGCGTCTGATAGTGAAGAGGGAGCGGCTAAGGAGCGGGCGATCATATTTAGTGAAGATGAAGTGTTGGATTATGACAAGGACCTGGAAGTGCACGTGTATGCGGTGGATGAGAGGAAGTAGGAAACGAAATTCTAAAACCTAATGACGAAGCTCCAAAGGGGATAAATCCTAAATTCGAATGACCCCACTTCGCTAAGGTTTCCACTCTTCGCAAAGAGCTTTCATCTTTCGCACGAGGCTTTCCTCCTTCGTCAAGACTTCGGATGGACTCAGCAGAATGGCACAGCGGAGTGGCACGGCACGGGGTTGCCCAATAAGCGGTTAGGGTTTACCCCGCAAAGCGGGGTTATCTAATAAGCGGTTAGGCACCTGGTGGAGCCAGGTCATGCCATAAGCGGTTAGGCATGAAAAAAGCCATCAGGCGCGAGGCGAGATGGCTTGTGGGTGAGCAGAACGGGACTAATGACAATCTGTGACTTCGTAGTCGGATAAGCGAAAATGCGTGGGGTAATAGTTGTACTCCAGATCGAATCGGAGTAGGGTAGCCCGGTTTTCATTGGCGCCCACGAAGCTCATCCAGGCAAATCCCCAAAAAACCCGTTCGTTGGGGAGGTAGCACTCTTGAACAAAGTTAAGGACTGGTTCACCGTAGAGGAGAATGGTGTTTGCACCCTCATCGTAGGTGAGAGCGTTGTTGGAAGAATTGGGTTCGATGGTGTGGACGGTGGGGAGGGAGGCTAAGTACGCCAGATCACAAAGCCTGGGTTGGGATCAACCATCAGGTGTTTGGGACATTTCGAGGGCGAAGTCACCGGAAACCCAGAAAATGGGATCTGTCTCTGGATCCTGGTGAACGTGGTCTGGAGCCCAGTAGAAGCCATCGGGGAAGCGGTCTTTGAGAGGATTTCCCGAGGTGATATCGGTGGGGGTGGCTGTCGGGGTTGGGGTGTATTCAGAGCAGCCAACCAGCAGAGTGGACAGCAAGATCAGAACGAGTCCGAGGAAAAATACTCGCGAAAAATGGAAGCGGTATGGGGTGAACATTATCTCTCCTTGAGCATGTTAGAACATTTCTTACTGGGGTGGGTTGGAAAACTCTGAGAGTGTGATATGGGAGATATGGAGCTCGTTGCGAATATCTAGAAATGCGACAACTGTGTACTCTTCGTTGGCCATGAAGAGGGTGGTCCAGGCGATGCCCCAGCTGCGAACGTCTTGGTTGGGGAAGTAGGTTAGAGCATAGTTGAGAATATGTTGTTTGGGTGTAGAGAGGGCGTCGGTTTGTGCATCGTACTGGAGACGGTTTCCTGGGGGAGCTGATGTGTCAAGAGGGAGGAGCTCGCCAAGCTGTGTGGCTTGCTGGAGGGTGAAAGCGTAGGGGTCAGACCAACCTAGAGACGTTTGATGGGTCTGGATGGCGAGATCTCCGATGACCTAGAATACAGGATCTCTTTCCGAGTTTGGGCGCTCTTGTTGGTAGATGTAGTAGAAGCCGTTGGGAGTGTTCTCGGCGAGTTGGGTGATGGTGACCTGGAGCGCTGCCTGATCGGGAGTGTTTATGGTGACGGAGGGGGCGAGGTCAACACCAATGAAGTAGCCGGCAAATGCTCCGACGAATAACATGAAGAGACCAAATCCTAGCAACTCAGTTGCCTCAAGGCGGGTCGAGTGGTTCATTTAATCCTCCTGGAGTTATGAGGTCATTCCCATGCTGTATATAAAGAGAAGTTGTGAGCGATTGGGTGAATGGTAAGGGGCGAACGAGAATTGGTATTATATCATGTTATAGGTTGCGGCTTGAGGTTTGGGGGGTTTGACGGTAAAATCGGCGGACTTATGGGAGAAAGATTGCAGCAAAAAGATGAAGAGGTGGTGGAGTTGGCGACTCTGTTGGGGGTGAATCCAGAGGAAGCTGAGAGGGCAGATGGGGAAGAAGTAGCGATGGATCGATTGGTCGAGCCTGGAATAGGTGAAGATGAATTGATAGATATTCCTGAGGAAGATGAGGTGGAAGACGGAATGGATTGGCGAGGAAGGTTGGCGTTGTGGTTGTATTACCATCCAGAGTTTATTTCGGGTAGAGGAGCGAGAGTGATAGCCAGTTTGATGCGGCGGGGATGGGTGATAGAGGATGAGGTGAAGCAAATTGCCAAGAAGGAGGCAGAGAGGTTGGAGGTGGCGCGGGTGGCGCGGGTGTTGGGGTGTTTTGCGGATCAACTGTGTGGAAACCTGGGAGCTTCTCTGGGGCAGCTGAGAGAGTTGATGGGCAGGTCAGATGATGATTTGGGGAGAGTGTATCCAGAATCGAGAAGTTTGGTGTATGCGGATATAACCAGGAGCGATAGTTTTTGGTCGAGTGCGAAGGAGACGAGGAAGTCACCGATGTGGTTGGAGGGGGAGGCGTATTCCAGAAAATATAAGGGGAGGATCGATAAAGGGGCGTTGGTGGGTGGGGCTTACAATGGCACTTTAAGAGAACGGTGGGGGGATTTTATGGGATTGGTACGGGAGCGCTTGAGTAGGAGTGGGTGCCGAGTGGGGCAGGAGGAGTGGGAACGATTTGGTGGGTATGTGGAAGAAGTGGCGGGGTTGGCTCACGGATCGAGAAGAGTGCGGATGGGGAGGCCGGTGGAAGGATTAGCAGATGATTTGCAAGGAAAAAAGTTTGGCTTTTATGAAGATAAAGGTGGGGAAAGGTTGGATTTGGGAGAGGGAAAATATATGAGGGTGTTGTGGGTGGAGGAGAATGATTTCCATGGTAGAGTGGGATGGGTGATGGATGTGTGTTTTGAAGACAAGGTGATGGTTGAACGGTGGAACCGGGGGGAGAAAATGAGAGAAGAGTGGGAGGTTGTTTGTGGTGATTCTAGAGGTACCGATGGAGAGTGGGATCGAGTAAGGAAAAAGTGGCGGAGGGGTTTGACTGAGGGGAAGCGAGAAGCGTTGATGTTGGTGGAAGATCTGGATGAGTTGGGGGTGACTTTATTGAGGAAGTTTGTCAAACAATTTATAATTTGGGGCTTTGAGATTAGAGATGTTCGGCGGAAGGATATAAGTAGATGGGAAGCGGATTTGGAGGAGGTAGTAGCAAATGGAGAGTGGTTGGAGTGGGGCGGGTTGTCGCCAGAACGAAGGCGGAGAGAGTTGAAGTTGTCGAGAGATCGAGGTTGGCAGTTAGTGGTAGATGTGGATGATGAAGGAGTTGTGGGTGCAAAGATGGTGGGGAGAGATGGGAGAGGAGTAGCGGAGTTGAAGAGGTTGGTGTCGGGACGGAAGTAATTGGCGATAAATCGATAGTTGATGATTGATGTGATTGAGGGTGAATGATGGTTTTGAGCTAAGGGGACTTGAGTGGTTACGGGGGTTTGGTATAATTCGCCAATTTATGCTCGATGAGAGTGCCATGGGATAAGGTATTCTTGATACTCGGGAAAAGTTCTTTGAAGGAGGAAAAGGTGGGAAAGGAACAGGGGTTGTTGGTAAAACAGGAGAAACTGTTTGCGGGGCGAGAGTGTCTGAATTGTGGGGTGTTGGATGAATTGGTGTCAACTTTGATAGTAGAGGGTTTGCCTTGGGATTTGGATTCTCCAAATGCGTCCTATGATGGAACCACAATGGGAGCGTGCGAAAGATTATTTTCACCGTGTGCTCGGGTGTTGGTTCAACGTGGATGGAGTGAAAAGGATTTGACAGGTGGAGTGGCGTTGTTGCGAAATCGAGATGTGAGTGGATTGTTTACTGAGAGACAAGGGGAATGGGAAGCGCTTAGGGCGATGTGGAAACTGATGGATATGGTGAATTATTTGTTTGAGCAAGAGTCATGGGGTGAGGAGGTTGGTGATGTAGGTATTTTGCAAACATGTATTCAGTTGATGTTTGTCCACAGGAGAACGTTGGTGGATAACAATTGGTCGGATGAAGAGATTGTGCGAGGAATGGATTGGTTGAGGGAACGTGATGTGCGAGAGCTTGCGGTAATGGAGAAGAAGCCAGAGGTGCCGGACAGGGGGTTGGTGACTGAGAGAGTAGAGAATGGAAAAGCAGCGAAGTAGCGATTGATAGAAGGTTTCCTAGAGTAATTGGTTCAGGGGATGTGGTTTATCACCCTTGGTAGAAGACCACGGCTGCCTAGGCCGTGGATGAAGGCTTAAATGCTGCTTCCTCCTGCGCTAAACCTCTTTTGCTAAAGCTTTTAAGGTCAGAGAGCTACGGAAGGACAGGTGGGAGTGATTTAAGCTCCGGAAAGTTAAAGGATGCCACGCCACACGAGAGTGGGGCGTGGAGCTTGATGTTGGAGCTTAATGATGTGTAGTGAGTAGGGATTGTGGTGGCCAGGTAGATGTTGCAAGCTGGTTATGTGTGGGATTAACCCTAGCAGGTGTAACTTGGTGGGAGTTTTTGGTTGGGAAACAATAATAATGCTTAATGCTAAACGAACTAGGAATAGCGTCTAGTTGGGTAGGGTTAAGTTGGGAAAGAGGTTCAAATGTCAAAGACCCCAACTTCGCTGAAGCTTCAAGGGGCAGGCAAATTTCAATTCAATGCTAAATTTCAAATGCCAAACGTTGCTGGTGGTACTGGAGCAAGGAAACAATGGTGGAGTTGAATCGAGCCATGATTTAAACTGGGGGCATGAATGCACCGAGTTTGGTATTTGGGTTGAAGGAAATGGTGATGTTGGTGGGGTTGGTGGGGTTGTTTGCGGTGGGATTTGGG
>CAYNFZ010000053.1:0-8910 GCA_964396725.1 uncultured Pseudomonadales bacterium
CACTCCGGCGGTAGCTGTACAAACCACCTTCCCAACTCCAAGCAGCCCACGGCTACACCCAATAACCCCAGCAACAATATCGCCGTCTGCCGCCCCACATGATCGTTTCCCGACCGTTTTCCCTTCATGCTCACTCCTATATCACTCCGGCTTGACTTATCAGAAGTAAAAATCCAATCCACAACAAAAACAGAATAATCCCCACAGCTACTATGCCAGGTCGAATTCTCACCGCACACCTTCCCTTTCTTGTAAAAGTGCCATCTCTCCAGGTCAACTGCTCGTATCCTAACAGCTTTTCCCTCTGTAACAAACTATTTGTCATCCATTTACCCACCTAGCGGTGAGCCTAAACCAACTTTACCAACACCTTTCTATTTTGTCGTCTTCTACCACTCCTGACAGTAGCAGAAAAAACCCACCTTGTTGTTTGTCCCCAAACTCCCAAGGTGGGCCATATTACCAACGTCAAAAGACAACTTCAGCTGCGATCAGCAACTACCGCCTCCACCCCCGTGATTATTCATCAGCTGATGGAGCCACCGGAGACCGATAACCTCGTAAGCGGTTCTCTTTCAGCTTCTGCGAGTGGCGCTCCTGCCGCCGTCTACGTACCCCCATAACCAACCAATACGCCACGTACGCCATGGCGCCAAAAATCACCACCAGCACCCAGGAATTATCGGCGTACAGATTCCAAAACCGGTTTACGAACAAACCACGCAGAAAACTCAGCCACTCCGCATCCTTGAAAGTAGCCCTCAAAATATCAGGAACTACCGCAGCACCCCACAGCCCAACAATCAGGGATACTAACATCCCAGAGATTGTCTTAAACCAATCTGGAACTTTTTCTGTGGGCATCTCCACTTTATCCGCCAACATCACGGCGATTCCAGCCACCGCCCCCCACTCTAGCCCAAAACCGACAGCATACACCATAGAGATAAATGCCCCGACACCACTCAGATCATAACCCAGCGCAGTGATTACCAATACTAGCACCATCGCTAGCCCAACTAGAATTCCTGCCATCATCCACCAACGCATAGCTCAACTCCTTTTTCCCTATGTCAACGTACTTCGCGATCGAAAGATAAGAAAAATCACGCGATATCCATTCTTTCCTTATTTTACCAGCCATTCCCCCAAAGCAAAACCTATAGTCACAAATTAGTCTCCACAGACCGAACCTGTAGCATCACTCGATACCACCCATGGCAATGCTATGACCACCCTTCATCCCCTACTTCAAAGCCTATGTATTCTACTCAGTAGGTTTTGATTCTTATCTCACCACTCAAAGCCACAAGCTCACACCTCAAACAAATTCTGCTCTGCAAAACAAAAAAACCCGAGGGATTAGTGCGGATGACCACACAAACCCTCGGGGTAGCTTCACCACGATCGATCAGATCAGTGGACATAGTTCTGGATCCGGTCCAGCGCCTGGACATCAAGCTCCAGCAGTTCCAGGCTGGCCCACTGCGCAAAGTAGCGGTGCTCTTCTCCACTGGCATCCTCAGTCAACTCCAGCAGGAAACCAGAGTATTCGGTGGCATAGCTCGCCAGCTGATCGCTCCACACCACCCATTCGCTTTCTTCCCGATGCGAGAAAGTGACCAGTTCGGCTCCCTGCTCACCTGTCCCGTTGTCAACACTCGGAAACAACTGGTTGCTGCCGGTCAGCAGCATCACCAGCACCGCCACCCAAACCAGCATCGCACCCATACCAAATATACGTGTTCTCTTCCTTACCCATCTCCTCTTACATATAGAATCTGGGCTAATTTACGTAAGTTACCGTAGTCACCACCCATTTCAGGTTGGTCCACTGATTCAACTGCACTTCGACAGCCTCAGGCATGATGTCACCAGCCCATTAACCAGCGCTGCTTCCATCAACACCTCCGTTTTGGAAACTGTACACACCAGAATCAAAGTCTTCGGAATGATCAACCAAATCAGAGGTTGGATCACCATCCTCCATTGAATCTCGTTCCCACCAACTACCAACAAGAAGGTCTGTCGACAGGACTTCTAGATCCTCCACCCGCTGTCCCGTTTGATCTCTTATCGCTACTCCCACGCCTATTACAACCAGGGTGGTGGCGCCCAGGAGCATCATCGGCCAAAATAACCCTTCCTGCGCCGACGACACCTCGTCCACAAACAACTCACCATCGTCTACCCGAATCTGCAGTCGCCCTTCGTCATAGGCTCGGACATCCTCCCCAATCAGCTCAACATAAAAATCCATGCCAGGCTCTTCAGCTGCAATCGAAATAAATCGGGACAAATTGCTATAGTAGTTTCGCGCTGCGATTTCTCGCTGGACACCCAACACCAACGCTATCGCCATCACCAGCACTAGAACACTGCCCAAAAGTCTAGCTTTCATCACTGCCTCCAGTCCGAACCGCAGGTTCGGCCCCCACCATCTGCGCAACAAATGCCGCATCGTCAGGAGCTTCCTCACTCCCCTCACCCGTATAGGCAATACCCAGTTTCCTTTCGTCTTCACCCATCAGCTCGGCCACTGTGCGCTTGGGTTTGCGCACAAACATCCGGTCAGCCACCAACGCTCCCGCGATCATAGCCAACAACCAAACCGGGGCCAGAAACACCCATCGGGTCAAGGCAGCTAGTCCCAAACCAAGAGCCACGATAACTACCCCAATCAGCAGCCAATACCACAAGCGGATCCTTGGCCGAGCCAGCTGCTCCCGAAAATTCCAGGTTATCCAAAAGCCAAACGTAAACGAAATCAGCACCAGCGCCAACAACAACATCGGGTTCATCAGCATGCCCTTTCTGGACTTTTCTTCCAGAACAAAACATCAATCGATCATCATTTCAAAGAGCTCGGTTGCCGGTCAGCTTTCCCCCATTCTTCCACACTAGCTATCCCGCACCGCTCCAAACAATATCTCCAACATTAGACCGATAGTCTATCAGAGACATCTCCTCAACTCCACCCCAGCCGTAATCCTTGACTTTTCCGCGGTCTATAGGATAATAACCCGGTATCGTGTGGTTGTAACGCATTCCGTTCATTGAGTAGAGGAGTACTCCAATGCTCGACCCAACCACCACCGTACAGGAGCAGGACCAGAAAGTGGCAGCGCCCACCGCCGAAGAACTATTCGGTGTGCCCGTCGCCCCTGACACCGCTCCGCCCCGGCTAACCGACGTTCAGTTACAGGTAGGCCCAGAGCCATCACAAATCACCGATGGCGAACGGTACTCCACCTCCATCTGATCCCCGGCGCGCCTCGCGGGTCTCTCAATTTGTTGTCACTATACCGACAGCACCTTGAGAGTCCCGCCCTTTTTTAAATCAAACCCTACTAATAATATGAAAGAAAAAATACTACAACTCATTCCCGAACGCCTTACTTTCAAACCCAGCCACCAGGATCTCCTCGAACTTCTCAACATCACCCCCCCCAAAGGCAATCTGGAACAACAACAGCTTATTTCCCAAATTGAGACCGTGCTCCCCCTATTCACTCCCTCTGTCAAAGAAGCCCTCGCCTCCAAAACTTCACAAGACATCAGCTTCATCGACATTTTCTCCCATGGCCTAGCTCAACAAGTCTTCAAATCCTATCACCGCCTAGTCCACCAACAATGTTCACCACTACTCAATTACTTTTTCAGCAGTCCCGACACTTTCGCCCTCGCCAACCTAGCCTTCTCCGACCCGAATCTTGGCTCCTGGCTTGGCGACTCCCCACAACCCGATCCTGGACAGATTCTCACTTCCATCACCCGCCTCAGACCCACCTTCAACTTCAAGATCATCTCCAACCTCATCAGTCACCACAACCGCCATCAACTCTTCGAATTTCTTTCCCCACGAGAACTCCTACACCTCACCAACCAAAAAACCAGATTTGCCCGATGCTTCACCAAAGACACCCTTTTCGACTCCCCCCATCTGGGCAAAGCAGCCATAGACATTGATAATTTCCTCCAATCACACAACCTCCACTCTTCTCTTCTTCCTTGGTCACTCAGGCTATCTGCTTTAGAACAGCTCGCCACCAGCCTCGATCGCCACGGGGTCACTGACGAGGCCATCACCCAAGTCTTGGCAGAAAACTACCAAGCAACCATCAACTTGTTTGACACTTTCCCCATCGAATGGTTCATCACCGACCCACAACTACAACAACTTGTAAACCAAGACCCACCTCCCACTTCACCCCAAGACATCCTTCCTCTTTACCGCAACTATATTCTCAAACGTCTCCGGAATGGACTCTCCGGCCAAGACCTCAACCTCATTCGCCGTCATATCAGACAATACCCCGAACACTACCCTACCTCAACCGCCAGCCTCACCTCCCAAGAAAGACGCGCCGTAGAAATTCAAGAATCTCCCTACTACCACCTGGCCCACCTCATTCCCCTCTCTGGACCAGAAATAGAACTCCAACTACCAAAGCCTAAAGCTCTCTCAGATTTTGCCCACGAAATCTTGAGCTGTTGTGGATTCAAAAAAGGCGCCAAAAACCCTCTCGAACTCTCACCGGGTCCTTTTCAACACCCCCACACCGTCACCACCCTCATCCGTCGCTACATCGACACCGGCCTCTTTGATCCTCACCTGGAACCAGACCTCAGCCTCCACTTCAACCTGTCCGTACTCTCACCTGCCCTGTTCGCGCACCTCATCTGGGCTCTCCGTCTCGATGGCCACCTATTTCACCCCACTACCCCCAGCGCCACCAGTAATAATTCTTACCAGCTTGGTATTCACCCCAATTCTCAGGACAACTTCCAAACGGTCTATCTAGAGAGCAAAGACCTTCTCTTCGTCACTCCACAAAGCTTCAACATCGGGTGGAGAAACGCCGTTTGGTTGGGCACCGCCCAAAAAGCTTACGAAAAAACACTTCTAGCTGCCCACAACCTCCCCGAACACAGGCTTCTCATATCAAAATATGATTGCAATGCTCAACACTACCGCAACACCCCCCCTCCCCTAATTTCTCCCCGACAAATCAACTCCGCCCCGGCAAGCACCCCTCTCCAACAACTCGCCCTTGTCTACCACGACTTTCTCCTCTGTGCACAACACGGCGTTCTCGAAGCCGGCTTTCCCCAACTCCTTCAACTCCAATGTCCCCGAACTCAAGCCAGATCAGCCGCCCAAGCCATACAAAGGGTCTTTCCCACTTCTTTTCACCACGATTATATTAATCCCATGACAGTCGATGATCCCCAAACCCACATCACCCACCCTACTCAAAACCTCACCTTTCCCAACATCGTTGCCTATTTCCGCCACGTCAACCAATCTCACGCTGACCGGGTCTCCCACATTCTCCAACAACAAGACCGTGCCTTTCTAAAACTGCTCCACCAAGCCACAGACTACCCCACCGATCGAAACCTCCTCACTCTTTTTTCCTCCTTCCCCTGCGGCACCTCACCCGATGATCTCCATCACCCACTCCGCCTCCGCGCCCACTTCGAGCGCGTCCGCCACCACTACCGCGTGTAACATTTCCCACTCCGAAAAACGTATCCCAAAATACTATATACACCACCTCTTTTTGGCACAAAAAAAGCACCTTCCAAGGTTTTGTTAAACCTCAAAAGGTGCTGCACTTGACTCATCAAGCGCCAAGTTTCAATTATTCACGTTCCACAAACGGAGTCAGATGCTCGTCTCGCAGTGTCGCCCACTGCACTCCGTCCATAATCACTAAATCATTCCACACGTCCCGGAATGCGATTGCCAGTCGCAGATCGCGTGGATTCGGTGTGTCTCGCACAACCCAGCAGAACCACAGCATCAAACCACTGGAATACATACCTGTGACCACACTGCTTGGCGGGTCGATCAACCCGATCATCCTCCGCACCAACTCCTGATCGGCCGGGAAGATCACCTGATTGTCGTCGTCTTTGTGCAACACAATCTGGATATTCTCTCCATTCGGTCGCACCGTCATCATCCCGATTGGTTCAGGTATCATCTTACCCATGACCCATCAACTCCTTTCTTACACTCGGCGGCTCTCCGCCAGATCCTGGACCACTTTGTTCTCCAGCACCTCCACCATCCGTTCCACAAACTGGTGCAGTTGTTCGTGCCGAAGCTTGGGTGCTTCAAACTCCCACGCCATCACTCCAGGGCCATAACCTTTATCATAGGTCACTTTCTTGATCGTGATCCACTTCTTCAGCGGCCCAATCCAGACCTGGATTTCCACTTCCCCGGTCAGTTTGGCGTTTTCTTGCACTACTTCCAATTTCATCAGCCGGCCCAGGTTGGGCACTTTCCCAGATGTCCTCCATAACTGCTCGGCCATCTGCCTAAACGCCTCAATCGAAGCGCTCATCATCGTTGCTCCAGGAACCCCCCGGCGCGCCCTCGCTACAACCATCTCCAGAGCATCAGCAAAAGCTTCCGGAATTCCAATCTCGTAGGGATTACTCTTCGTGCCCACTCCAATAATTCGAGCCGACACCACCTGGTTACCCTCCTGCTCCACGATAACATTCGCCTCCAACCGCACATCGACCATTCGTTTGGGCTCGTCGGACTTATTGGCTTTCTTCTGGCTCTCCGCTGTCTTAGCCAACTTGTCAGTCGACATCTTGTCCCAGCGATTCAGACTTCTCAACCGCCAGATCAACTTAAACCTCAAGTTCAAGCCCATCACCGACAACGCCGCCGAAAACCCGCAGACCGAAATCAAAAGCGTAAGCAAGTCATCGCTTACCAGCACCATTCCCTCCGGAACCTGGAAGGCCTGCTGCCCGCTGGCAATAGTCATCGTCGCCTGCGTCGCCACCCGGCCCCTGCCACGCGAGTCAAACAAATACACCACTCGCCGACCCTGCTGGACTCCTTCACGAGCTCGGGCGGCAAAGACCATCAGGTTCGGTGATTCCACCACCACCTCACGGATCTCTACCCCATCAACATCGACAGTCAAGCCCTGGTACAAGCCTTCACCGGAAACTCGGACTTCCGTCCACTCGCCTGGGATCAGCTCACTCGGCGACGTCTCCAGCAACACCGGCACCTCTTCCCCGCTGGGCTGCTCTTCGCGCAGCGGCTCAAAAAACACTTGCCTGACGTTCTGGTTGTTGTTGGGCGACAAATCATATACATCCGGATCCATCACCAACTCAAACACCAGCCCCCACTCCCGACCACGCAATTCGTCTGGAATCACAAACTCTACCAACACTTCGCGCGAAGTAGTGCCTCGTATCGGCTCAATCCCCACCACTGCCAAGGGGTTCTGCTGCGGGGCATCTACCGTCATCCTCACAAAAAGCTCGGCACCCACTGGCTCTGAGTTTGCGCTCTGCTGGTTGTACACCAGCGCCACAAACCGCATCACCGTGCCGTCACCGGCCAGCACTGGTCCAGACACCTCCGACAGTCGCAGGTCTCCCGACCGCTGAGCCAGGACCACACCAGCAGTCACCAAAAGCCCCAGCAACACCAGCCACACTGTCAGTCGCTTCTTCATCGTTTCTTTCCCTTTCTCTTAAAAAACTACAGCTCACTTCGCTCTTGCGGCAGACCTTGGCAGGTCACACACACGGGCACGAAATTTACCCAATCAAAAATCACCACTTCTTCCACTACCTGTCCAGCTCTCTCGAAAGTAAACACGATCGACAGTACCGGACCCGGATACCAACTCAACGACTGGACTGGAGTGCTAACCGGCTGCGATTCCGGCAGGAATCCAAACTCCCCTTCTTCCACACCCAGTTGTACCAACTGCCAGAAAGGCTCCGACCAGCGCATAAATACCAGAGATTCGCCGTTCGGTTCCCACACCGGCTGAACCAACCGTTCGCCGACATTGGTCACTATAGAATACCCATAGACCAACTCGCCCGTGTCTACCCGCACCAGCACCAGATTGTCGTGATCACCTACATCGTTCAACATAGCCAACACTTCACCATCCGGCGACCAGGCCGGATCGTATAGATACCCAGGGTGTTCCATAAAGGGTAACAGCCGTATTCCCGTCTCCACCTCGACCAAAGCTATGGTCCCCGTCCCAGCCAAAGTCGCCGCGATCTGAGTTCCATCCGGCGACCAAGACAGAGCACTGTTGCCGTGAATCTCGATCTCATGCACTCGAGTCTCGACTGTTCCATCGGCCCACTGATCCAGATCGGCAACTACCAGATCGCAGCCCAACACCACCCCCACGGGGGCAAGAACTGAACGCAATCTTGGTCCCGTCTATCGACCAAGCGGGAAAGTTGTTTGTTCGCCCGTCCGGACCCAACACCAGTTCCACCGAGTGACTATCCACCCCGACCACAAATATCTGGGTCTCAGAATCACCCTCACGGCCCACCGCTACCGCCACCCTCTCGCCACCCGGCGACAGCCTGGCGTTATAGTACAGCCACTGCACCGATTCTTGGGCTTCGGCTATCGGCACAACCAGCACCATCAGTGCCAGAGTCAGCAACACCAATTCCCATCTTTTCCTCTTCATCGAATCGTACCTCTCTGTTAACGTGCATCAGTATTTGCCGCCAGGCCTACCTGTTACTTCTATCACAGATTTCCACCCAGAGGTTTTATCAAGTGCCGCCTATTATACCAAGTCCTATATTATTTTCCTCACCTCACCCAGATCCAGCCCCATATCTCATTCCGGGAATGTTACCCATGACCATTCCCGGAATGCACAAAATCCTTGCATCTTCCACCACCCCATAATAAAATCCACCCACCTTGCTCGTTAACACTTTCAACCCATCCGGTATCAACCAGTTGTCCATCTCATTTCCCAGGAGAACCCCATGTTCAAAAAAGGCAGCACCGTCACCAATCGTGATCGTCTCATTTATTCATACGTCATCGGCCTCTTGCTAACCCTGCTGGCAATGGCCGGTCTCGCC
>CAYNFZ010000054.1:0-8591 GCA_964396725.1 uncultured Pseudomonadales bacterium
TTCGTCCTTTAGTTAACTCAGGACTATGCGGGGCCCAGTAAATGCCAAATGCTAAACGAACTAGGAGTAGGGAGTAGGGAGTAGGGACTAGGGTTTAGTTAGTTAATGCTGAATGTTAAATGACAAATGCTGAACGAGGAAGACGTAGGAATAGCGTCTAGTTAACTAGGGTTTAGTGGGGAAAGAGCTATGAATCAAGAGATAAGAGTCATGAGTGAAGAATTGTGATTTTGGATTATTGAATTGGAGACTAGTTGTGGATTGGGGACTTGGTTGGTGATGACCTTTAAAGGTGAGACCTTTAAAGGGGTGGGTGGTGCTTGGTGGTGAAAAGGTTGGATGAAGGGATGTGTCTTGAAAGCGATTCGTGGAGTGTGTGTTAAACTCGGGTCATGGCAGAGAAAGGACCAAGAAAGGATGTGTTTGAGGAGTACGTGAGCTCGGGGAAGTTGGATATGGGTGGGTTGGATGAGGTGTTGGAGGTGTCGCTGATTCGGGCTGCGGCGACAAGGTCGGGATCGAGGTTTGATTTGCAGGAGCCAATACTTGAGGCTATGGGGGCATTTGAGAGTGATGTGGGAGTGGTGATGGATATGTGTCTACTTGAGGTGATTGAGGTGGCGCAAGGAGGGGGCGAGTGGATATGTGATTGGAGAGTGAGAACGAATGATTTGTTGGAGTACTCGCGGGATAGCGAAGACGGTTTGGCCCAGGTGGGGTGCTTGACTAGGGCAGTGGGGTGGATGGTGGTAGCGTCGATGGCGGCCGAGTTGAGGAGTGAGGATCGGGTGGATGCAAGGAGTTCCGCCCGGGTACTACTGGTAAAACTGATGGGGGAGAGTCGAGAGAAAAAGGTTGTGGAATCGTTAGCTTTGATGCGACAGGTAGCGCGGGGTCTGTGGGCGGGAAAGAGTTTAGCGGAGGTGGCAGAGTGGATCTTAAAGAGTTGGACAGGAGACCTTTAGGGTAGGGTGAAACTTGAGTAAAGGCAGGTTTGGTAAAATCCCGGCATGGGAAAAGAAGTGGATAGTTTTCGTGATTATATTGAGAGAAAGGAAGATCCGTTACAAATGTGGAGGTTGGATGAGGTGTTGGGGAAGATTCCGATTGATCGAGAGATTGCAGAATTGTCTGGTCAGCGTCTTCGAGATAGTGGACCGCATGGTTGGGTGTTGGACAGGATGAATCTGAGTGAGGTGCCAGCGGGATATTTGGCTTATAGTTGGATTGTTGAAGTGGAGAAAACGCGAGGGTATCAGTTTGAACAGACCTCGGATGTGATGGTGTTGGCTAATGATGTGATTAAGCGAGCGGCGGTGGCAGGAAATGTGGAATGGTTGGGACGGGCAATTGGGGTGTATGTGTATGGGTTCGTGTGTCTGGGAAAAGATGAAGGAAAAGATGTGTGGGATGCGGGGGTGAATCTGGTGGATCATGTGTTTGGGGAAGAAGATCCGCGGGCGGCGGAGAGGTGTTTTTACTGGTTGGTGAGGTTGGGGATGGAGTTGACGAAGGTGCGTGTGAATGGAGGGAAGATTACTCTGGAAGAGGCGGTGGAGAATTTGAAGAGAGAGTAGGGGGGAGAATTTCTAATTGACCTAATTAACCTAGTTGATCTAAACAAATTCAAAATTCTAATATCGAAGCTCCAAACAATATCGAAATTCTAATATCGAAGCTCCAAACAAAATCCAATTGTTAAGGCTCAAATGCCAAATGAATAACAAAGGACAAATGACTAAGTTTCAAAAAGAATATCGAAATTCGAGATATTAGGTCTTGAGTATTGGTGATTTATCGATAGTGGTTATGACTTACCATGCAAAGTTCGTCGCAGGGTTGCGCTGAAACGGTTAGGTACCCTGCAAAATCCCTCGAGGACTTGGGATTGGCCCTTCGACCTACTCAGGGTAAACCCTTCGGTGAACTCAGGACTAGCAGGGTCATGTCTTATATGGTTAGTGCACCCCGTATAATCCTTCGTTTGACTCAGGATCGACGGGGTTACGTCAAAAGCGGTTAGACGTAAAAAAAGCCCGCGGCTTCTTGAGATGTTTTTCAAGAGGCGGCGGGCCTGAGTGACTGGGATTGTTGAGGTAGTTATTGTCTGTTTAGTATGCAATCTACCTCGAGGACAGGGGTACGATCTTCAACAGTGGTGTAGACGGCAGTGACAGTGTAGACCAGCAGTTGGTCTTGGGAGAAGATGGTAATGAATTGGCCGACTTGCTTAAGGCAGTCAAGGCCGATGTGAATTCCCTCGGGGTTGGCTGGTTTGATGCGTTTGGCGAAGCCGAGAAGATGCTGGACGTTGCCCTGAAAGGAAGAGTCGTTGTAACCATCCAGGCTGAAGGTGAGGAACTGGTTTTTTTTGGGGAGAAGAGGGGTTCCCAATTTGACAGGGGAGGCTTTGATGCGGCGGGTAGTGTTGGAGTCGTCTGGGGAGGGTTCTTCGAGTTGGAGGAAGAAGCGGAGATCTTGGTAGTCGAAATATAGGAGTCTGCCATGCGGTTTGTGCAGATGGGCGGTGAAGCCTGCCTGGTGCAGTTGGCTGAAGATGGCTTCGAGGTGATGGGCTATGGTGGGGTCGGCGACGATGACGTATAAGGCGGAACCAAAGGGTCGTTCTAGCACGACGAGTTGCTGCTGAGAATCATTAGACGTGAGAGACTCCTGTTGTTGGTACTAGGCAGATTAGTCGGTGAGTTGGTGGTGTTGAGGGATGGGGGGTGATTCGGCGAAATCGTTGCTGATAAAGGTGAAGTCGATTAGGGTGATGTCCCAGGGGTAGATGGAAGTTGTGGTAACCCCGGAGATGGTGGACTGAATCTGAAACATGGACACTGGGCTGCCCTGGTAGAGGGCGTTGGGGAAGTAGTAGGGAATCCAGGGTGAGGGAAGCAGGTACATGTTGAAGAGCGCTTTGCCATCATGATAAGGGTGACTGCCCTGGAATTGGTGGGTGAAGGGTAGATCCAAGATCACACATTCGCGGGAGAGTTCGGGTTTTTCTGGGTGAAGAATCCAGGGCGAGAGGAGTCCGATGCGATGAATGGTACGTCCGGTGGTCTCGGAGCTATCGAAGGGGTGGACTCGGTTTCCGGGTGTGATGTCGGTATGCCAGGAGCCAGTGTGGTTGGAGTGGGTCAAGATGATGTATTTTTTTGGATCCAGGACGTACACGGTGATGCGAACTGCTTTGGGGTCAGGGATGGGTTGGTGAACTTCCAAGACTTCCCAGCCCGGTGGGGCGAAGTAGACTCCGGAAGGAGGTGTGGAGGTGTAGACCGGAGTGAAGCCCAAGGAGGCGAGAACGTGGGCGGGGTTGGAGAGCTGTTGGCCATTGAGGAAGAGGTAGTGAGGATGGCGGAAGAAAACAACTTGACGGTTGATCATGAGGTTGCTCCTGTTTACTGGTTGGTGGCCGAGTGGCTGGCGGATTCAAGGCTTCCTGGGACGGGGAGGCCGTCGGGGAAGTGGGCGTGGAGGAAGGAGAAGGGTTGCTGGTCATGGGCGTGGGGGATGACGGTGGTGGCGATGGTCTCTTGGGGTGTTTCGATGGTGATGACCGAGCAGAGAGCGCCGTGATACCGAGTGAATGGTTCAAAGTGGCCGATGGCTCCTGACGTTAGCTCGAGGAGCTGCATCTCAATGGGGTATTCGTGGAAGGTGTGGGCGAAGAAGTGGGTTGACGTGCGAGGAGGTAACTGGGTGCAGATATTGTCATCGAAGTAAGAGGCTTCGCCGTGGGGGGTGATGAAGCGGTCGGCGACGAGGCCGTAGCGAACGATCTGGCCATCTTGAGGGAAATTGCCGTAGGAGAAGTGTTTGACTTTCTCGGGGAGGTGGAAGCAAGTAACCCAGGCGCCGACGCTGAATCGCTGGAGGGCACGAATGGTGCCTTGTTCGTCGATGACATAGGTTATGGATCGAGGATTGATGCCGGTTGGGTCGGGGCGGCGATGGGTGAACGCGTCCCATCCCTGTGGGACTAGGAAGACATCCGAGCTGGTGGGGTAAATGTAGATGGGGATGAGCCCGAGGTGAGTGTGGACCAAGTGGCTTCCACCCGCTAGGATTTTCCGGTCGAAGATAATTCTTTCGGGCACGTGAAGAAGAACCATTTGCTGGGCCATGAGGTTTCCTTTCTGTTCGTCTGAAGTCAAGTCACTGACTGTCCGGAGCTGGCGGAAGCGGTACTAGTTATATTTGGTGGGGTGGAGAGTTCCACCGGGTGGTTTGAGGTTTATGAAAGATGGTGAAGCGGTCTCCTTTAAACCAGGGAATAATGCTGGCGAAAAAGGATGGCTGATCGAGTTGAGGGAAACATGGGGGCAGTCCTTGGTGGTTCGAGACCTCGCAAAGCGAGGTTACCCAATAAGCGGTTATGGGTAAAAAATAAGCCCAGGGCTTGGGGCAGAAAGCGCTGGGCACGAGTAATAATGGACAGGTAAGGGTCAGGCGGCGGAAAGGACGGTGGGTTGGGAAAGATCTTGGATCGCATAGGGGATGGAGTAGTCGTCGAAGAACTCTTCCCAGACAGGCAGAGGATGGGGTGAGCCGAGAGGGTGCCAGATGTGGTGGTAGTTGATTTGGCCCTGGGCAATATCGTTATCCCAGAGTACCAGGCGAGTCGTGGTTTCGTCGAGTGGTTCGACTTGGATGCGAAAGAGGTCGAAGACTTCGGTTAGTTGTCTGACGGTGCGGAAGCCATCACTTTTGCAGAATTTTAGAGTAGCCGGGGGGACCAAGATGCGGCAAGTTCGGGTGGTGTAGAGACCTACGTGTTCATTAAAGACTATGGCGGTGACCGAATCGCAGAGATCGGAGGCCGGGCCGTTGATGGCGGCAATCAAGCCTTTGACGTGGGTGTTGGGGTAGACAAATGGTGGAAGTCCTAATCTGGGATCGGTTTTAAAGAGTGGTTTGTCTTCTTGGGTATGGTAGCAGACGGGAGTAATGTGGTCTTGGATCCAGTCGTGCTGGGGCAGAGGATGGTCCGGGCTGATTAATACAATACATGTCTGTGGGTTCACGGGACTGTCTCCCATGTGGTAGTGGTAGTGGTTGTAGAGGAATGGTTGTTAAGGTACTTTGGGTATTTTGTGGTTTTGCGGGATTATATCAAGAGAAATGAATTAGAGCTAGAGAATTCAGCCAGAGCTCATGGGTGATTTAAGATTTACGATTTAGGATTTAAGAAAGAGTTACGAGTTATGAGGCAAGAGGAACGAGAGGGAAAAAGGGTAAGGGTGATGGGGTAGAAGGGCAAATTTCAAAGCATGAATGTCAAATCAATGACAAAGCATAAATGCCAAATGACAGGGTAGATAGAGAGTTGAGATAGAGAATATACCAATAAATGGGAAGTTGGCTTGAGGAAAGTGTACAAATATATCAATACATTTGTACGTTTGTGGGTTTTGTGGTGGGGAGTATAGCTTGCGAGATTAGCTTGAGCTAGAGAAGAAATTCTAAATTTTCTAATATCGAAGTTCCAAATAAATTCGAAATCCGAATGTTTAATAAATGATAGGAAGATAGGGAGTTGGGGTACCACGCTAAGTGTGGTAAAAAAAGCCAGGTGAAGGCTTGCGGGGCAAGGTCACCTGGCTGGGGCGCCAGAAGAGAGAGTTAAGTTATTGGCGATAGATCATTAGGTAGCGATAGGGGGGATGGTCAGAGTAGATATCTTCAAGGATTGTTTCTCCTTGAGGATCGAGTACCATGGTAGCGGAGGACTCGGGGGAGAAGTATCCATCCCAATCTGGAGGCAGACAAAAAACACTAACGGGAACTGGTTTTGCAGGATCGGCGTTATTATAGATTGTAAAACAGTCTAGTTTTGTTAAACCAAGATCGAGCAAGGTTCTCGTTTTGTCGTTACCAGAGTGGTCTTGGGTGGTGAGGACTACGTGATGGGTGATGGGGTGGGATAGAGGGTGTGCAAGTTCCCGGATGGTACTGGGATCGTTGACGTAGCCCAAGTGGGTCCACCATCGATCTTCTCCGTTGTAAAAGTGGGCTTGGACCAAGACGGTGACATTATGATCTAGGACATGGATGAAGCTGTGGCGGGTTTTGTCTTTATCTAGCCTGGGTGTTTCTCGGCGAATTGCAGTCCAACCAAGGGGGAGGATGAAGGTAGCATGGGTGGGGGTTTGGTCGACCAGGGTAAACTCTGGGGGTAGCTGTGCAACGGGAATGACGATGTCGAGGAAGTGGTTAGGTTTGACTCGCAATCTGACAAAATCGCGGCGAGGGGGAAGGCCGGAAGGCATTGTAACTACTCCTAGGGACTAGTGAAGCTTCGGATCCGACAGTGTTCTCTTCTGGCGGAAGAGGGCAAGTGTGTTAAAGTGCAAGTATTCTGTGGGAAGAATTGTAGCAGATTCAAACAGAAAGCTTGAGGCGTAGTGGAGGAGCCTGGAGATGTTGAAATTGGTTGGGAGTGGGAAATTGGTTATGGAGAATGGAAATTGCAGAGATCGTTTATCTCGTGAATTTTAGGTTTGTATCTTGATTGCTTGTCACTTGTCGGTTTGTTTTTGGGGGTTGGGGGTGTGAGGATGTTTGGTTGACTGGGAGGACGATGAATCATGTGGCAGCAAACAGATTTTGGTTTTATTACTTTCCGAAGCGGGAGGTAGTTTTGTAGTGGTCTAAGCACATAGAGATTACAAGCCTCCCGAAGCGGGAGGTTTTTTATTGCCCAAGAAGGTTGGGTAGCTGTAAATAAGAGTGGGAAAGATGAAAATCTCAAGATTAATTATTAGAGCAATTGAGCAATTAAATGGGCTTACGACCCTAGAATAAAAGGAGGTGAGAAAAATGGGATTGCAAGAAAGAGGTCTCGGTGGGGAAGGAGAGATGGGTATTGGAGATGATGGAATCAAGGCAGATGTACAGATGGAAGCTGGTTCTGATGATGCGGAAATGGCTCTGACGAGCCAGATATATGATTTGCTGATGAAGATGTATATGCGGGAGGCGAGAAAGGCGAGAGCGGGGGTAGAACCGATTTCTGGGGCCGAGGCGGTGAAGATGAGTACAAGTGGGAGATGAAAATGGCTGAGATCTAGCAACTTTGATCTTAAGTTCAATAGCAATTGCTGGGTAAGCTAGGGAATAGGGGATCGAGAATAGGGCATGGAGACTAACGTTTAGTTGTTTAGGGTTTAGTTATATTCCTCCTGCGCGGAGTTCCTTGAGTATGAGCTGGTGGGGTGTAGGGCAAATGCCGCTTCGGAGAGGTTGACGCAAATTGTCCAGGGTGTAGATGTTGATTTCCTGACTGTCAGGTTGTGGGTGCTTAACTGGAGATGTGGAGATGGATGGTGGGATTTAAGTTTTGTATCGTGCAACAGGGAGGGCTGCGGTCAAAACAAGAAGAAGCTGTCCTGGTTGGAGAGTGAGAGGGTAATGATCCACCAGCCCTATGATGAGAATCATTAGGGTTGGAATCATCAAGTACCAATTTTCAATTATCAAAATACGGCGATATCCGGACTTGGAGAAAAGGAATAGGAGTAGTCCGGTACCAATGAAGCCGGTTTCGGTGATCCAGAGCAAATAGATGTTGTGGACGGGTTGGATGAATCTAGTGTTGCCGGGGAGGGTGCCGTAGTTGGGGAGGGCGGCGGTGAAGTTGTTGGGGCCGACTCCCAGGAGAGGGTGGTCCTGGAGCATGTGGAGGCTGTATTGGGTAAGGAGTTGACGGCGAGTAAGGGATTCGGTAGCAAGGTTGGGAAGGAGGAAGAGGGTGGCAGAGATGAGGAGACAGGTAAGGAGAAGTTTGAGGTATTTGGGGAAGATGGGGGTGATGAGAATGAGGCCGAGAAGAAGAATGAAGACGGCGGTGAGGGATTGGGTGAGCGTCAAGGCGCAAATTACATATATCAAATAACAAATTACAAATGCTCTTTTGGAGTACCACTTGAGAAGGTTGAGGTTGGACGTGGTGGAGGTTTGGGGTGGCTTGAGGCTAAAGGATTTGTGATGGATGAGGTAGAGAATGAGGAGGGAGATGGCGAGGAAGCCGGCCAAGATGTTGGGATGGGGAGTGGTGCCATAGGGGAGGGGCCTTAATTGGCCGGTGAGGCTGGTCTTGGCAATGTGGGTGGAGGTTTTGAGGGTAGATTCGCCGAGGAAGAGGTAGCCTAAGAGGGATTTTTTCTGGATCCACTGGAGAATGGCGATGAGGGATTGGAAAGTGGTGGAAACAAGGATGGGTTTGGTAAGACGGGAGAGGGTAAGGTGGTGTTTGAGCCAGAGGAAAAGAAGATAATACTCAAGAAGTTTGAGGATAAACCAGAGAGCGGCTAAGGGTTTGGGGGATATGAGAGAGGAAAAGAGGAGAGTGATAAGTAGGCCGGAGGGAAGGGTGAATTCGGGTTTGAGGGTGGGAGGTCGGAGGTTTTTCCAGGATTTAAGGGAGGAAAGAAGCCAGTTGGTAAAGATAAGGAGGATGACAAGATCGGAGAGGTAGAGTTTGGGAATGAGGTAGTCGATTAAGATGCCGTTTATGTGGGCTGCTTGCTCGAAGAAATGGAGAGCGAGGTTGGTGGGGAGGGTGAAGATAAGGAGGAAGA
>CAYNFZ010000055.1:0-8549 GCA_964396725.1 uncultured Pseudomonadales bacterium
TGTTTCCTCGCCGCTCTCGTCGTCATCTACCAGCTCACCCTCCAAATCACCAAACATCACCACATCAGCCAACTCACCGTCCTTTATCTCATCTTCTTCCCCACTAGTTTCTTCTTCTCTGCCGCCTACTCCGAATCTCTCTACCTCCTTCTCACCAGCCTCCTCCTCTTTCATGCCCTCAACCGTCGTTGGCTACCCGCCAGTCTTTCCGGCTTCCTCGCTAGCCTCACCCGCCCTCTAGGCATCCTCACCCTCATTCCCACCGCTATCCAATACCTCCAACTCGCCTCCTTCAAACTCAAAAACATTCGCCCTAATCTACTCTGGCTCGGCCTCATCCCCCTCGGTCTCATTTTCTACAACTTTTTTACACTCCTTACTTTCGACGACTTCTTTGCCTCCAGTCACAGCAAACAAGCCTGGAACGTCGTCACCACTTCCCCCTTCTCCACCATCCTCCACCCCACCGACTTCATCGGCTACATCACCCCTCTAGACAAAATCACCGCCATTACTTTCATCATCGCCAGCCTCGCCTGTCTCGTTACCTTCAAACAAAAAAGCCTCGGCCTCTTCTCTCTCACCCAAATCCTCCCCTCCCTCACCATTGGTTTTCTCCATTCCACCATGCGCTACTTCATGATCGCCTTCCCCATTTTCATCCTTATCGCTACCTGGACCCACCGCTCTCCTCGTCTCCAGCAAGCTCTTCTCTACACTAGTCTCACTCTCCAAACTCTCCTCTTCGCTGCCTGGTGTCAATTCTACTGGGTAGCCTAACTCCCCACCCACCCACTATAATATCTCTCGTTCTCCAATTACCCCCCCACCATGAAACCATCTCTCATCCAAAAAGAAGCCGCCTTCCACGACGACTGGGCCAAATCCATTGATATCGACACTATCGACATCAACCGTTACTTCACCGGCGTCACTTGCCCCGAAAATCGCTTTCTTCTCTACCATCTCGGCAACCTTTCCGGTAAAAAAATCCTCGAACTCGGCTGCGGCGCCGGCGAAAACTCCGTCTACTTTGCCACCCAAGGCGCCCACTGCACCGCCACCGACATCTCTCCCGGTATGCTCAAAAAGGCACAGCAACTCACCAAGAAACACCACGTCCGCGTTAAAACCCAAGTCGAAGACGCCATGAATCTCTCTTTCAAAGCCAACACTTTCGACATCGTCTACGCCGCCAACACCATGCACCACGTCGACCCCCACCGTATGCTGGAGGAAACCCACCGTGTCCTCAAACCCGGTGGCCTCCTTTGTACCTGGGATCCCTTAATCCACAATCCCCTCATCAACATCTACCGCCGCCTCGCCACCCAAATCCGCTCCGACGACGAATCCCCCTTAAACATCAGCATCGTAAAAAACGCCCAACAACTCTTCTCTCACGTCACCTACGATACCTTTTGGCTCGCTACTCTCTGGATCTTCATCCAGTTTTTCCTCATCGAACACGTCCACCCCAACCAAGAACGCTACTGGAAAAAAATCATCCTCGAAGAAAAACGCCTTCGCCCCTTATACCTCAAACTCGAGTCCTTAGACCGCCTCTTGAAAAAAATCCCCGGCTTCAAACGCTACGCTTGGAACATCGCCATCGCCGCCACTAAATAGACCGTCTTCCTGTCCTTTTTTGCCCAAGTTGTACAATACCACCATGCCATCAAAGGCCGCCAAATCCATCACCATCATCACTCCCTGCTACAACGAAGCCACCAACCTCCGCCCTCTCTTCAAACAACTCACCTCGGTTTTCTCCCACAAACTCCCCTCCTACAACTGGGAATGGATCGTCGTCAACGACGCCAGCACCGACCGCTCTGCCTCCATCCTCGACAAACTCGCCCAGTCCCACTCCCACATTCGTGTCCTCCACCTTGCCCGCAACCTCGGCCAACAAATCGCCCTCACCGCCGGCCTCGACTTTGCCACCGGCGACTATATCGTTACCCTAGACTGCGACCTCCAAGACCCTCCCTCCCTCATTCCTCGCCTTATCCGCCCCCTCGAATCCGGCCACGACCTCGTCCACACCAAGCGCCGCTCTCGCCAACACGAATCCCTCTTCAAAACCCAAACCGCCCAGCTCTACTACCGCCTCTTAAACTCCCTCACTCGCCAACAATTCATCGAAAACAGCGGCGACTACCGCGCCTTCAACCGCCGCGTCCTCCACACCATCCGCACCTTCCGCGAACCCCACCGCTACTTAAGAGGCATGTTTACCCTGATCGGTTTCCGCCACACCACCGTAACCTACGCTCGCCCTCCCCGCCACTCCGGCACCTCCGGTTACACCCTCTCCAAGATGATTGGCCTCGGCTTAAACGGCCTCTTCAGTTTCTCCACCAGTCCCATCTACCTCATCATGATTCTCTCCCTCACCTGCTGGCTCATTAGCCTCGTCTACCTCCTCCACTCTCTTTACCAATTCCTCATCCTCAAAACCACCGTGCCCGGCTGGACTTCTCTTCTCATTCTTCTTACTTTCTTCACCGGCCTCATCCTCTTTTCCCTAAGCATGATCGGCGCCTACATCGCCAAGATCTTCGAGCAAGGCCAGTCCCGACCCCTCTACTGGCTCTCCCACACCCAAAACCTAAACCCCAAACACCACCAGCTTTGGAGCCACCACTCCGAAACCCAACTCAACCACCTCAGCTAGCCTCCGTCACACTCGTCACCTCGACCGGCTTCTCACTCTCTCATAATTTCCACCTTTTCCCCGGCCATCACTTTCTCTACCATCTCCACTATTTCCTTTGGGTCTTTCTTGCTCTTGATAATATACCCCACCGCTCCTTTCTTAGTCGCCTCCACCGCCGCCTCCAAAGTCCCGCTCACCACATTCGTCAACATTATTACCGGCACTTGCTTCAACTTCTCATCAGCCTGAAATTTCTCCAGCACTCCCATTCCGCTCATTTCCGGCATCATAATATCCAACAACACCACTTCTGGTAAACCCTCACAAGCTCTCTCCCACCCTTCCTTCCCATTACTCGCCACTAGCACCTCATGCCCCGCAAATACAAAAGCTTTCTCATATAACTTCCGCATCATCTCATCATCATCCACAATCAACACTTTTGCCATATATACCACCCCTTTTCCATCTACATATTCGCACTACCCCTATCATACCAGCCTTTTCCACAACTTCAACTCTTCCCCTCCCAACACTTATGATACAATTAGCCCAACACACGATTTACCTTGATCTTCTCGCACATTCACTTAATTCAGGAGGCATCCCATGATCCGCTCCAACCTCCGTTCTCTGCTCCAGCTCGAGTACCCCTGGCTTGGCGTTACCGGCACCCTTCTCACCATTCTCATTGCACCCAACGCTCAAATCCACAACTGGCTCCCTGGCCTTACTCTCAAAATCAATCTCGTCACAGTCTGGATAGCCATTGCTAGCATTGTCCAACTCCTGACCATCTTTCACCTCGCCCTCACCAATCACGCCACCAGCAAACACTATACCTTGTTGTTCATCGGCGCCATTCTTTACTTCGCCCTCACCACCCCCTCACAGCTCACCTCGATCTGGTTTGTACTACTTGCTCTCTCGCTCGCCGCCACCGCCATCCAATATCTCTATCCCAATTGGCCCAATCGACTCATCTCCAAACTCCAGTCCCACTAAGCCATCCAGGTAAATCCTTTACCCTCGTGGGGGAGTCTCTCTTTCAACTTTCCACCTCCCCCACCCTCTTTGATCACCTCCAAAAACTCTGTACACTATCATCAATGAAGCCATCACCATCCAAACCCACCCACCTTCTCAAAAACCTCCTTGATCATAATCTTCGCCGCCTTAACCTCAGCCTCATCTTCTTCACTCTCTTCTTCATCATTTTTAGTTTTATCCTCTACCACCTCCTCAACCAAGAAGCTCGCCAAGCCTTACTCCATCAAACCTCAAACCGCCAACTCACTATCTCTCAAGCCGCCGCTAACTCTATCACCAATTTCCTCCGACTTTCCAGCAACTCCGTCACTCTCCTAGCCCGTAACCCCGACCTCACCTCCTCCACCCAACCAACTCTTGACAACTTCGTCACTGACTGGCACCAAACTCCCGTCGTCGGCATTTTTCTTACCGACAATTCTGGCATCACCACCCACTCTGCCTCCCGCGACGGGTTCAACGCCACCCCTCCATACCCCATCTCTACCACCGATTACTTTTCCTGGGCCACCACTGCCTCACCTGGCTCTACCTTACTTGGTCAACCCACCCTCGCCACCCAACCCGGCCACCGCCACCAACACCTCATCCCCCTCGCCACTCCCATCTACCGCGACAATCAATTCTCCGGCGTCCTCGTCGCCACCATCCTCCTCTCCGACCTCACCGAAAACTACCTCCAACCCCTCCAAATCTCCCCCGACACTCAAATCTACCTCCTCGATTCCCAAGGTCTTTTTCTCCATGCTCCTCAGTCGCACCTTATTGGTACCAATGTCTTCTCCCAACTAGAAGCTCACCCTTTTCTCGGCAGTCACATCTTCTCCGATCTTATTCATTCCACACTTGCCCAACCAGAAACCGGCACCCTCGACATCGCCTACCCAAAAGAACCAGACCAGCTCCCCGAACGCATGCTCGTCGCCTACTCACCCATTCATCTTAACCAATCCACTTGGATCCTAGCTGTCTCAACTCCCGCCAACGCCGCCCTTACCCTCATCGCGCCCTTCTACATCAACCAAATTGCTCTCATCATCATCGGTTTTCTCACTCTTTTAGTCATCGCCGTCATGATCGCCAAACACTTAGCCTACCACCAATGCCTTTCTGACTACCACCAACTCCACCGCCATCTTCCATAACCACTCCCACTCCTAACTCCCCACCGGCAACAACTCCATCCCCTTCGCATCCCGCATCGTATTCAAAATCATCCGCTTCAAAATCTCCTCAAACCCCACTCCATACAACTCCAACACATTTGCCACAGCACAATCCAACTCCTTAGGTCCAAACGCCGGATTACTATTGGGATCAATAAAATAATACCGCCTCGATTGATCCACCCTCACATCAAACTTCGCATAATCAGACATCCTCGCCACATCAAACGCCACCTTCACCAAATCCACCAACACCGAATCCTGATACTTCTCATACTCATACCCCACCCCTTCTCCCCACTGGTCCTCAAAAGTCGCAAATCCAAACCCCTCCTCTCCCACTTTAAATACTTTTCTAGCCAGATACACTTTTTTATTCAATCCTTCCAACAAAATCGCCGTTATCTCCTCTCCCACAATAAACTCCTCCACCAACACCGGCTGCTTATAGGTCCCAATCAAATACTTCAACCTCTCTCGCAAATGCTTCTCCTCAAAAGATACCGCATCCTTGTTTATTTCCACCGCTCCATGAATTTCATTCAACTTAGCAATCAACGGAAACCTCATGTTCGGATCCAGTTTCACTCCTGGTTCATGCACCAATTGACACCGCGGTATCGGCACCCCGTGACTTTGCAACAACTCTTTCAGTAAATACTTGTTATACGACAAAGTCTCACCTAAAATTCCCGCTCCCGTATAAGGTACTTGCATCGCCTCCAAAATCCCCGGGACTGCCGAAGCTAAATACTCTTGACCGTTTATCGAACCCACCAAATTAAACACCATTTCCGGTTTCTCCTTCTCAATCATTCGCACCATTCTTTCTGGTACACCCGGTATCAACACCGCCTCAATCTCCAGTTTTTCCAAATAACTCCCAATCAACTCAGCCTCCTCCAACGCCCGACTTTCCGTCATAAACTGCTCCTCTGTTGGAAAAAACTCCCTCCTCGCCTCACTGTAAATCAACCCCACCTTCTTTGGTAAATCCCGCTCCAGTTCACCCCGACTCACTTTGTTCATTTTCCTCCCTTCCTTCTGGAAAAATTACCACCATCCTTCTTATCGACAAATCATCTTTGTCCCTTATAAACTCTCCCGGAAAATCAAACCACACCCGATAAAACTTCTTCCATCTCATCGCTCGCACATACCCAATCTCAGGATCCAACAAATAAATATTTTCCTCATCCACATCCACCACCACCGAATAATGCCCATCATCCTCCGAAAACCAATCCACAATCACCGGCCGTCCATTCTGAAGCACCTCTCTCTTGATATCCTCATACTCACTCCCATCCTTCACAAACCCGACTAACCCAAATTCCTCAGCCGCCGTCAACAATCTCCCCGCCTCAATCCCAGCCTCAGGATCACAATCAGTCAGTTCCGCCAACTCTTCCTCACTCTTATCTACACCATAGTACTGTAGCACCATCTTTAAAGACGCCGGTCCACAATAACCCGTTTCCTGACGAAACGGTTTCACCTTCAACATATATCGCCTATTCTATTCCATCCCCCCAAAAAATCATATCTAAAAACCATTAACCCCACCAACAACTACTCCCCAAAAGATACCCACCTGGCCAACACTTTTCTCTCCACCACAACCGCCAACAACACCCCCACCCCATACATCACATAATCCATCGGATCAAACACTCGCGCCAGCGCAAAAATCCCCATATACTGCAAAGTTTCCGAAATCGCGCACAATCCAAATACGGCAAGAGCCTTTTTCCACCACTCTTTCAATACCGCCCACTGCTGCCCCACCACCATCAGCAAAAAATAAAAACCAAACGGCAATGCCACATCAGCAAAATAACTCGAATACCATATTCTCACCCACCCACTCGTCACTCTCGATCCCACCACCAACACCACCACCAACATCAACTGTATTCCCACCACCAACACCTTTTGCTTCTCTCGCCTCCTCATATAAACATTCTATCCCAACCCCCCCACTCCTTTAAATCTTGTTGCCCCTAGACTTGTGCCATTTTTTCCTATTCATCCAAACCGCCACCCTCCTACCCACAATGAAATGAAGAGGTCACTCCATTTCTCACTCAATACTTATAATACATCTCCGGCACTTTCCGACTCTTTCCCAAAGTAGTCACTTTCATAATCGAGCTCCAATCCCCCGGCATACACCCGTTCTGCCCTCGTACCTTAAAGTAATAAGTCGTATTAGGCGCTAAATAACCTACTCCAAAACTCTGCACCCCGTCATCCCCCAAACTCACTTCCACTCCATGCTGTTCAGCCAGAGGTAATGTTGAATAGCTTATGTAATATCGACTGTTTCGTGCTATCGGCGCAAAGAACAATTCCACTTGACCCACATTCACATCAATCTGAAACAAATCGGCAATCCCCTCCGGTTTACTATCCCCGCAACCAGGCGCACACCCGCTAGTCCCCGACACACTACTCACACTCCCTGCCACCTCCTGGCCAAACACTCCATACACCGAAAATCCCCCCAAGGCACAAGTAATCGTATTGGCCCCCGTATCCAACACGCAGTTTTTCTTCTCCCACTCCGTCCCTGTGTATCTGTACACATCCATCGTCCCTTCCACAAACGCCGCCTCGGCATCAGCCCCGTAAGTCACCGTAAACGTCACCGGCTGGTCAAACGTCTCCACCACCGCATCGCTATCCGACACCGCCAACAAATTGTAAAAATTCCCTTTTACCAAACTCGTTCCCGCCGGTACCTCCGGCACTCCACTCGAATCTAAAATGTTTATTTGCAGCACTGCCCCTTCAGAATAAAATCCATTTCCTGCCGTCACCTTTGCCGTTGACTGACTATTACTCAACTCTACCTCACCTCCAGTTGTCTCTGTATAAACCCCCGTTCCATTCACAATCGACGAAGCCAAACATCCCGACGTGTTCATCGCCCTGTTGGTCGAAATTGCCTTATTGTTATCGCTATCCGCCGACAACACCCGGTAATAATACCTTCCGCATGGCTTCAGACCCGGCACATTCGCAGAATGATCAGTCACTCGAGGCGAAGTATCCACTTCTACCGTCGACGCACCATAGTACTGGGTTAACCCATACTCCACCTTGGTCGATGCCGCCGCATCCGTCGTCCAGGTCACATCACCCTCATCCGCGTCTGCATCTGCAGTCACCCCAGAGATTGTCGGTACATCATCCGTATAATGCGTCACATAAAAATCAAACGTGTCCGGTTCTGAAGTATGTTCGTCCGTTCCCCCCGACCCATCAAAGTCAGCGGTACCGATGTAATAACCAGTGGTATAAACATGTTTCTCGCTCGCAGCCACCGCCAACCCCCCAACCGTATCGTTCACCGTCGATCCTCCCATCGCCCTCGTCCAAGCATATGATCCATCCGCGTTGTATTTAGTGAGAAAGGCATCCCCTCCCGGTCCAGAAGTATGATTATCCGTCCCTCCATTAGCATCAAAATTGACCGTATCTCCAAACAATCCAGTCACAAAAACATTACCACTCTCATCTGTAGCAATTCCTTCACCGGCATCATAGGGATCAGAGCCATCAAAACTTTTAGTCCACACCGATTTACCATTAACCTTTAGTTTGGTGATAAAAGCAGCTTTACCAAAAATAGCGGTGTGATTATCTGTCCCTCCTTTAGTATCAAA
>CAYNFZ010000056.1:0-8523 GCA_964396725.1 uncultured Pseudomonadales bacterium
CTCCATCACCTCTCTTCACCAACTCCTCACCACCAAGCAAATCACAAGCTACGAACTCACCCAAAAATTCCTCGATCGAGCCGAAGCTATCAATCCCACCACCCACGCTTTCATTACCATTGAACCCGAACACGCTCTCTCCCAAGCTCGAGCTGCCGACAAACTCATCGCCTCCGCCAAAGCCCACACCCTCACCGGTATCCCTTTTTGTCTCAAAGACGCCTATATTACCAAAGACCTCACCACCACCTGCGCCTCCAAAGTTCTCCACGGTTACAACCCGCCCTACTCGGCCACTGTCTACCAAAAGCTCCTCGACCAGGGCTCGGTCCTCATTGGCAAAAACAACCAAGATGCTTGGGGCCACGGCGGCTCCTCCGAAAACACCGACTACCAACCCGTCACCAATCCCTGGGATTCCACTCGTACAGCCGGAGGCTCCAGCGGCGGTTCGGCAGCAGCCTTAATCTCCGACTCAGCTGTCTTTGCCATCGGCGAAGACACCGGCGGATCCATTAGAAACCCCGCCTCCTTTTGCAACATTTCCGGTCTCAAAGTCACCTACGGCCGCGTCAGCCGCTACGGCGCCATCGCCTACGCCAGCTCTCTCGACACCGTTGGCCCCATGGCCAAATCCGTAGTCGACCTCGCCCTCGTCCTTCAAGCCATCGCCGGCCCTGACCCCCTCGACGCTAGTTCCTCAACCGAGCCTATTCCCGATTACTCCCGACACCTCAATCAATCTCTCAAAGGCAAAACCATCGGTTTCATCAAAGAGCACCTCAACTCCGGTCTCGATGAAGAAGTAAAACAAACCCTTCTCGCCGCTCTCGACACCTACAAATCCCAGGGCGTCACCATCAAGGAACTCTCCCTCCCCACCATCTCCGCCTCCGCTTCCATCTACTACATTCTCGCTTTCTCCGAAACCAGCTCCAACCTCGCTCGTTACGACGGTGTCCGCTACGGCCATTCTCGTGACCTCTTCTCTCCCGAAACCAAACGCCGTATCATGATGGGTAGCTTCTCCCTCTCCTCCGGCTACTACGACGCCTACTACAAAAAAGCCCTCCAAGCCCGCACCCAACTCATCCACGAATTCAACCAAGCTTTTACCCAAGTCGACGTCATCGCCAGCCCTGTCATGCCCTTCCCTGCCTACAAATTTGGCCAGCTCAACACCTCCGACAACTACGTCATCGCCATGTACTTAGCCGATATCTACACCTGCGCCACCAACCCCGTTGGTATCCCCAGCCTCGCCATTCCCGCCGGCTTTTCCACCAACCACCTCCCCATCGGCATCCAACTCATGGGTCCACTCTTCTCCGAAGCCTCCCTCTTAAACTTCGGCCACCAATACCAACAACTCACCGACTGGCACACCCGCCGACCGAAATTAATCCCAAAATCATGAAACCCCATTCCATCCTTCTCCACCAAGCTGCCGATTATTCCGGCAAACTCGTTCGCATTCAGGGTTGGCTCTACAACACCCGTTCTTCTGGCAGTATTGCCTTCCTCCAACTTCGTGACGGTACCGGCACCATCCAAGGTATTGCCGTGGCCAAAGAACTCGGCCACCCCACTTTCGACATCATCAAAAACAGCCCTCTCGAATCTTCAGTAGCCATTACCGGCCTCATCAAACCCGAGCCCCGCTCACCTTCAGGCTTCGATCTTCTGATCCAAAAATTCACCCTCCTCCAGCCCGCAACCGACGACTATCCCATCGGTAAAAAATCCCACGGACCCGCCTTTCTTCTCGATCATCGTCATCTTTGGCTTCGTAGCTCCAAACAACAAGCCATCCAAACCATCAGAAACGAAATCATCTACGCCATCTACGATTTTTACCGCCTCCACCACTTCACCAAAATCGACACCCCCATTTTTACCCCCAATGCCTGCGAAGGTACCACCACCCTTTTTAAAGTCGACTACTTCGGCCAACCCGCCTTCCTCTCCCAGTCTGGTCAACTTTACCTCGAAGCCGCTATCTTTTCCGTCAACCGTGCTTTCGATTTTGCTCCCGCCTTCCGCGCCGAAAAAAGCAAAACTCGCCGCCACCTCACCGAATTCTGGATGACCAACGCCGAGATGGCCTTTTTCGACCACCACCAAAACCTCAAACTCCAGGAAACTATGATCCAATACATCCTTGATCAAGTTCTGACAAACTGCACCCCTCAACTCGCCACCCTAGAACGTGATACTGCTCCTCTTCTCAAAATCAAACCCCCATATCCTCGTCTTACCTACCACCAAGCTATCAATCAACTCCACAAATTAGGCTCCAAGATCAAAGTCGGCCAAGATCTCGGTAACGATGACGAAACCATCCTCATGCACCACTACGACCAACCCTTGTTTGTCGAATATTATCCCGCCACAATCAAAGCCTTCTACATGAAACGTCACCCCCAAGATCCTTCACTTACCCTTTGTGCCGACTTATTCGCTCCCGAGGGTAGGGGAGAGATCATCGGCGGCAGCCAAAGAGAAGACGACTACGCCACCCTCGAAGCCTCCATCAAATCCCATCACTTGCCAGCAAAAGATTTCCACTGGTACTTGGATCTGAGAAAATACGGCTCTGTAGTCCATTCCGGTTTCGGCCTGGGACTCGAACGTCTCGTCGGTTGGATCGCCGGCCTGCCCCACGTTCGCGAGACCATTCCCTTTCCTCGCCTCTTAAACCGCCTCCGACCCTAAATAATTAATCAAAATATACCAACTCATTCTCACCCTAACCATTTTTGCTTTTTACATATATGAAATCCACCAATAAATTCAAATTCACTCCCGTCATCGGCATCGAAGTCCACGTCGAACTCGCCACCAAATCCAAAATGTTCTGCGGTTGTAGCGCCAACCACTTCAGCACTAAACCTAATACTCTCACTTGTCCCGTCTGCCTCGGCCTTCCCGGCGCCCTTCCCGTGCCCAACCGCCAAGCCGTCGACTGGACTATTTTTCTCGGACTGGCCTTGGGCTCCCGTATCAACCATCACTCCAAATTCGACCGCAAACACTACTTCTACCCCGACCTTCCCAAAGGCTACCAAATCAGCCAATACGACCAACCTCTGGGAGTCGGTGGTTCCCTCGACACTCCTCAAGGCAAAGTCAGCATCACCCGCGTCCACCTCGAGGAAGACACCGGTAAATTAGTTCACACCAAAATCCCGAGCTCTGCCGAGGGACTCCAGCACAAAACTCTCAAAAGTCAAAAAGTCTCTCTCATCGACTTCAACCGTTCCGGTGTTCCCTTGGTCGAAATCGTCTCCGAACCCGACATCACCTCCTCCGATCAAGCCAAAGCCTACGCCAAAAACTTGGCCCGCATCATCCGTTTTCTGGGCATCTCCGACGCCGACATGGAAAAAGGCTCCATGCGTCTCGAAGCCAATGTCAGCCTCGGCATGGACTTAGGCTACAAAGTTGAACTCAAAAACATCAACTCCTTCAATTTCCTCGCCCGCGCCATCGACTACGAACTCGACCGTCAGCAAAAACTCCTCGATCAAGGTACAACTCCCGCCCAAGAAACCCGCGGCTACAACGAGCAAACCGGTAAAACTTTTTCACAGCGCTCCAAAGAAGAGGCCCAAGACTACCGTTACTTCCCCGAGCCCGACATTCCTCCTATGCAATTTACCGATCAAGACATCGACAAAATCAAATCACAACTTCCCCAGCTCCCCGCCGCCATCCAAACTCGCTGGCACCAAGATTATCATCTCAAAGACCAATACTACGACGTCCTTCTCGCTAATCCAATTATTGCTTCATATACCGATGAAACTCTAGCTCTTGCTGCCAGTTCCAATCTGGATTCCAATCTGGTCACCGGTGCTATCGTCAACAAAAAAGTCGACATCACTAAGGTCAAACCCCAGCAACTTATCCACCAACTCCAACAAGACCAAACCAAAGTCACCGACACCGACCAAATAGGGGACTGGGTCAAACAAGCCCTCGCCGACAATCCCCAAGCCGTCACCGACTACCAAGCCGGCAAAGCCACCGCCCTCCAATTCCTTCTCGGCCAAGTCATGCGCCTCTCTCGCGGCCAGGCCGATCCCCAGCTTATCCGCTCGACTCTCCTCCACCAACTCAAAGCCTAGACCCTTCCCTTAGTCGTTTTGTTCCAACGACGCTTCCCACGCCGCCGTTTCCGCCACTCGCTGTTCTAAAAAAGCCAAACCTTTCTCTTCATCAGTATAACAAATCATCACTCCTACGGCCTTGTGAAAATTAATTTCATGAAACAACACATCTCCAGCCAAGAATGTCTCCGCCATCTCTTTACGACTAAAACTACCGCTCTTCACCAGCTGTTCCATCAATCGAAGCATATAGCTGGTGCTCGTATGTGCAAACAACTCCGGCGCTTTTGCTACATTCTCCGGTTTTGATCTATATCTATACAATCTCCTCCTATACTGCTCCAACTTCTCTCCCGCCAACTCCCTCCACTGGGGATCATCGATCGCCACTACTCTCGTATCCACAGCCTCCAGTTCCGCATTAGCTCCCTCTTGCCCCTCCTTCATTTCTGGATTACCCACTTTATTCACCAGTTACAATTATTAATTGGCCCTACTATACCATCTTTTTCAACTCCCTCTCCCATTCCTCAGCGCGTTTGATAAAGTAACCCTATGACTTCCTTCGTCCACCTTCATCTCCACACCGAATACTCCCTCCTCGACGGTCTTCCCAAAATCAAAGACTTGGTCACCACTACCAAGCAACTGGGCATGAACAGCCTGGCCATCACCGATCATGGCACCATGCATGGCGCCATCGAATTCTACCAAGCCTGCCACGAACAAAACATTCGCCCCATCATCGGTATGGAAGCCTATGTCTCCAAAAAAGACCACACCATCAAAGAAAAAAGAATCGGCAAACTTCGTGACGCCAACCATTTAGTCCTCCTGGCCAAGGACTTCACCGGTTACCAAAACCTCATGAAACTTACCTCTATTGCCCACCTAGAAGGCTTCTACTACCGCCCTCGCTTCGACAAAAAAACCCTCCAGAAACACGCCTCCGGCCTCATTTGTCTTTCTGGCTGCATGGCCTCAGAAGTTTCTGAATTTCTAGCCCACGATCAATACGCCCAGGCCAAAGTCGCCGCCACTTGGTACGCCAACCTCTTTGGTCCCGATCATTACTACCTCGAACTCCAACGCCATCACTATTCCGATTTCATCGACCAGGCTCCCGACGATTACCTTCGCAGTCAAATCACTCAGCAACAGCACCAAGAAGACCAAGTCAACCTGGGTATCATCCAACTCTCACAGGAACTCGGCCTGCCTCTGGTAGCTACCAATGACGTTCACTACATTACCAAAGACCAAGCCACCGCTCAAGACGCTTTAGTCTGCGTTCAAACCGGCAAAGAAGTTGCCGACACACATCGTATGCGTTACCTCGATACTCCTAGCTTTTACCTCACTTCTCCCCAAGAAATGGCCTCCCTTTTTCAAGATCACCCCGAAGCTCTCCAAAACACCGTCAAAATTGCCAATAATTGCCAGGTCGAAATCAAACTCGGTGAATGGTTTTTCCCCGCTTTCTCCATTCCTGGAGGTCGAACCGCCGGCGAGCACTTGAAACATATTTCTTACCAAGGAGCCACAAAAAAATACGGTCGACTCACCAAAGAAATCACCCAGCGTCTTGATTATGAACTCGATGTCATCGAACAGCGCGGCTACTCTCCTTACTTTCTTATTGTCGGTGATATGGCCAATTGGTGTCAAAAGCAAGGTATCGTTACCACCACCCGGGGATCCGCCGCCGGTTCCATTGTTCTCTACAGCACCAATATCACCGACGTCGATCCTCTTCATTACCAACTTCCTTTCGAACGGTTTCTCAATCCCTTTCGCCCTAGCCCACCCGATATAGACCTGGATATCGCCGATAATCGTCGTGGAGATCTAATCGGATATATCACCCAAAAATATGGTAAAGACAAAGTCGCTCAAATCTGCACTTTCGGTCGTATGCTCGCTCGCGGTTCCGTCCGTGACATCGGCCGCGTCCTCGGCTTTCCTTATTCCTTCCCCGACAAAATCGCCAAGGCTATCCCCTTAGGTTCTCAAGGTTTTCCCATGACCATCAAAAAAGCCATCAGTCTCTCCCCTGAACTCAAAGACATGTACCAAAAAAATCAAGACGCCAAACAAATTCTTGATCTAGCCATACAAATCGAAGGTAATGCTCGCCACGTTTCGGTCCACGCCGCCGCCCTAGTCATCTCGCCCACCGACATGACCGACTTTTCTCCCCTTCAACGAGAATCCGGTGGAGAGAAAGTCATCACTCAATACGAGATGCATGCCGCCGAGGATGTCGGTTTGATCAAATTCGATATCTTGGGAATTCGTAATCTGGCGATCTTAAACTCTGCCATCGACATCGTCACTCAAACTACCGGCAACAAAATCGACCATAAAACTATCCCCTTGGACGACAAAAAAACTTTTGCCATGCTCGCTCATGGCCAAACCATGGGTACTTTCCAACTCGGAGGTACCGGTATGACCCGTTATCTGATGGAACTCAAGCCCGAACGTATCCAGGACATCATGGCCATGATCGCTCTCTTCCGACCCGGGCCCATGGCCAACATTCCCGAATACATCCGTCGTAAAAACGATCCCTCCAAAGTCCGATATCTTCATCCGAAAATGAAAAACTTCCTCCAAGCTTCCTACGGTATCTTGGTTTACCAAGAAGACATCATGTTTACCGCTCTTGAACTTGCCGGTTACGACTGGGGCACAGTCGATAAATTAAGAAAAGCCATCGGCAAAAAAATTCCTTCAGAAATGGCCAAACAGGAAAAAATCTTTATCTCCGGCTGTATCAAACACTCCGGCATGACCGAAAAGCTAGCTCGTCAAATTTGGGATCTCTTTGTTCCTTTTCAAGGTTACGGTTTCAACAAGGCTCATGCCGCCGCCTATGGTATCGTCGCCTACCAAACCGCCTACATGAAAGCCAACTACCCGGTGGAATACATGACCGCCGTCTTAACCGCCGAAGCCGAAAATACCGACAAAGTCGTCCTCGCTATTGAAGAATGCAAAAACTTAGAGATTCCCGTCCTTCCCCCCGACCTCAACGCCTCTGACACCGATTTTACTATCATCCCCTACCAAAACTCCAAATTCTCCCGGGCCATCCGTTTCGGCTTAAACGCCATCAAAAACGTTGGTTCAGCAGCCATAGACAGCATTCTCGTAGCTAGAGAAGCCAACGGTGATTTCAAATCCCTCACCGATTTTTGTACTCGTGTCGATGGACGTCGCGTCAACAAAAAAGTTCTCCAAAGCTTAATCAAAGTAGGCGCCATGGATGCCTTTGGTAAAAGAGCCGCTCTGCTCCTATCTCTCGATCACATTCGTAATCTCGCCACTCGCCAACAAAAACAAGTTAGCACCGGTCAAGGTGGACTTTTTGATCAAGTCGACGATCAAGTCGTCGACGCCCAATCCGATCCTCTTCCCGACATCGAAGAATTACCCAAAGCCGAACTCTTGAGTTTCGAAAAACAACTCTTAGGCCTTTATCTGACCGACCACCCTATGGCCAAAATCCTCAAAAACATCGCTTCTCAAACCAGCCACCAAATCACCGATCTCGATCCCCATCTCCACTCCGGCACATTTGTGACTTTAGGAGGTATCGTCACCCAAATTCGTACCATCTACACCAAAAAAACCAATTCCGAAATGGCCTTCGTTACCTTGGAAGACGAAACCTCCACCATCGATGTCGTCATCTTTCCCAAAGTTTGGCAAGAATTCAAATCCATAATTCAAGAAGACTCTCCCGTTCTACTATCCGGTAAAATCGACCAGCGAGATGACAAATTAAATCTCCTTTGCTCCCGAGCTCGTGCCATCCCTGGTAACTTTTCCGACCAACCTTCCCTTGCTCCCACCAACATCCATCAGATCAACATCCCTCGCGGTACCCACAAGGACATCCTCCAGCAAATCGGCGCACTCCTCAAAAAATCCCCAGGTGAAGATGGTATCAACGTTGTCCTCCCCAACGGCAGCAACCAACCTAAGATCATTCCTCTCCCCTACAAAGTCAACTTCACTTTAAAGCTCCAATCACAGATTAGAGCTCTCTTGTCCTCATGATTCTCCTTGCCGGATCCTCCCATCCTCAACTTGCCCGTCGTCTCACACGCTCTTCATTACTCACTCGTGCCAAACTCCACCTTTCTCATTTCCCCAATGGTGAGAAAAACATTCGAATTCTTACTCCTCTTCAACATCAACCCGTCGTTATTCTCCAATCCTTCTCGCCCCCTATCGACGAACATATCATCGAACTCGCTCTCCTTACAAACGCCGCCAAACACCTGGGACCTTTTCCCGTTATAGCCCTCATCCCTTGGTTTGGTTATTCCCCTCAACATCATATCTTTACCCCGGGCCAACCCAATTCTTTTCAAGTCATCATCACCCTCCTACAATCTCT
>CAYNFZ010000057.1:0-8511 GCA_964396725.1 uncultured Pseudomonadales bacterium
GCTTGGTCAAAATCCCGCGCAAAATCCAGCCTCCGATTAACCGAAGCCGCCATCTCTCTCCACTCCGGCATTTCCACTCCCAACTCTCTCACTGTCTCAAACGCTTGACCTATATTTCCCTGTCTCAAATTCCTCTGAACCATAGCCACGTGCGGAACAATTAGATCAAAGGCAGGTTCTAGAGAATTTTCCTCTGACGTCAACAAACCCAACAACCTAGCAATACTTTTCTGGTCCTCATCAAAAAAAGCTCGCCTATAATCATTCCAGCCCAACCCCTCAATCGGAGGCAAACACGCTCTTCGCTCAACTTGTCCTTATAATAAACCCATCCTATCTCCCTACTTCACATAAGTAATTATCCGCAGTATACCAAATCTTTTCACCCACAACCTGATAACTAAACCCCAATCCACTAGTCGCCGGTCATTTGTCATTTGACATTCATTTGGCATTTGTACTTTGAAATTTGGAATTAATCTCAAAGCACTTGTCACTAGCCACTAACCCCTATCTCTAAATCCCCAATCCACTCACCAACAAAAAGCACCCTCCAAACACCGCCACTACCGCTTTCAACTCCACCAAACCCACCTTTCGCCGCACCGGCCAAAACAACCGCCCCAGCAAATAATCTTGATCCTTCCAATCTTCATACATCCCATAAATCAGCTTCAGCCCCATCCCCAACACCATTCCCTTCGCCAACCAGCTCGGCGTACTCGTCACAATAAACAACGCCAACACCCCCCACACCCCCAAAAACAACACGTTCTCCATCGCCAAATGGACTTGCTCATGCCGTCTCCTCGCCAACAACTCCATCGCCACCCTATACCTCTTGGCCGCCACTCTCTCCTTTACCACCACCGACAACTCCTCCTCCGGTCGCACGAAATACACATACACCAGCCTGTCAATCCAAGACACCAACATCCCGAAACACCCACCTACCACAAACAACACCGAACCCACCGACACCAAACCCCATATTCCCCTTCCCAACAATTTGAGCACCGCCATCCCTCCAAACCATACTCCAAACCACATCCACTCTCTTCCCAGTTTTACCTTCACCCACTGCCCCCTCATTCCCACCGACTGCTCTACTTTCTTCTCGACCTGCTCACCCGACGAATATACCTCTTTGTAGTCACTCTCCACCATAGATCCAATATACTAAATCCCCTTATCCTTGGGAACAATCAGCCTCAACCTACTTCACTTTTATTCTTCTCATTCTTCAACTCCTTCAACTTCCACATAAACAAAGCCCCTGGTTTTTTTGCTCCCGCATCCCTTACAAAGCTCATAGCTTTCTCCAGCAATCTTCGTTCTTCTTTCTTCGCCAATCGAATATACAACGCCTTATGCTTCTCGTCATTCAACTCCATCGCCAACCTATATCCATAATCCTGAAACTCTTGAGTTATGTAACCCCCCTTATCTTCTATCTGAAATTTATCCAACAATCCACCCAAAGACATCATTCCTTCCTCTTTTTTCTTCTTTCTTCTGCCTGCACTCATTCAACTCTTATATATTTGGTCTTTAATGTTATTTTATCCTTCATGCTTTATCTTTATCATTTCCACCAAAACTCCTAAGCCATCAGCCTCTCCACCAATTCCTCCACCACCACTCCCGCCACTTTCCTCAACTTCTCCGTTTCCTCTTCCGTCATTTTCATCAACACATACTTTTCTCCAGGTATTCTTGGTCCTCTTTTTTGATCATTTGAATTTTCAGTTTGGAGATTATTTGGTGATTGTATATTGGTGCTTGAAATTTGTTGGTGTCGATCATCAACACCAATTCTTACCCGCCAAAAATCCCCACTTCCCAACTTCTCCTCCACCGAATTCACCCCATTGTGCACCTTCGGCCCTCGCCCTTTGACTATCGTAAACTTCCCCAGCTCAATATCCAAATCATCATGCACCACCCACACATCATCCAAATCCATCTTATAAAAACTCACCAACTTCCTCACTGCTTCCCCTGAGCTATTCATAAAACTCTGCGGCTTCACCAACATCACCTCACCAATTTCACCCACCTCCGCCTCAAACCGTTTTGAAAATTTGAACTTTGAATTTGGAATTTGTTTGAAATTTGGATTTTGGAATTTGATCATTCTGGTTCGTAGTGCTTCAAGCACTACGAAGCCAGCATTATGCCTCGTATTCTCAAATTCTTTTCCTGGATTCCCCAAACCAACAATTATCTTCATACTTGGAGTAATTCTAGCACCTCTTCGTCATCCACCTGCGGAAACTCCCGATAAAACTGCCCCACCGCGCTAAACCACCTCGGCTCTAACAGCGTCACTACTTGATCCGCCTCCTGCTCCAAATCACCCACCGCCTCCGCCGACGCCACCGGCACCGCTACCACCACCCCACCTTCCCCTCTCTGTCGCTTTCGCACATAGAAAACCGCCGCCTTCATCGTCAACCCCGTCGCCATCCCATCATCGACAATTACCACCGTTTTTTCGGACAAGCTTTGTTTTTCAGTTTTGAACTTTAAATTATAGTTTTTAACTTTGAGTTTTGAGTTTTGAGCTTGAATTTTAAGCTCAGTTTCACTTATCCCGTACCGTTTAATCGCCTCTTTATCCCACACCACTTCACCATCCGGCCCCATCGCTCCTATCGCCAACTCTTTCTGGTCCGGATGCCCCACTTTCTTAGTCACCACTACTCCATGCTCACAACCAAGCCTCCGTGCCACTTCATCACCCACCACCACTCCCCCTCGCGGTATCGACAACACCAACAAATCATCTCCGTCTCCTAAATCTAAGCGCCTCACCAGTTCATCAGCTAATTTCTTCCCCGCTTCTCTCCTATCCCTAAACATAATCTCTCCTCTAGCTGGCTTTAAAACAGCCCCATCTGTTTTTGATTTCTGTTCATCGTCACCTTCTCCTTGTTTTCTGAAAACACTCTCACTTCCCCAAATACTCCATCATATCCCGGCTTCACTTCCACCTCACCTCTGCGCACCCGGGCTACCGCCTCCGCCAACCTCGCTCCTCCCACACTCTTTAACTTCTCCACCGGCGTTTCCATCAACACTTCCCTCTCACTCAAGAGCTCCCCTACCAACCGCTCATACTCCCCTTCCACTGTCTTAGTTTTCACTCCCTTGCCAGTCACTTCTGCCAAAATCTCCAACAAGGGCACCATCATCACATACGGCGGCCTTGTTTTGTCCCTGGGGTGAAAATAGCTCCGCACTCCCACCTCATTAACTTTTTCCACCACACCATCACATGACGAGCGCGATAAACTTTCTAGATCGCGCTCGTCATCCCGAACAATCCTGGTTTGATGTGACAAACCAAATTGCTTCGGGACCCCCCTCTTCGTCTTCTCCAACACTCTATACCCCACCCCCACCGTCAGCTCCCTCCCACATTTCGGACACCTGGTTCCCTTGTCCAAAGTCACTCTCGGGTCCTGCACCACCCCGCACTTTCTGTGCCCATCCCAATGGTACTTCCCCTCCTCCGGATAAAACTCCACCGTATGCCCCAGCTTCAGCCCTCCCTCGTTCTTCCCCACCATTCTCTCTTTTAATGCCTCGCATAAATCAAAATATGAAAAATTTTGACCTTTACTTTGTGCTTTTTCTTTTTGCTTTTTGCTTTTTGCTTTCTTGAACTTAAATACCGTCATCTCTCTTCCCAACTTAGCCGGCGAGTGTGCATCCCCAAAACTCACGATCGCCCGTCGCGCCAGTTCCTCCACTCCCCAATTCATCCTTGGATCACTCGATAGCCCCGTCTCGATCGCATAAATCTTATCGCTAAACTCTCCAAACGCTTCCGTGAGCGACTCAAACCCACCATTGCTCCCCAACACGCCAAACCAGGGTGTCCAAATATGCGCCGGGATCAACATGCACTTCTCGTCCACCGACAACACCACCCCCGCCAATTCTTTCAAGGACAGCCCGATTATCGGCCGTCCATCCGCGCTCAAATTACATCCCCTTTTTCTTAGTTCCCCATTAATCTTCTTCACCGCACTAAACCCTGGCGCCATCACCACCGTATGCACTCGCCTTACTTTACCTCCTTGGGAAAAAATATTACTTATCTCCGCCGCCAACACAAACCTAACACTTTTGTCTTCACTATTTTTTGAATTCTTCTCTGACACTTTGTTTTGAAATATCCCCTCTTCTACTTCCACCAACTCACTCTCCAACTCTCTACTCCACAAACTATGAAACCAATCTCCGGTTCCCAAAAGATCAATTCCCTTCCGCCTTGCCCACCACTCCATTGTCGGCACCACCATTTCCCGGCTCACCGCCCGGCTGTATTTTGAATGCAAATGCAGATCCGCCACTATTTCCATACCCAAATCCCAGTATACCCTCTGCTACAATACCAATCATGGCCACATCCACCAAAACAAAACCCCGCGCCCTCATCCTCACCACCAGCGAAGGCCACTTAAGTATCGCCCAAGCCATCGATCAAGCCCTCTCCGATCACCATTGGCACACCCACATCTACCAACCTCCCCACAACTTCTTCTCCACCTACAAACCCTTCTATCTCTTCTTCCCCAGTCTCTTCAAAATTCCCTTCAAGCTCGCCAACAACCCCAAAATCACCAAAGCCCTCAACGCCCTCGCCACCCTCAAATTCCAACAAGACCTCTACAGCACCATCAGTCGCTACCAGCCCGACCTCATCATCACCACTTGGTTCCTCTACTTACCCGTCTTAAACCAACTTCACCTCATTACCACGCTACCCGTCCTAAATGCTATCCCCAACCCAATCACTTTCCATCCCATCGAACTCTCCACCGCCGTTTCCAGCAATCTTCTCATCAACCAAGCCGCCAAACGCCGCGCCCAAAAATTCGGCGTCCCCTCCGACAAACTCACCGTCACTGGCTGGTTTGTCAGAAACCAATTCACTCCCGTTACCAACAAACCCCAACTCAGAAAAGACCTCCATCTCACCCCCGACATCTTCACCGTCCTCGTCACTAGCGGCTCCGAAGGCACCAACCTCATCACCAAAATCTCTCCTGCTTTCATCCAACCTCCTCGTCCAGTCCAAGTCGTCTTTAGTCTCGGCCACAACCGCATGCTCAAAAAAGCCGTCGGCTCCTTTAAAAAACTCCTCACTCATTACCCCAAATCCTCCTCTCACATCCACGCCTTGCCCTTCACAGACCAACTCCACCGCTACATCCAAGCCGCCGACCTGGTCGTCGGCAAAGCCGGCCCCAACACTCTCTTTGAAACCATCGCTACCCACGCCCCGTTTTTTGCCATCACCCATATCTCCGGCCAAGAAGACGGCAACCTCGAGTTTATCTCCAAACAACATCTCGGCTTCGTCGAAGAAAATCCCCTCAAAGCCAATCGCCTCCTCACCAGTCTCATCGCCTCTCCCGACAAACTCACCGTCTTCGACCAACACATCAAAAAAATCGCCCGCCTCAATCACCAGGCTCCTTCCAAACTCGTCAGCCTCGCCAATCAACTCATCAAATCCCACCCTCAATCATGAACCGGCCGCCCGCCTACTCGATCATCATCCCCGCCCTCAACGAAGAAAAATTTTTACCTCGTCTCCTCACAGATCTCATCCACCAATCCTTCTCCGACTTCGAAGTCATTCTCGTCGACGGCCACTCCAACGACCACACTGTAAAAAAAGCCCAACAATTTTCCTCCAAACTCAACGTCGCCATCGTCAACTCAAAAAAAAGAAACGTCGCCCACCAAAGAAACCTCGGCGCCCGTCGCGCCCGTGCCCCTTGGCTCATCTTCTTCGACGCCGACAATCGCCTTCCCCATCAGTTCCTCTCCCAGCTCGACCGCCAACTCCAAAAAAAATCCCCCGACGCCTTCTCCACCTTCATCCTCCCCGATTCCGACAATCCCCAAGACAAAGCCATCGCCGCCGTCGCCAACCTCGGCTCTCTCGCCTCTGCCTTTATTAAAAAACCCACCGCCTTTGGCGCTTGCATCGGCATCAAAACCCAAATCTTTAACCAAACCCAGGGTTTCGACCCCAACATCATCTACCAAGAAGATCGCGAGTTCGTCCAACGCCTCGTTGATCAGGGCCATCGCTTTTTCATCTTCGCCGAACCCCAAATCATTTTCTCCTTTCGCCGCTTTAGAAAAGAAGGCACTCTAAACCTCATTCGCCGCTCCGCCCAACTCCATCTGGAAAACACTTTCGCCGGCTTCACTTCCCTCAAAGACACTTCCCAATACCCCATGCTCGGCGGCACCTACTATCAACCAGGATCAAAAAAGAAATCTCTCGACTTCAAACAAATCAACAACTACCTCGAGCGCCTCACTAAACGAGAACTCAAAAAACTCGATCACTTCCTCAAATCCCTCACCAGCCAATAAGCTAATTTCAGCCAATTAGAAATTAGGTCAATTAGACCAATTCCCTAAAGCACTATCATCTGCACCAACACGAACACAAAGTACGCCGCTACCAACACCAATCCTTCCCATCGCTCCAACGTCTTCTTGCTCCAAACAAATCCCCAAAACAAAGCAAAAATCACCACAAACGCTATCACTGAGGCAAAATAGGCCGTCGAGCCTTGTCCTAATTTGACTGGCGATAACATTGCCACTACTCCCAATATTAAACTTGAATTTGCTACCGTCGATCCCACAATATTTCCAAATGCCATCAAATACTCCTTTTTCCCGATCGTCTTTATCTCAAAAGTCAACTCAGGTAAACTGGTTCCCACACTCACCATAAATAATCCCACAATGATAACTGGAATGTGGACTAAATCAGCAATCGAACTCGAAAGTCGCACTATTAAATCGGAGCAAATAATTAGCGTAGCCGAGCCCAAAGTTAATCTCAGCATTCCCTGTTCCACCTCTTTTTTCCCCAATACTCTCAAAATCTTATGACTGATATCAGTGTCTTCATAATATTCTTCCTCAACTTTTTCTAGTCTTTGTTGCTTTTTCCTCGTCATGGTCACCGCAATAAACAACACATAAACCACAAGCAACACCAACCCGTCTAATCTCGATAATTCTTTGTCCAGTAACATCAAGAGTGGCAAACACCCCACTAAAAACGCATACAAAATATCTTTTTTAAACACTCGATTTTGTGCTCTTACTAACCCCGAGATAACTGCTGCTCCTCCAATCACCAGCGATACATTAGCAATATTGCTCCCCACCACTACTCCCAAAGGTAAGGTCGATTCCCCCTCAAGAGCCGATGCTACCCCTACAAACAATTCTGGCAAACTCGTAGCCAGTGCCACCAAAAAAGTTGTCAACCCATAAGCTTCAAACGTCGTTCCTTTAGACAGTTGGTTTATCCCAATCACCAACACATCCGTTGCTCTTGACAATATATAGCTTAAAGCTAACAAAGCAATTGCTAAAAAAAGTAACATCATATCTTCTTAAACCCTTATTCCTTTATTTCCATCCTTTAAATATCTAAATTGACTTCCTTTTGTGATAAACCCACTTGGTGATTTCAATAACTCCCACAGTCATCACACTCAACAGTGTGAGTAACCCCAACTCCCACATTTTGAGTGGTACTGTCTCTAAAATTTTCTGTAAAAAGGGCACATAAACTGAAGCCATCATTAACACAAATCCTACCACTACCGAAACTATCAAATACTTATTATTCAGTAGATTTTCCTGCCAAATATTTCTCGATAAACTTTTGATCGAAAAAATATACAACAAAGAGTTTGTCCCCACGGCCACGAACATAAACGTCCGCAGGTTCGCTAGCTCCAAACCGGATTTATCCAAATAAGTATAAAGGCCCAACAATACCAAATTGGCCACAATTCCTACCGTCACTATCAGGCTTCGAATCTCCCCGTCAATGATTGGCATTTCTCGTTTCCGCGGTTTCTCCTCCATTACCCCTTCATCTGTCAGATCAAATGCCAATGCTACTCCAGGCAGTCCATCCTCCACTAAATTTATCCACAAAATCTGTACCGCAGTTAAGGGCAGAGGCAATCCCATCAGCAAGCTACCGCCAATCAAAATCAGTTCCTGAAACGCATCTGTCAACAAATACGTCACCACTTTTCTCATCGTCTGAAATATCACCCTACCTTCCCGAATTGCTTCCACAATGGTTCTGAAATTACTGTCCAACAACACCATATCCGCCGTCTCCTTACTCACATCCGTTGCTTCATTTACTACCACCCCAATATCCGCCGACTTCAAAGCCGGTGCATCATTCACCCCGTCCCCAGTCATCGCCACCACATTTCCTTTATCTTTCAATACTTCCACAATCTTCAACTTCTGGTCCGGAGTCGTCCGTACAAATAACATTACTTCATCGATCCGCGCCTTCAACTCTTCCTTCGTCAACTCTCCCAACTCTTCCCCAGTCATTATCTGCTTGTCCCCCACTTCCTCATCCAACAAACGATTCAGCACCGCCACCGCTGTTTCCTTATAATCCCCAGTTATCACCTTCAC
>CAYNFZ010000058.1:0-8426 GCA_964396725.1 uncultured Pseudomonadales bacterium
CCCGCACGGCTTTAACCTCGGTGATGACGAACCTCTGGCTTTACTCGATCACCAGGACAAACTCGACTGGTACCAGTCCGCCGACGAGAAACCGGCTCCGCCCAACGTCGTGTCATCCACGGAACCAACCTCCGAAGCCGAAGCAGAAGAAAAAAGTCCGGGTCCACTTGGTCGTCTATCCAGACTCCTTCGTCGCGAACCTCGTGACGAGAACAACGTTCAGACCACCGCCCACACCGATCAGGACGAAGACGAACGTCGTTTCGGCCTTTCTTCCCTCCGTCGTCAACCGAAAGAACAGGATCAGGAAGACGTCGAGCGCGGTCCCAGTCTACGGGAGCGGTTCAACACCTGGTTGAAGAAACGTCAGGAAACCGATCCCAACAAAGAAACGGAGCGCGAGCGGAAAAAAACCGAGCGCGAACAGCGCAAAGCCAATCAAAAGGCTGAACGCGAGGCTCGCAAAGTCGAACGCCAGACCAAGATCGAGCACGGCAAAATCCCAGCCAACCGCATCACCCAAACCATCACTCTTACCAAAGAGTGGACGGTCAACAACCGTCGTTGGTTTGGCGTCGCTGTCGGCGTAACATTCGTCCTCTGGGTTGTCTTCTCTATCTGGCCCGAAGCTTGGGCCGCTGTCACTCGTGATCTCACTGGCAACGGTGACGTCCTCTCGCTCACGCCCTCCGGTGCCATCCCTCCGGCCTGGCTAGAACTCCTACCCTTCGTCTACCTGCCCTTGGCGGTATTCCTGATCGCCGATACGGTCCGCCGTATTCGTGCATTCAAGGGCAAACCCGAGAGTAAAGGATTCAACTGGGCAGACCCCCTGGTGCTCTTGGCTACGCTGTTGCCCTGGTTCATTACCGATCTTACCGGCATGGACAGTCAGTTTTGGCTTCTGGGACTATACCTTGGTTCCACCAGCTTTGCCATGTGGCTGACCTGGAATGGCGGAGTTGACTTCAGTGTGCTGTCCGCCCATTGCGTCGTCAACTTCGGCATGTTGCTGCTTTTCGGCTATAACAGCCCCTTTGGCATCGCCCTGGGCATCCCAGCCAACACTCCTCTACAACACTTCGGCACTGTTTGGAACAACATGATCGACCGTGTCGACGGCACTCCGATCCTACCCAATCTCATCTTCTACGGTTGGGGCCTTGCCGCTGTACTGCTCAGCGCCTACGAACTCTGGCGCACCAGCCACAACAAAGCTAACAAATTGGCAAGGGAAACACTCTATGTGATCCTGGCTATTCTTTTCACCACACCCATCGTTTCCCAGATCCTCGCCAGGGCCATCGTCATTGGCGAAGAACCCATCCAGTTCCTTTTCCTCACCATCACCCACGTGCCCATGCTCTACTTCACCATCGGCACCAGCTGGTTGTGGGTCATTCTCTTCTCCACTATCGACGCTCGTCTGCCCTGGTCTGAAATCAGCAAAAAGGGTTACTGGGCTACCTGGAATGTGTTTGGCAAATGGGTAGTTCCATACAATGCCCTGATCTTTGTACTGAGCTTCGACCTGCTACTTTATGTAGCCTTCAACCTGTAAAAACCTATCACGCGAAACGCGGGGAGTGGGGGACATCCACAGTTCTGTAACCACAGACACTGGATGTTCCCCACAAAGCTTTTCTTCTGTAAAAAGTCCATTCATTTCTAAAAATCATTTGCATACATTTCCAATCATTTTTTAAACTATCGTTCCACACTTTTCTCATCAAACATTTAAAATCTCTCACCACAATATCCATGCTTCTCATCCCCCACATCCCACCTCACTCCCACCATTTGACATTTGGTTTTTGTAATTTGGATTTCTCCAAATTATTCCCCAACTCCCATCAACTCCACCTCAAACTTGAGCGTCGCATTTGGTGGAATCACTCCTCCAGCTCCACGCTCTCCGTATGCCTTCTCTGGCGGTATCGTCAGATTTCTCTTTCCCCCCACTTTCATTCCCGCTACTCCTTCATCCCATCCAGCAATCACCTCACCCGCCCCTAGCGTAAACTCAAACGGCTCCCCCCTGTCTACACTACTATCAAACTTTGTCCCGTCAGTCAGCGTTCCCGTGTAATGTACCTTCACCTTCGCTCCCGTTGTTGCCTCCGCCCCTTCGCCCACTACTATATCCTCCATCATTAATTCACTTGCCACCATCGTTACCTCCTCTGTTGTAGCTGTTAATCCCGTACTTGTTCCCACTTCCACTTGCTCCTTCCCCATACCTACTCGACATCCTCCCAGTACCAACACCCCTACCACCAAACCTAATAAATTTCTTTTCATGAGGACTCTTTATACCATACTCTGTAGCTGTTTCCCAAACCCCCCTTCCCTCCACCCACCGTTCTCGCTACCTCATTCCCAACCTTCTCCTCTTTTTTTGTTCCCCGATCTTCAATTTCACCTCTCCACACTATCACATCAACCTTACAAACCCATACTATTTCTACTAGTGTTATGAATTCTCGTAACTTCCCCTAACTTGAAACTAGCTACCTTTCCAACCTATTTGACACTTATGTTAAATTTACCTCTATTCACACCTCTCCTCTCCATCAACCATCTCCAAAATCTCTATTGACAACATCGTGAAAATTTACTAAGCATATATCAAACCTGTTTTCCACCGGGCTCTTTAACATGCAAATTGAGCAGTCCCAATTAGTTGGTAAACTCTTGTCACCTAATTTGGGCTGCTCGCGAAATCAACTCCTCAGCTCGCTCTATAGCACCAACAAGACAAAAGAATTGAGGAGTCAGCTCATGCTCAAGAAATACCTACGTTTCGTACTCGTAATGATGCTTCTGGCCACTGTCGTCTTCTCCGTCAACCCTGTCCTGGCTAGCGATAGCGAACCTGTCACACCTACGATCATCAAAACCAACCAGCAGGCCGATTGTGTCACCGAAATCGTTGACTACACCCGCACAGAGAACGGAGTCATGCTCGAGGTCGGCCAATCCATCGAAATACAGGGCCGATGGGGCCAAATTCTCTCCATCATGGAACGAGAGTGGGTCTCCACCACACTATTTTACGACATCTGGCGGTACCACCTTGAGGTTCAGTTCTGCAACGGCGATCTCGACTTTGGCTGGTTACCCCACGAATGCGCTGTTGATCTGGTCTTCCATAACCACCAGGATTTCGGTGACACGGAATACTGGATCGACCACGACTTCGGCCAGAACTTCACCTTCTACCCGAACAACATGTGGCTCTATCAGGCTTGGGACATCACCCGTATCGGCATGCTCGAATGGCGCGTCGTCCTTGACCATCGCATCTACACCATGACTTGCCGTGCCAACATCTACGCACCACTCGACGCTCATGGTATTCCCCAAGGCTGGCGTGCCCAAGTCAATGCGTCCGCCATTCCCATGGTTACCTACGACGTCGTTTGGGACGAAGGCGATCAATGGTACGAGGCCCACTTCACCAATCCGTCAGGTGATCGCAACTTCTACATCCGTGATCACGGTTGGTGGTGGATTGATCTCGGCCCACTCGACGCAGCCGGCAACATTGTCCCTGCCTATCAGTTCTACACCTGGCTCCAGCCACAAATGAGCTTCCGCTTCACCTTCGACGTAGACGCAGCGGGTGGCCCACAGGTTACCATCTGGCGCTACTTCGGTACCGACATTGACCGCCAGCGTGAACCCGATCAAGTCGAGGTTTTGCCACTCGTGGCAACGCAGTAAAGTTTTCACCCCAGAGCCGGGAGTGTTTCGCGAGCAGTCCCAGCTCTTTTTTCTTCTTGACACACTCCCTCAAACCTGTTTTAAATTATTTCACGATAGGAACTAAACATAACTCTGACTCGCTATCATTGTTGTGCTTCTTGCCCATTAAAATAACTCCAGCATCCCACTAACTCGGTACAGCCGGTTTAGTGGGGTGTTGGAGAGCATGTGGCTCTCACGCAAACACAAAAGATTCCTGTTTCACCAAATCCAAAATGGAAAGAGAGAGTCACAATGCTTCGTAAACTAATCGGCCTTGCGGTCGTACTCGTGTTGCTCACTATGTTTGGCGCATCCGTCGCGTCCGCTGGCAGTTGCGGCGAGTGGCACTACGAATTCGCTGGCTACGCCGAAGAAGGCTGGTCCGCCGGTATCACTGGCTGGATGCACATCGAAATGTGGCCCGGACACCTTGTCCAGGTCGAAGGCGTCACCGTCTGGATGGAACACGGGACTCACGGGGCCGGCTACTACTACTCCTACTTCAACTCCTACCCCTGCCCGGCTGTCGGCAACTTCACCTCCTACGAGTACGCCACCAACGAGGGCGGCTCCATGACCGTTGAGCATGGTGAATTCGCCAACGTTTCAGGAGGCCTGCCTGGCGTAATGGACGCAGAAGCCGGATTCTGGAATGCCGTGACTGTCGAGACCCACCAAAGTGGCTTCACTCACTTCTCGTGGGCTTTCCAGTAAAACTACGCGCCAGCACATGCAATAAGTACCACTAACTAACCGCAAGAGCCACAAGCCTCCAACACCCCTCAGTTTACAAAACTACCGATGTGAACTGACCCTGACTAATGTCAACAACCGCATTCTCTGCGTTGACGTTAACCAAGGTCCCCTCATCGGTTGTTTTTCACCCCCACAACCCGAAAAACAACCAAACATAGTTCACACAATTCCCCAATCTTCTACCTCATACTCATACTTACTCACCCAACTCACTCTCCAAACTTCCCCTTCCTCTTCCTCTTCTCTCGTGTGAGTTTTCTTCTTCGACTAACCCTCATCTCCTTTCGCCTACATATTTTCCTCACTCTCTCGATTTGCTACACTCGCCCTGCATCTCCACGCCCTCCACCCCTTCCTTTTTCACCCACTTTCTCATCTTTGCCTCGCCTCACTATGACCCCACACTCTCTCACTCACCTCCAGTATCATATCAATTATCTCTTAAACCGTAGTCGTCGTGCCCGACACATCCGCCTCTCCATCGATCACCGCGGCCTTATCCTCACCCTTCCTCAACACGTACCTCACCTTATCGGTCGTCAATACCTCAAAAAAAACTTACCTTGGATCAAAAAAACTCTGCTCCAACACCCAGCCCAACCACTCAACAAACTCACCCCCCGCCAACTCACCCATCTCAAGATCAAAACTAGAAATCTAGTTCGCCTTCGTATCGATCACTTCAACCACCATTACGGTTTCACTTTCCGTCGCATCACCATCAGAAACCAAAAAACCCGCTGGGGTAGTTGTTCCCTTGCCAAGACACTCAGCTTCAATCTCCGCCTGGCTCTCCTTCCTACAACCTTATCCGATTACATCATCGTCCACGAACTCTGTCATTTAAAACAAATGAATCATGGGCCCAAATTCTGGGCTCTGGTTGCCCAAACCCTACCCCACCACAAATCTCTTCGCCGCCAGCTCAAATCCTACCCCCTTCATCTTCAATGATCGGTTTGTCTCCTCTATCTCCTGTATACTAGATACCACTGTCTATGCACTTCAAATCACTCATTCTCTCCATCACTCTCATCCTGCTTTCAGCCACTCCCGTATCTGCCGTCAGTAACCCTCTCGATTCTCCCAATAACTTCTTTGGTATCCACGTCATCGACGAAAATGACCTCGACCTAGCCTCCCAACTCGTTAACTCATCTGGCGGCGATTGGGGCTACATCACCCTAGTCATTCGCGAGGACAATCGCCATCTCGACCAATGGCAGGCCACCTTTGACCGCATGCGCCAGCTTCATCTAATTCCCATCCTTCGTCTCGCCACCACTTACCAAGACAACTCCTGGACCCCTCCCCGGCTCGAAGACCTCGAACCCTGGATTGATTTCCTCAACTCCCTCAACTGGGTCATCACCAACCGCTACATCATCCTCTTCAACGAACCCAACCACGCCAAAGAATGGGGTGGCACCATCGACCCGGTCCAATACGCCACTATCACTCGTGCCTACACAAACGCCCTCAAACAAGCTTCCAGCGACTTTTTTATCCTTCCCGCTGGCCTCGACCTCTCCGCTCCTACCACCACTCACACCATGAGCCCCACCGATTTTTATTCCCTCATTCACCAAGCCGACCCCGACTTCTTCACCCTTTTTGACGGCTGGACTTCCCACTCCTATCCCAATCCCAACTTCTCTGCCTCACCCTGGAATTCTGGACCCAACTCTATCCGCGGGTATCTCTGGGAAAATCAACTTCTCACCTCCTATGGCCTTCCCTCCAACACCCCCATCTTCATCACCGAAACCGGCTGGGCTCACAATCTCACCCACACCGAATACCCCCTCACCCCCAACTCCGTCGCCAAGTATTTCTCCACCGCCTTTACTCAAGTCTGGAATCAACCCAACATTGTCGCCGTCACTCCCTTTATCTTAAACTACACCACCCCTCCCTTCTCTCAATTCTCCCTTCTCGATCCCACCACCCACCAACCTCTTCTACCATACTCCGCTATCCAAAACCTCCCCAAGACCACCGCTTCTCCTGCTCAAATCCAAGACAGTCTCATCTCCAACCGATTTTTTCCCACCCACTTGATCTCCGACACCCCAATTAAAGTCGCCACCGAATTCACCAACATCGGCCAATCCATCTGGAATTCCACCGCCTATACTCTTTTAGTCGACTCCTCGCTCCCCTCCGATTCATTTGTTATCCACCCTGTCCCCTCTACCCGTCCTTTCCAAACCGCCACTATCTGGATCAAGTTCACTCCTCCTCCTCAACCTGGCGACCACCACATCACTTACACCCTCTCCTACCAAGGTCAACCCTTCGGCGACTCCATCACCCAACAATTCACTATTACCCCCCCCACCAACCTCTCCGCCCAAATTCGCCTTTTTATCGAACGCCTTCTCCATCACCACCTTTTTTCTCTTCCTCCCCGTAACTCTCTCTTCTCCACCATGAATTTCTCTTGATTCTCTCCCGCCTCAAGCCTTTGGAATCCCTCAAATTCATAAACGCCAGCCAGCCAGTTCACCTCCAAGTCATCCTCCCAAAGCTAGTCTTTCATCCCTTCCATACATACCCCAACTTCTATCTACTCCGTCCTGTGGCGTCAACAGACAAATCCTTGCCACTCCTGCCATAATATACTCACATGTCAAAAATTACCCAAACTATTTTCACCTTCCTCGCTTTCCTCTTTTCCTCTATCCTTCCCTCTTCCTCTCCACCTCCCCCCTCACCTCCTCCCCCTCCACTCATCCACATCACCGAGTTTGACACTTACCGAGTTTACTGGTTTCCTGTAGATCCATCCTCATCCCTCACCCTCCACTCCAACTTCCCTCAAACCCAATCCTCAACCGATCTTATGAATCAATATCACTGTACCTGCCTTATCAATGCTGGCTTTTACTCCAAACAACACCAACACATTGGTCTGTTTGTCTCCGATCATCAGCTTCTTTCTCCTTTCCAAACCAACTCTCTATTTAATGGCATCCTCAGCCTCTCCTCCGCTAACTCCCCCCAAATCTCTACTTCGCCTCCAGAACCACTGCCTCCCACCGCCCTCCAAACCGGACCCATCCTCGTTCTTAATCACACCCCTCAAACCCTCCACTTAACCAACGACCCATCCACCCGGCGCAGCTTCGCTTTAATCACCACCAACCGCCATCTCATCCTTGCCCTCATCACTTCGATAGATTCCACCACCACCGGTCCTTTTCTCACTCAACTTCCCCAGATCATCTCTCAATTTGCCCATCACGCTCAACTATCTCTCGACTCCGCTATCAACCTCGACGGTGGTACAGCCTCCGCCATTCTCGACTCCACTACCCACATTCACGAACTCAACCCCATCGGCGCTTTCTTCTGCCTCCACTAACCCCCACCTTTTTCCCCTCCTCAACCCATGCTATCATCAACCTAATGCCCGCATCCACTCCTCCCACCTTCACCGAACACTACCTTCAAGTCCAAGCTTTAACCCCTACCTCTTCCTCTACCGAGCCCGAACCTACCATCCCCACCCTCTCCTATTCAACTATCATCTTCCCTCTGCTCATCTTCATCTCCATTTTTTCCGCCGGAATCATCGCTTACCTTGCCACCCGGATCAAAAATAAAAGCTATTTAAGTAACGCTCTCAAACTCGCTCTTGCCCTTGCCATCATCCCTCTTGGCCTCGGCGTTGTTGGCCTTCGTACCGAACTTCGTTCCCAAGCGGGCCCCAACCACATCCCTACCACCATCGCCATCTCCCCCCCTACCTCCACCTCATTTACCCTCACCTTCACCACTAAAGCCCCCTCCAATTCTGGCGCTCAAATTAGTCTCACCTCGTCCATGGATTCCATCACCCAAACCCTCTTCTCCCACCCCCCCTCTCATTCCCTTTCCCACCACGATACCTTCTCTCATCTCCAACCCCACACGTC
>CAYNFZ010000059.1:0-8395 GCA_964396725.1 uncultured Pseudomonadales bacterium
GAGAAAAATTTGGTGGAGTACGCCGCTGGGATTGGTGGGGTGGAGATATTTACTTGCCGGTAATTGGCAGGTGTGGATGAGTTATGGAGTAGGTTGGGTGGGGATGATGGTGATGGGAGTGGTATTGATGTCGAAGGTAGAGAAGAGAATGGGGAGACTTTGGGGTGGACTAGCTGTGGTGTGGGTAATGGTGCCGGCGAGTTTGGGGTGGATATATACGTGGTATCGGAATATTGGTTTAGATGGAGCAAAGGTGACGGGATTGATGCCTGGTGTGAGTAATTTTTGGTGGAGTGTGAAAGGGATTGGATGGGACAGATTGGCGTATGCGTTCTCGGCGGGACAGATGAATGTTGAGTTGCTGGCGAGGTGGGCGAGGGGGGAAAGTTGGTGGGGTTGGGTGGTGGCGCTTGTGGTATGGTTGGTGATGAATTTCCCGGTTGCGAGTGTGGGAATGGGGTGGTGGATATGGAAGTGGATGAGGGAAGCGAAATGGGTGAAGGTGGGATTGGGAGTGTTGGTGATGTGGCTACCGGGACTGGTGAGTAACCGGTTGGAGGTAAGGTTGGGAACGGGTTTCGATTTGGTGTTGGTGGGTTGGGGAAGTTGGGGATGGTTTAGGGCGATTGATCAAATTGTGAAGAGAAGGTGGATGAGAGGATTGGTGTTGATGGGGATGATAGGATTGTTGGTGCCGACTGGGGTGAGTTTGGTACGAGACAATCAACGGCTAGTAAAAAATACTGATGGTTCTTGGTACGAGCGAGATGTGGTGCTGGGTGAAATGGAGAATTATGTCAAATGGGGTGATGTATTTGTGGGTGATGAGGAGAGCGTAAGGGCGATACCTTGGGGAATAGAAAAGTGGTTTTTTGTGGATACGGAGGAAATTAAGGCTCGCGGTGAAGTGAGATTGGAGAATAATTGGGGAGTGGTAGTGAGTAAGGGTGATGGTTAGAAGAGAGATTGGAGTTTGAGTTTGAGTTTGCCGATGAGAGAGGCGGTGGGGTATTTAGTCCGGATGAACCAATATTTGAATTGGGAGTTGAGGCGGTGGAGTTGGGTTTGGGTTTGATCCAAGGTGACAGGGTGGGGTTTGAAGCCTTGGCGTTCCCAGATTTTGCAGAAAACGACAAACATGTAGAAAGCCTGAAGAAGAGAAAGGACGAGGCCATGGAGGCCGTCTTTATACGATTCGCGAACGAAGTAGTTGGCGAGGAAGTCTTGGAAAGGAAAGCGCAAGGCATCGGACCAGTGGAGATGATTGTTGCCGGCGAGGAAAGTGTCGACTTCATTGTCGGAATATTGACGGTCGATTTTTTGGAGGTATTGGGAGACGGTTTGGTAGTTGTGATGGAGGATGTGGCCAGACAATTTCTGGAGATTGCCTTGGATGTGGAGGGATTCGTGGTTGTGTTTGAGGGCAAATTTTCCCTGACCTTTTTTGAAGAGACGGTTTTGGTAATCGGGATACCAGAGACCGTGTTGAATCCATTTACCGAAGATAATGTTTTTTCGGGGGATTTGGAAGCCAGTGGGTGCTTGCTCGTATGATCGATGTAAAATTTGTTTGATTTGATCGGCTAGGGGTGGCTCGAGTGCTTCGTCGGAATCGAGGTTTAAAATCCAATCGTGAGTGGCGTGCTTGAATCCTAAGTTTTTGGATTTGTTTAAGACTTTGGGGTTGTTTTTTTGATGGATGACTCTGGCTCCGAGTTTTTTGGCGACTTGCACGGTGTCGTCAATAGAGGCGTTGTCAACGACGATGATTTCGTCAGCAAAGGAAACGGATTTGAGGCAGGAACGAATGAGGTCTTGGTTGTTGTGGGTGGTGATAACAACGGAGAGTTTGGTCATAGATGCTTTAAGTATTTGGTGAGTATGGCAAGTTCGGAGAAGATACGGTTTTTGGCGATGATGAGGGAAATGAGGATGTAAGTGGCGGCGCCGATGGTGATGGTAAAAAGGAGGACGGGCAGAGACGATGGCAAAATGGCGAAAGTGAAAGTGACGACCAGGGCCATGAGAATACTGCTTGCTAGCGCGGGGAGAGTGTGGGGGAGGATGGAAATATGGATGATTTTTTTGACGAAGATGTAACCGACCAAGGAACTGGTGGCGGTGATGGCTGAGGCGAGAGCGACGCCGTTGTACCCGAACAATGACATGAGGCTGGGAGTGAGAACCCAGGTGAGAATGGTCCACATGACCATGAGTTTGAGAGTGTCTCTGACTCGACCAGTGGCGTTTAGGGTGTTGGTGAGAGTGATAGAGATAGAAGAGAAAAGGGCGTTGATGCCGTAAAGACCGAGGGCGATCAAGGCGGGTTGCCATTTGGAGTATCTGGGAATCAAAGCAAGCAGGTGGGGGGCGGAGGCGATCAAGCCAAAGACGGCGGGGAAAACGAGGAAGCTGACAAAGAAGATGGATTTTTCGATGGCTTTTTTGAGCTCGGCTTGGCGATCTTGAAGGCGAGAGTAAGCGGGAAAGGTAACTTTGAGGATGGGTTCGGCAAAGAAGCGGATGGGGGTCATGGCCCATTTTTCGGCCCATCCCAAATATCCCACGGCGGTGGGAGAGAGGACTTTACCGAGGAAAATAATGAGAAGGCGATCTTTGAAAAGAGAGAGGATGCTGTTTAATTGAAAGGGTGCGCCAAAAGAGATGAGAGATTTGGCGGTGGTGAGATTAAATCCGAGGCGAGGAAGCCAAGGGCGCATGACATAAATGGCGACCAGGCCGATGAAGGCCCGGGTATAGACGGCGTAACCAAAACTGACGACTCCCCTACCCTGCCAGGCAAGAAACACGGCAACACCATAGAAACTTAGGTTTTCGAGAATTTGGGGAATGACAAGGCGGTTGAATTTGAGTTCGCGTTCGAGCAGAATGGAGGGGATGGTTTTAAGGGAAGAAAGAAAAAAAGAGATGATGAGGGCATGATAGAGGAAGTTAGCTTCGGGGCCGTAGTTGTAAAAACGACTGATTTGAGGGGCGAAGATAAAGCCGAGAGATACTAAGATGAAAACGAGAAGTTGTTGGACGGTAAAGGTGGTGGCGAGATCTTGGCGAGTGAGAGGGGATTTTTTCTGGATTAAGGCGGCGGCGAGACCGATATCGGAGAAGTAGACGAGGAAGCTAACGGTGGCATCGACGACAAAGAAGATGCCATATTCTTCTGGACTTAAGAAAATGGTGAGAAGGAAAACGGCTATGAGGGCAACGGCTTGGAGGATGGCAGTACGAGAGGTAAAGGCGAGAGCTCCGATGATGGAGCGTTTTTTAAGGAGGTGGGTGTCGAGCTGGTCTTCGATATTGGCGATGTCGCCAGCTTGGTCTTCTTGCATGGTTACTTTCTGGAGAAAAGTTTTGTGAGCTTAGTTTGGGGGATAAGTAGGAGTAGAGTCAAGGCAAGTGTGGTGAGGGAAAGATAATTGGCGAAACGACGAGGAGGGGTGTTGGTAAAGTTGAGGGTGAGTTGATGAGTGCCGGGAGGAATTTCGAGGGTGATGAGTTGGAGAGAGTTGTCGTCGGTAATGGGAAGGGGTTGATCGTTTAAGTGGGCTTGCCAGCCGGGAAAGTTGTAGGTGTTGACGACGAGAGAAAATGCAGTGGGGGTGTGGAGACCGAGGACTTTGAGGTGAGGGAGATCGAGGAGTGTTTGGTGGGTAACAAAATCTGGAGGTGGTTGAATTGTGGAGAGCGCAATTTGGTCTTTGGTGATGTCGACTTGGGTAATGTTTAAGGGTGGCTCGAGATGGGTGGTAACTCCTTCGGGCAAAAATTCGAAGCTGGTTTTACTAATAGTCCATTTGGCAAAGTCGTCGGAGAGATAGTAGTCGTCGGAGACATTAAGATAGGTAGAAGGGCTGAAAAGTTTGAGGTTGGGAAGAAAGAGGAGAGAAATAATGAGGAATGAGAAAGAAAGAATGAAAAAGGGAGAAATTTTTTGAGGGAGAGTTTTTATATGATTGATGAACTGAGACAACAACCAAACACTGGCACCGGCGAGAAGGCTGGAAAACAGGTTGGTGAAAGTAAGGAAACGCCAGGGAAATTGGATATAGTGAAAGGGCGGAAAGTGATCCCAGATAAAACTGGAATAACGGGTGGTCATGAAAGCAGAGAAAAAGAGAATTAAGAAACTCGCGACAAGAAACAAGAATGTAGGTTTGAGTTTTTTCATACGGGGAGAGATGAGAAGAGTGAGAGAAACAAAGCCAACGAGGGAAGCTAAGACCAAGTGTAGTTTGCCGATTTTGAGGGAGAAGCCGTCTATTTCATTCAGGGGAGCGGAACCACCGTAACCCCAGATAGAATTCCAGAGTTGATAGGGTTTGATGTAGTGTAAGGAGTAGGAGTAGCCCTGAGTGAGGAGGACGGAATCGACGAGGGTGTGTTGTTTTTCGGCCAGGGCGGGAATCCAGAAAAAGGCGGAAAGGCCTAGACCGAGAAAGAAGAAGATAGAAGTAAAGAGGAGAAAGAAAAGTCGGCGAGAAGGGAGACGGATGGCGGTAGCAAGAAGATAGAGGCCGATGATGAAGGAAAAAGGAAGAACAATGAGGTTGTGGGTGATCATGAGAAGGCTGTAGAGGAGAGAGAGGATGAGACCTGATTTGAGGAGACGGCGGTGGAATCTGGAAGTACGAGGGGTTGAGGTAAGTTGGTGGCTCAAGTGATCTAGGGTGAGAAGGATGGTGGGCAACCAAACGAAGGAAAAGGTTTCGGCGAGAGCGCCGCGAACATAGGCATCGACGGCGTGGTAGGGGGCATAGGTATAAAAGAGGGCGGCGACGACGGCCGGGATTGTGCCGAAACGGTATTTGGCCCAGCGATACATGGAATAAGCGGCGCCTAGAAAAGCGAGGGCAAAAACAAATTTAGTGGAGAGGATGAAGGAGGCACCGAGAAGATGGAAGAATTCACCGAGGTAATAGACTAAAGGCGGGTAGAAAATAAAGAGCGGATAGCCGTATCCAAAACCGAGGCGGCTGACCCAGCGAACGGGAAATTGGCCGGAGGTAAGGGCATGATCGAGTTCGGCGAGGCGAATGACTTGTTGATCATCGTGCATAGAGAAGAATCCAGGATGGAAAAGAGGCCGAAGCGCCGGGAGGCACAAGAGGCCGAGGACGATGAGTGGGATAAGAGACGAAGATTTAAGACGTTTTGATACCATAGTGGTGGACTAAGTGATGAATGGATTTGATGAAAGGACGAGTGTGGCGGGGAGATAGGGAGGTGAACAGTTGGATGAGAAGAATGCTAGAAAAGGGCAAGAAAAGGAGAAGGTAGTGAGGCCAGCCGCCAATCGCAGTGAGAAAGAGGGAATAAACGATGAGCCAAGAAGTAAGTAGATGTGTGGGTTGAGGGATAACTTTTTTGGTCCAGCGAAGGAGGGTTTGACGAAGGAAGTGGAAAATGGAAACGAGGGCAGCAAGGGCATTGAGAGGCCAGGTGGGTAGCCATTCGCTGGTATGGAGGGTATAGTACTGGCCCCAAGTGGGCCCCCACCAGACGCGCCAACGATTGGCGAAAACGAGAAGCCAATAGGATGCAACGGGAACGGTGGTGGTGCCGGAGAGGTAGAAAGTGAAAATGTATTTTTGGACGCCTAGGTAGTCGGGGAGGCTGTAGCCGAGTTGGAAGAAGCGAAGATACGAGAGGAGATGAACCAGGATGGCTAAGGGGAGGGAGAGAGAGAAGTGTCGGAGAAGGCGGAATTGTTTGGTGATGAGGTAGTAGAAGATGATAGAGGTAATAACGAGTACGCCGGTGGCATAAAATTTGGTGGAGAGAACGCCGCCTAACATGAGACTGGTCAAGAGAAAGTAACGAGAGTTTTTGGAGGCGTGAAGAAGAAATAGGAAAGCGAGACAGAGAAAAGTGAGTTGGATGGCGTCAAGCATGGTGTGTGTAAGTAGGCCTTGAAAGATGGGTTCTAGGCTGATGAGAGCCACAGGAATGAGGGCGAGGTGGGTGTGGTGGATGAGGTGGCGGGCAAGAAAGAAAAGGCTGGTGAGGAAAGTGAGGGAAAAGAAGAGACCGATGAGACCGGGTTTGGCGGTGAGCAAGAGTCCAATGCCGATAAGATACTTTCCTAGTGGGGGCATTTCGGAGTTGATGAGGATAGGATTTTGGCCGTGAATGTAGGCCCAGCCGGCCCAGGAGTAGAGGCCATGATCCCCCAAGGGAGCGGTGGAGGTAGGGTTGACCCATTGGGAATTAAGATATTTTTGTTCCATGGTGATGGGATTGAAAGGAGTAGTGAGGTCCGAAAGGTGCGAGAGGAGGTAACCACCGACGGATAGGGTGATGACAAACAGAGAGAGAAGAGTGATGGTGGAGCGGTAATTTTTGGCGAGAAGGTAATAGGTAAAGAAAGTCAATAGAAGTGTGAAGGCAAGGAGGGAGATGAGGTTAGCGGCTTGGCGCAGAGGAGTTTCTTGCCAGATTAAAGTGACATCGCGGAGGTGATCGGTTCGATTGGGGGGAGTAAGTTTAGTGGTGACGGTGCCGGTATCATTTAAGTGAAAGTCGGCGGGAGCGTCGTCAATTAATACCTGCCAACCAGGAAAGTAGTGGGTGTTGAAGGTAAGGTCGAGGTCTTCATAGACGGCGATTTGAAGATGTTTTTCTTGAGTACGGTTGACGGTAAAATTGATGCGATAGTCAGGTGAAGCAGCAGTGATTGTGTAAAAATCTGAGGGTATAGTTGTGGGGTCTTGAATAACGGTGATGGGGGTAAATTCTTTTTGGTTGGTGGTGGTACTGAAGTTGGTGAGATAGAAATCAGCGGGATGTAAATCTCGTGGGAAGGACAAGATGTTGGGGAGGGAGAGAAGCTGGAGAACCACGATAACGATGAGGAAGGATTTGAACCAGAGAGATTTTTCAGGAGAACGAAAGTGATGAAGTAAAAGAGCAGAGAGAAAGGGAAGGGAAACCACAAAGAGAGTGAGAAAGCGAAAGGGAAATTGGATGAGGCGATCGAGATGGAGAAATTGCCAGACTGGTAGGGTGAGGGGAATTTGGAAGATGAGAGCTACGGTGGCGATGAGGATCCAGAAACGAGCTGAGGAACTGCGCAAAAAACCCATGGCCGCCCAGAGCAGCCCGAGGGGCAAGAGGCCGATTTGAGAGAGGAGAGAAAGCGGATTGACGAAGTGTTCTTTGATGTGGCTGATGGTCAGGTGAGGGGCGCGAGTGAATGGCAGGTCGTGTAAAGCTGGAAGCCAGAAAAAAGCGGAAGCGGTTAGAGCCAAAATAGCGAAAATGAGGAGATGAGGGAGAAGTTGGGAAGTAGCTGAGTGGGAAGAAGAATGATGGCAAAGGACAAAGTAAGCCAGAACTAGGGGAAAGAAGATTAAAGCCTGAGAGTTATGGGCTAGGATGAGGAGGGCAAACGTGAAGGCGGAGGCAAATAAATGGCGGAGGTGGCGAGTGCGGTAGAATCGATCGATGAAATAAAAGATAAAGGGGATTATAGCGAGAGTGGTGTTTTCGCCGATGGAGCCGCGTTGGTAGAGAAGGGTTAGGTGGTAAGGAGCTAGAGTGTAGAGGCTGGCGGCGATGAGAGCGGGTAGAGTGGAGGTAGAATGTTTGGCCCAAAGATACATGCCGAAGCCGCCAATGATAGTAGTTATGATAAAGAGGAGTTTGATAGAAGAGAGAGCGGAAAGACCGAGAAGATCAAAAGTGCTGGATAGGTAAAAGGGTAAAGGATAAAGGAAATTGGCGACAGGGTAACCGTAGGTTTCGTTTAAGCGATCGATCCAGCGAACGGGGAAGTGGCCATCTTTTAAGCTTTGGGCAAAACCGGATGAGCGGATGACCATGATTGCACCATCGTCGGTTTGAGGAAGACCGGGGAGTAAGTAGGAAAAGCAAGTAAATAATCCCAGGAGAATTATGAAAAGGTAGGGAAAAAGGTAGAGGCGTTTGGTTATGGCCATGAGACGGTGAATTCTAGCGTGTGATTACCGGAAGGGACTACGACGGCACGAAAGGTATGGTTAGCCTGATAAATGTGGGTAGGTTGATGGTCGATGGTGGCTTGCCAGGAAGGATAAAAAGTATCGGTGAGGAGGAGTAAGCAGTTGCCACCAGAGGTCGTAGTATTGATGATAACCTGGTTGGGATGGTATGAGACGATTTTAGCACTGCCGGTAGCGGTTTCGCTAATGGATACCTCTGGAGGACTGGAAAGGATAAGTTGGTGGTGAGGATTCCAGGTGGGGTTGAAAATTGTTTTGATTCGATCTCTGGCTTGGGGAAGGACTTGGTAGTTGGTGTAGAGGCCGACTCGGGGCAAGGCGTGAAGATTTTGGTAGATTTTAAAGATAATTTGTTGCCAGATTAATTGGAAAAGCTGGGGGTGGTATTTGAGAGGTTC
>CAYNFZ010000060.1:0-8370 GCA_964396725.1 uncultured Pseudomonadales bacterium
CAAACTCGTAAGAGGAAGTATAGGGGCTGAGGCCTGCCCAGTGCCGGAAGGTTAATTGAGCTGGTGATTGCAACTTGTTGTAATTGCTGGTAATCGAAGCCCCGGTGAACGGCAGCAGTAACTATGAAAAGTCGTAGTTGTAAAAGTCAGCTATATGCTGGGAAATCTTGACAGGTTAACTGTACTGCTGGTTAGATAATAACCAGGAGTGAAAATCAGTTAAATAGAGACAATCAGCAGGAAAGACTGGCAGGATGAAACAGATTCCGGATCGAATTGCTTGGTACATCTCAGGTTTTGTAGATGGTGAGGGTAGTTTCAATATTTCTTTGAGAAAGAAGACTGATTACAAGGTTGGTTGGCAACCGGTATTGAGTTTTAATCTCAGAGAGAAAGAACGATCCTGGCACTCATGAAGACACATTTTAGATGTGGAATCATTAAACGAAGACGAGATGGTTTGTACTCTTATGATGTTACAAATCCGACAGCAATAAAAGAAAACATAATTCCTTTTTTTAGGAAATATGGGTTTCTTTCTGTAACCAAAAGAAAGAATTTTTCAATTTTCAGTAAAGCAGTGAGATTGATGGATGAAAAGAAACATCTTACTGAGGAGGGCTTTAGAGAGCTGTTACTGATCAGAGAAAAGTTAAATGTGGGTGCAGGGAGAAAAAGGAAATATACGATTGGAAATGTCTTGTCAGAATCCTCAGAGACTATACGCTGACCCCGTGAACCAGAATACAATACGGTTCAGGGATGATATAGTCCGACCCTTATGGAGACATAAGGAGTTGAGTAGAAATGCTCAACCGCCCCGCACCAGACGGTGCAGGGTTCGCATTACCTCACAAATGTAATGCTCAAGTAACAGAAGTGAACTGTTCTAAGGTAGCGAAATTCCTTGTCGCTTAATTGGTGACCCGCACGAAAGGTGTAACCACTCCGTAACTGTCTTGAGAAGGGACTCGGCGAAATTGAAATGGCTGTGAAGATGCGGCCTACTGGCAGCAGGACAAAAAGACCCCGTGAAGCTTTACTATAGCTTGACACTGATTTTTCAATGAAAATTGTCTAGTATAGGCGGGAGATTTGTACATTTGTATGAATCGACAGTGTAATACCGCTCGTTTTGGTTGGGAAGTCTAACCTGAGGAATATGGATACTATTCCAGGGACACTGTTTGGTGGGTAGTTTATCTGGGGAGGATGCTTGCTAAAGAGTACCGCAAGCGTACAAAGGTGCCCTTGGTCCGGAAGGAAATCGGACTGGACGTACAACGGCAAAAGGGCGCTTGACTGTGAGACTTACAAGTCTAGCAGGTGGGAAACCAGGTCATAGTGATCCTCGTGCACTTTGTGGAAGGTGCCGGGCTTAACGAATAAAAGCTACTCCGGGGATAACAGAGTAGTCGCGCCTAAGCGTCCCTAGCGTCGGCGCGGTTCGCTACCTCGATGTCGGCTCAGCGCATCCTGGGGCTGAAGAAGGTCCCAAGGGTTAGTCTGTTCGCCTATTAAAGCGCTACGCGAGCTGGGTTCAGACCGTCGTGAGACAGGTCGGCCTCTATCCGCTGCCAGCGTGGGAATTTTGAGAGTATTTGTCCCTAGTAAAAGTTGCTACATCCTACTGAAAAGTAGGACTGAAAAACTTGCTCAAATCGGTGAAATCCTTTACGATTAAGTAGCCATGGTCCTAGGGCTGTAAAGGACAATACCGAGGGAAGATTAGGAGATGAACGCTTATTGGAAAGCTTATCTTGCAGGAATGTTGGATGGTGATGGAAGCATAATGCTACAGTTAAAACCAAGAAAGGGTATGAAATATCTTTTTCGGGTGAAATGTGCAGTGATCTTCTATCAAGATTCTAAATTGCATGATGAGCTGGAAAGATTCAGAAACATAATAAAAGCGGGATATGTTTATCGAAGAAATGATTGAATAAGTGAGTTAAGGATTGAAGGATTCATTCAAGTAAAGAATTTGCTAGTAAAACTTAGACCATATGTAGTGTTTAAGAGACAACAAGTAGATTTAATGCTTGAAGCCATCCGAGTTCAATCATTGAAGTCATATTCGGTAGAAGAGTTTGTTCGAGTGTGTAAAATTGCTGATGAGATATCAGAAGCAAATTACTCGAGCAAGCGGAGAAAATATACCAAAGCTTATGTTGTATCTGAATTGAAGCGTCATAACTTGATCCCTGTAACGACTGAATCTCCACCCAAGGTGGAGTGAAGATGGATGTCTTTTCTTTTAGAAGAAAAATTTATGTCATCCATAATACGGCAAGCATCTAAGTCACGCACCAGGCGGTGCATGATAAGGTGAAGGTATAGTCTACACTTCTGGTAACAGAAGATATTGTGACGAGAGGACCGGGATGAGGGAGTCCCTAGTGTGCCAGTTGTTACCGTCCGGTGCATTGCTGGGTAGCTACACTCCTGTTGGATAACCGCTGAAAGCATCTAAGCGGGAAGCCACACTCAAGATGAGAATTCCATGCTTGTGCGAAGCACAAGAAATTTCAATCAACAAGTACCAACCAACAAACAATAATCAAATAACAAGCGCCAAATTCCAAACAACTTGTTTGAATTTAGCGTCTTAGCTTTGTGATATGTTTGATGATTGGAAATTGTGATTTGGAGTTTCTCGTGCTTCGCGCGAGTGAGAGACCCCTGGGAGACTACCAGGTTGATAGGCGGCCGGTGTAAGTGCAGTAATGTATTTAGCCAAGCCGTACTAATTGGTCGAATAAAGTAGTAAATACTTTTTATGACTCTTATCGATAAGGTCATACTACTTTTCGCTTCCTAGTGGAGTGAAAATCTTCTCTTCGCTTGTTAGAGAACAAGCTCCGCCTGCGGCGGAGAAGAAACAAGATACAACCCACAAGATACAAACGAAACCGAGCTTAGGCTTGGTTTTTTTGTGGTATAAGTAACAGATGGGTGATGTTGATGTAGAAGCTGAGTTTGGGAAGTGGAATCGTGTTTTACCAGAGGCAGATCCGGTAAGAAGGCGCTCTCTGGCAAAGAAAGTTGTGCATGATTTGAGCAGAATGACCGGATTAAAAGTGCCTGAAGTGTGGGTTGGCATGGCTGATCCAGGAGAAGGTAATGCGGGAGTGTGTACCTATGATTTGGGAGATGAGAAAGCCAATCTAGATTGGATCCAAAGGTACAATAGAAACGATACTTTAGGAAGTCTGAGTGACACAGTGGTGCATGAGGTGGTGCATGCGATGATTAACAGAAATAATAGTTATGTCAGAGAAGCGTTTGAGCATTTGGATGCAGGTGATGCGCGTGATCCTAAGAGTATAAGGTGGCGCTGCGAGATAAAAGCTTTTCATGAGTTTGTTGCGACTTATTTTGGTTTCCAGCTCGGGCGTTCAGGAGATAATCCTTTGGGGATTGATCCAGAAATGTTGAGAATGAAGGTTTCATCGCTATTTTTATTGGATGTACGTAAAATTGGAGTTATACAAAGAAACAATCAGAATTTTCTTGGACAAATGGTTGATACATCGTACGAGGAATATGGGAAAGATTTCGGGGTATTACTCAATACGTCCAGAGTTGATATGGACCCTAGAGCTTTGTTGATGATGAGTCCACAAGAGTACATGGGTTTGCTGGAACGGTTAGAGTTTGACCAAAAGACGACCCAGGAAGCGGCGGATTATTTTGCTGGGGAAATTAAGAAGTTGCCTTCATACAAGGCAAATGTGAGAGAGGGAAAGAAAAGGGGAGTTGTCTGAGGAAGTGTGGTTATTGTGGGATGAGATTGGTGCGGGTGAAGAGGTGTTGATCGCCGGTGGAAGTGTGGGTGTAGTTGGGGTCTTGGAGCAGCGTTTGGAATAGTGTTGTGGCGGAGTCTTGGCGAGCGGGCCAGAAGTTGTTGGGGTTTTGGCCGGGGCGGAGGTCGAGGGCGATGACCTGGGGGCCGTAAGTGCGGTAATCGCTGCGAAGAAGCAGAGTGGTGTTGGTGTGGGTAAGGTGAGGGGCGAGGTTATTCATGGTCATGACGGTGGTGTTTGGAGGGATGGAGGAGATGAATTGGCGGAGGAATTGGTGATTGGGGGTGTTTTGGTAGAAAACGGGGTTGTAGGCGAGGGCTAAAGGTCCGTGGAGTTTGAAGTGAAAGGAGAGGGAGATGAGAAGGATTAATAGTGCGTGAGGAGTTTCGAGTTTGGAGTAGAGTTTGAGTTTTTTGAGTCGAGCTAGACCGTAGATGGCGGCTAGGGCGAGGGAGACGCTGAGCATGAGGTTGTAGTGCATACCCAGATCGGTTCGGGAAGTGCCTTGGGAGTAGGTGAAGCGAACTAAGAAGTCTTGGAGAACAACGGGAAGAAAGCCGATGGCAGGGAGAGGCAGAAGGCCGAAGGTGAGGAAGGAGACGGTGTAGACGAGGAGTTTGGTGGTGGGGAGGAAGAGACTAGTGATAAATGAGGTGAGACTGTGGGAAGTGAAGGTGTAGAAGTAGGTTTGGCCAAAAAGTATGGGGGTGAGGATGCGAGTAATGGCGTAGTAGTAGACGAGACTGATGGCGATGGTGATAGCGCCTCTGGTGCGTTGGTGTTTGGTGATGAGGAAGAGGCCGAAAGCGGCGGTGAGAGGAGCGTGGGATTCTTTGAGAGTGAGGGTGAGAAGGAGAAAGATCCACATGGCAGACCAGCGTTTGGTGTCAAAAAAATAAACGGCAAGGGCGAAGGTGACGAGGCCGAGGAGTTCGGGGTGGAGGTTGGCGATGAGGCCGTTTTGGAGGCCGAGAAAAAGAGTGAAGGCGATGGGGATGGCGAGAGTCATGAGGCGGTTTGAGGTTTTTCTACGAACCAGGAGGTGGAGGATGAAGGCGGTGATGGTGACACAAATGGGACCAAGGAGGAGAATAGGTTCGTAGCGGTTGGTGAACCAATAGAGAGGAGCGAGAAAGTAGAAAGGGGGGTTGAAGTGGTCGGCGAGTTGGTGGAGGTAGGGAATGCGGAGGTGGTCGAAGGTGGGAATCTGGCCGTGGGCGAATTTCCACAAGGAGCCGTCGTAGATGCCGTGGTTGAAGTAGAAAGCTTCGAACTGCCAGAATCGGTGGAGGATGACTGCGCTGGCAGCGGTGAAAAAGAAGGCAAGATAGAGGTGAAAAGGCCACCAATGCTGGAGCTCGGATTTGAGTTTGGATATAAATGAGGTCATTGGGGGATATTATAGGGGAAGTGATGTTTTGAGTTGCGAGTACAGGTCTTGGTGTAATAGAGTGGGAGTATGAAGAAATTGGTGATGATGGTAATGGTAGTGATGTTGGCTGGGTGTGACAGCGTGGGTCAGTATCAAAATGCGGCGGAGCAGGTGGAGTCGGAGAGGGTGACGTTGGAAGGGAAGATTAAGATTTCGGGAGGAATAGCGCTGTTGAAAACCGAAGATGATTTGGTGGGGTTGGATAGTTACACGATCGACTTTGAGGATTTTGATGGGATGGAGGTGGCGGTTTCGGGAGAGTACTCGGGGGAAGTGCTGTATGTGGAAAGTTTGGCAGTGAAGTAATCAAATAAAGACGGATGTGTGGGTAATTTGGTAAAATCCAGGGAGATTGATTGGTGGTTGCCTAGCAAGGCGATCATGGATAGAACCTTGACATATCGGACGGTGTTGATTCGCAGTGCTTGACTGTGGAAAGGAAGTGAAACATGAAGCGGATTACCCTAGTTATAGTGGTTGTAGCATTGTTGCTGTTGATGGTTATGTCGGCTTCGGATCAAGGTGGTGTGGCCACAGTAATTCGAGAGACACCAGTGGTTAGCGTGACATCGCAAGATCGTAGTGAGGTGCTGATGTGGTTACCGCAAGGTCGCCAGATCACTGATTATCGAGTGATGTTGGGCCCGTCTGTGGAGGCAAATGGCCGAAGTAGCCGGCGTTGGTTGCAAGTGCAGATCGATGGCGTCTTGGGTTACGTGTGGATTGGAGATACTGATCTGGCGGAGCCCACTTCCGATCCAGGAGCAGGATGGGTTGGTTGGGATCCGGCAAGAGGATTTGTAGAGCCGATCCTTCGGGGTTGCGATTATCAGGATGCGGTGATCGAAGCCATGGACTGGTGGGATGGAAGCCAAAAAATTCTGGGCTTTGGAACGTGGGGGGCTGTGATTGATCGGTTGTCTACTGTAGTGGGTCGGAGTACTTGGTTGGGGTATGAAGATCAAGTATCCCCGGGGTCTGCTTGGGGGCATGATATTCCGAATGATGCGGGAGGGGTGGCATATTTGCGAATGCAGTTTTGGGTTCACCCGATAAATGGGGTGATGGTGTTTCACGATCGGGTGGATATGGAATTTAGGAGATCATCCTCAACAGGACGAGTGTTTGTATTTCTGTATGCTTCGGTTTTCTATGGCTACGCTCGCAATGATCCTGGTGTGGTAGTGTACGCGACTGATCAGGGAGAGCTAATGATCGGGCAGGGTGATCCGGGTTTGCAGCGAGATGCGCACTTATGCGGCGAGTATGAGGTCGAGCCGTGGATATTGGATTGGGTGGCGAGCTGGTTTGTGCCACTTAACCTGATGTAATGATTGCAGTCCGATGAGTTGACCACTCTTGGTTTGAAGAAATTCAACCGAGGGTGGTTTTTTTTGTTCTGTTGGGAAAAGTAGAATCTTGTGTTGGAATCAGATTGAGGTGGGGGAAAGTAGGGCAAAGAGACGATCTTTGAAGGTGGGGAATTTGGTATGGAGGAGTTGTTTGTCGGAGGCGGAGAAGTGGAGAGTAAGGTTAACGGTAACGGGGATGAGGTGGAGGAGTTTGGTGGACTTGGTGCCGGTGGCTTGGTACTCTAGGTTGCCGTCGACGAGGACTAGCGAAAGGGAGGAGGTGAGTTGGTCGAGAAAGTGGTTGGTGGTGATGTGGCGATAAATGTCTTCGGGTAATGTATCAAGAGGGGTGGGATTGTCTTGGGTGGTGATGGAGACAGAGTTGGTGGCGGTATCGATGGAAACGGGCAGAGTAGTATAGGTGGGGACGGAGTTGTGTTCGAGGATGAATTCGTTGCCTGAGGTTTGGATTTCAAGGTAAGTGTCATCGAGATCGACGGAGAATTTTTGATCGGCTTCTAGGGTTTGGGTTTGGGTGTTGCCTTGGGAATCGGTGGTGGTGATTTGGGCGACGCCGTCTTGGTGAGTGAGAAGGAATTGGGTTTGGTTGAAGGAAACCTGGAGTTGGTTTTGATGGCCGGAGGAATCGATGATGATTTGGGTGTTTTGGTCTGGGGTGGCGCTTGAGGTAGCGGAGGTGTTGGTGACGTTGACTTTGGTGGTGGTGGAGCCGGTGTGGATGGTAGAGTTTTCTGGGGAAGTGGAGTTGTTGCCGGTGTTGGTGGAGACTTTGATGGTGTTTTTGATGGTGGCTGATGCCAGGGAGGGAGAAACGAGTAGGAGTGCGAGAAGCACCAAGAAAATGGATTTGGTGGACATTTCGGGTTTATTAGACCATGAGTGGGAGTAGAGATCAAGTTTGGTAGTTGGTTGGCGGTAAGTTGGTGTGTAGGATGGAGTAAATAGGTGACAGGGAGGAGGTATATGGAAGTGGTAGTAAAGAAGATAAGCCGTGAGGAAGCTAATGAGAAGGGAATGATGGAGTGGCCGGTGTGGGAGAAAGAAGAATCGCTGTTTGAATGGAAGTATGATGAGAAAGAGGAGTTTTGGGTGATTGAAGGGAAGGCCGAGGTGACGTATGGGGATGAGGTGGTGGAGTTTGGGGTGGGTGATAATGTGGTGATGCCGGCGGGATTGGAATGCATGTGGAAAATAATTGAACCGATCAAGAAGCATTACCGGCTGGGGTAGTTTGGGTATACTAGAGAGGTGATGAAGAAATTGGCGTGGGATAAAAGGGTGGTGTGGGCTTGTTTTGTAGTGGTGCGGTTGGTGGGGTTACTGCGATTGCCGATTTTTAATGATGAGGCGATCTATTTGCGATGGGCGAGGATAATGGTGGATACACCTGGGTATGGATGGTTTTCTTTGGTACATGACGGCAAGCCGCCGCTACTGATGTGGATCTGGGGTTTGATAATCGAGGTGATACCGGCGCCATTGGTGGTGGGGAGAATGATGTCGGTGGGTTTGGGGGGGGTGTGTTTGTGGGGAGTGATGAAGATGGGGAAGATGGTGGGAGGAGAGAAAGTGGCGTGGTGGAGTGGGTGGGTGTATGTGTGGTGGCCGATGGCAGTATGGTTTGATCGGATGGCTTTGATGGAGGCGGCTTTGGCGATGATAGTGGTGATGAGTGGTTGGTTGGCGTGGAGAGTCTGGGAAAAAGAATGGGTAGAGGGGGCGGTAGGTTTGGGGTTAGTGTGGGGGTGGGGAGGGTGGG
>CAYNFZ010000061.1:0-6419 GCA_964396725.1 uncultured Pseudomonadales bacterium
ATTACGAGTTGGTGGGCGTTTACGGATTGCTTGGAATACTTGATATTTTTTTGGGCGAGGACGTTGGCTAATTCACGACGAGCTAGTCCTGGGGCAAATCCAAGATGAAAGAAGTAGTGCATGTGCCGCTTGTTGTGATTGATGGGGAAGGGATTAGTTGTGGGTGGAGGCTTGGGGGGTAGGAGAAGCTTTTGAGGAAGAGATAATTAGAGTGGTGTGATTTTGGCGATGACCTTGAATGCGGCGATAGCGAGATTTAGCCTTGAATTTGGCCACGCGAACCTTGGAGCCACGAGAGTGGGAATCGATGGTAGCGGTAAGAGTGGAGTTTTTCAGATAGGGTCGACCGAGGAGGATTTGGTCTTGATCAACGGAGAGAAGCACGCGATCGAGTTTAATGGTGTCGCCGGCTTGACCGCTGAGTCGGTCGACAGTGATTTTGTCTCCAGGCGAGACTTTGTATTGTTTTCCAGCGATTTCGACAATAGCGTAGGTCATGGGCGGTATTTTACTCTGGATCCTAGGTAATTTCAATGGTTTGGGTATGGGGAGAGGGTTGGTTGAGGCTGATGATGAGACCGAGACTGATGAGGCTGGTCAGGAGAGAGCTGCCGCCACTGCTGACCAAGGGCAGAGTAATACCGGTGATGGGAAGAATGCCTAGATTCATACCGACGTTGATAAAAAGTTGGGAAGCGAACATGATGCCCAGGCCAAGAATAGAGAGATAGGAAAAGCTGGTGGTTGAGTGGGAGGCGAGAGAGAAGATGCGAGTGACGAGGAAGATAAAGGTGAGGAGGAGAAAGGCGCTACCCAAAAATCCGAGTTCTTCGGCCAAAGAAGCAAAGACAAAGTCGGTTTGGTATTCGGGTAAGAAACGGAGTTTGCTCTGGGTACCATGACCAAGACCGCGGCCGAAGAACTGACCAGAACCGACGGCGATGAGGGATTGGATGGTATTGTAGCCTTTGCCGAGGGGATCGAGTTCGGGGTTAAGAAAAGTGAGAAGGCGAGATTTTTGGTAGTCTTTTAAGAGAAACCAAAACGCAGGGCTGGCGAGGAGGCCGGTGAGGAGAAAGAGAAGTTGATGGCGAAAACGGAGACCGGCGGCAAAAAACATACTAGCGAGAACGATAACAAAGATGAAGGCGCTACCTAGATCAGGTTGGAGATAAACCAAGATGGTGGGAATTAGAACCAAGGGGATGAGTTTTAACAAGTGGGAAAAGTAGTGTAGCTGGCTTTGACTTAAGAATTGGGCAAAAGCGAGGATGATTAAGGGTTTGGCGAATTCGGAGGGTTGGAAAGAAAAGGGGCCTAGGTCGATCCAGCGGGTGGAGCCACGAGTCTGGACGCCAAAAATCAAGGTGGTGGTGAGAAGGAGGAGAGCGAGAATATAAAGATGCCAGGCTAAATGAGGAAAGGTTTTAGCATCCAAATAAGCAGAGGCGATGGCAATGATGGTACCGGCAGCGAGAAAGGTGATGTGGAGATTGAGGGTATCTGGGGAGATGGAATAGTGAATGAGAATACCAAAAGAAACAATGATACTAGCTGCGAGGATTAAGGGGGGGTCGAAGGAGGATTTCATAGGACGAGTTTAGCGTGAGGTGAGGGGGGAAACAAGCGATTAAGGGTTGGTTTTTTCTGGAGTGACGGAGAGTTTGGAGGAAAAGTCAAGTTGAGTGGTCAGGGTTTTGGACTTGAGTTCATTTAGAAGATCTTTGGGGTAGGCTTGAAAAAGAGTGGGGATGGTGGTGTGAACTGGATCCTGGGGATTGATTTTGAGTTGTTTGCGGGCGGATTGGACTTGGCGAATTAGATCGCGGATGTGGCCTTCTTTCTTGAGTTCTGGAGTGATTTCGGTGTCGAGGTAGACGGTGATAGTGTGGGATTTAGCGGGAAGGTCGGCGTGGACGACGGAGCGGTTGGTTTTGATGGGGTTATCGAAGGGAACGAAGCTTTTAGCATTGACCTCGGAGGAGATTAAGTCGAGAAGTTGGAGGTCGTTTTGGAGAAGCTGGGCGGTGTCGGGATTGAGAGACCAGGCCGACAAAGGCTGGCGGACGCGGAGGCCGTGTTTTTGACGCAATGAGAGGAGGCTTTCGACGATTTTTCTGACCAGGTCCATGTGTTGTTCTAGTTCTGGGTTTAGACGGTTGGAGTCGACGGAGGGCCAATCTTGGAGGTGGACGGATCTAGCTCCGGTTAAGTTGGTATAGATGTGTTCGGAGATGAAGGGGATGAAAGGAGAGAGGACGACGCTTAAGTTGGTAAAAAGGTAGTGCATGACGGCGAGGCATTGGTGTTTGTCTTGATGGTCGGGGTTACTGGGGTGGACACGGTCGCGGGAGCGACGGATGTACCAGGTAGAAAGGTCGGTAACGAAATCCTCTAAGGCGATGGCGGGATGGAAGGTGTCGTATTTTTTGATGTAGCGGTCAAAATTTTTAAGAGTGGAATGGTAACGGGAGAGAATCCAGAGATCGAGAGGGTGAGTGAGTTGGGGCAAGGTGGGCACGGGTTGCCAGTGGTTAAGAAGAGCTTGAGAGACGAAAAAGCGGTAAGAATTCCAGAGAATGAGGATAAAGCGACGGCGGACTTGGTCGGCGGTGTGGTAACCAAAGAGGAGGTTGTTGACGGGGTTGTGGCGGAGGTAAAGCCAGCGCATGACGTCGACGCCGATTTTTTGAGAGCCTTGGTTGAATTCGATAGCGTTACCCCAAGATTTGTGCATGGGTCGGCCGTCTTCTGCTAAAACGGAGGCAAAGCCAAAAACGGTTTTATAAGGGTTGGTGTTTTCGAGGACGGCGGACATGGCGATCATGGAGTAGAACCAGTTTTTGAACTGGCCGGGGAAAGATTCGGTGATGAAGTCGGCGGGGAACCAAGATTGCCAATATTTTTGGTCGGTGGTGTAGCTTAATTTCTTAGTTTTTGGGTCAATGTAGGTAGAGAAAGGTACGATGCCGGCGTCGAGCCAGACGTTACCGACGTCACTGATGCGGGAGACGGGTTGGCCGCAAGAGTCACATTTGATGTTAACGGCGTCGATGTGAGGTTTGTGAGGAGAGTGACCGGAGAATTTGTCCCAGCCCGAGACGGCGCGTTTCTCGAGTTCTTCTCTACTACCGATGACGTCGAACCAGCCGCAATGGGAACATTGGTAGATAGGGAGAGCCAGACCCCAATAGCGATTTTTTTTGCTGATTAACCAGTCGTGCATGTTGGAGAGCCAATCGAGTTCGCGTTCGAGGCCAAACTGGGGAATCCAGTTGATGTTTTTAGCAACGGCTTTCATGCGTTGACGAAGGGTTTTTGGGGATGTAGAGGCTTTGCCGGGTTGGTCCATGGCGATGTACCATTCGGGAGTGACTTTCCAGACAAGTTCGGTTTTACAACGCCAGCAGGCTGGATAACGGTGCTGGTATTTTTCGATACGAAAGACCCAATTTGGGTGGATTTGTTTGCCTGGTTCTTTGAGGTAATCCAAGATGAGTTGGGGGTGCTTCTTGGCATTTTTGCCAGTGAGAAGGTCAAAGCCATCGAGATAGGAAGCGTCGTCGGCGATGACGGGGATCATAGGGAGGCCGAGTTTTTTACCGAGTTTGAAGTCTTCGGTTCCGGCGGAAACAGCGGTGTGAATGAGACCGGTACCTTCGGAGGTGGTAACGGGAAGAATATTGGGGTCGGCGGCGACAACGATGTGGAATTTTTGGGGATTGACTTTGGCGACTGTGGCGACGGCGGGAAGGTGATCGAAGGGGCCTGAGTACTTGAGGCCAACGAGGGATTTGCCTGAGACGGTTTTGATGATCTTTTGGTAACCGCTGGAGAAAACCTGGTCGACAAGATTGTGGGCGACCCAGAGTTGGTCGTCGGATTCATCTTGGACAAGAGAGTACTGGAGTTTGGGGTCGACGGCGACGGCGATGTTGGCGGGAATGGTCCAGGGAGTGGTGGTCCAGATCAAAAGGAATTGTTTGGATTTTCCAATGAGGGGGAGCTTGAGATAGACGGAGTCGTGGGTAACTTGTTTGTAGTCCTCGGTTAACATTTCGTGCTGGGAAATGGCGGTTTGGCAGCGAGGGCACCAAGGAACGGATTCATTGTCTTGGTAGATCCAGCCATTTTGGTGGCAGACTTTGAGAAAGTGCCAGATCATGTAGTTGTTGGCGTCGCTCATGGTGAAGTAAGAGTTGTCCCAGTCCATGAAGTAACCTAAGCGTTGGCTCTGCTTGGTTTGGATGGCGGCAAATTTGTGGACCCGATCACGGCATTTGGCGACGAATTTTTCGACGCCGTAGGTTTCGATATCGGATTTGGTTTTGAAGCCGAGCTCTTTTTCGACTTCGACCTCGACCCAGAGGCCTTGGCAATCAAAGCCGTTTTGGAATCTTTGACGGTATCCTTTGAGGTTGTAGAGGCGCTGCCAAAAGTCTTTGTAGGTACGGCCCCAGCCGTGGTGAACACCCATGGGGTTGTTGGCGGTGATGGGGCCGTCTAAGAAGGAGAATTTCTTTTTGGCGTTCTGGTTTTTGGCAAGGTAGGCGTCGACGATGCCGGTTTGGTACCAATGGTCGAGAAGTTCTTCTTCCTTTTGGGCGAAGTTGGGGTTTGAGTTGACTGGCTGAAAATTGTGTTTGAGGGACATAGGAATTTGAGTTTATCCTCCTTTGCAGAAGACCGCGTCCGTGAAGGCGTGGAAGAATGCGTTAATCTTCTGCTTCGGAGGATTTCAACTCCTCCGAAGAAGGAGAGAGATACCATGTCCGCAAGGGCATGGAGTTTCATTGTACAAAAAAGGTACCGATAAAGGTCCTGCAAAGCAGGAGGTACCACCTTAAATAATTCCAAATTCTAAATGCCAAATGAATTTGGGATCACTTGTCCTGCTGTGACGGGCTTACCCGGCAGAGTCTAATCAAGCAAAGGCTGAATGACAAATTACAAAGGCAGACTATTTGCTGTTTCTTTCTGCGGCTTGTCTGGTGATAGCCAGACTATCTTGATTTACAAGACGCTTTGTTGATTTGGGGATATTGTAGCACATGAGGGCTGGTTGGAGATGAGAATTAGTTTCACGAGAAAAGGGGAGGGTGGTGCTGGAGATTTGCAAGGACGGGGTGTGTGGAGAGTATCTAGATAGGAATGAGAGCAAGGTTGGGGTTAGTTATAGGGTTTGTGGGGAACGAAAGTGGTGTGTAAAAGTTGGGTATTTTCCCTGCTTTAAGTAGTGTTTATTGTTTGTTTTATGTTCTGACTATAGGTCTTTTATGGGGTGTAATGGCCTCGAGAAAAGATAACAAAGAGAAGACTAAAAAGACAACTGCCGGTAGCACTTTAAGCGGAAGAAAAAGAGATTCAGCACCCTGATCCACTTCCAACCCAACAAGGCGAGAGCAGCCGCTTTTTAATGTATTAAGGATTTTGTGTGACTGGTTTACCAGTCGACTCTATCCCCAAAGCATTAAACTGTCTCTAGTTTTCTTCAGATTCAACTGAATAAGTTGGATGCGAAGAGAACGAGAAGAATGAATGATATCCTATAGCTTGATGATGTGGAAGTTTTGAAATATAGTCGCAGCTCTGAAGGATTCGTCCCGGAAGATAGTTTGAAAAAACCTTATTGCTTGTTTTGTAGGGACGGATTATCGGACGCACTTTGACAGTGAGAGAGGAGCGTTATGGCCCCACAAATAGGGTGGTGATGTTGGTATTGGGGGATTTTGATGGAATAGAAGCAGGCTGTGATCGACGCCATCGTCGCAGTCTAGTAAGAACTCCTTCTCACGTTATGGTTACTATTCAGCTGCGGCTGGACATTTGTAGATTGTTTACAATAGTTGTCCTACTGGAGCTGTTTTTTTGGATGAAATAGGATTATTTAAAAGGATCAGGAGAAGTGCGTTGATCAAAATCGAGTTGTTGTTTGATGAGCTTGAGTTCTTCGTCTTCGAGGATCAGAGCGTTGTTTCTGCTGGGGTTTTCTCTGACAAGTCGATTGAACGCTTGGGTGGGATCGGTAGAGCTGGAAATGATGATGTACTCGATGATGTGGAGTGGAATATCTGAGGATTCTGCTTGCTCTCTGGCTTTGAGAATTTGAGGAGTAGCCGTATCAAAGTCGGCTTCGGACAATGATTGGTGCTGGTGGAGAACTTGTTCGAGGGCTGTTACTGCCTGGTAGCGCTGTTGGTTGAGAAGGAGGATTTGAGATCTGATTGGCCCTAAAGCTGGACGGTGGATGGGTGTTTCGGATGATTCGGGAAGTTCGGGCATGATGATTATTATAGCTGGCGCAAGAAAGCCGGGATGTTCCTTCGGCAAGCTCAGGATAAACTTCTCCATCTCGGCTATCGTTGCTGGCGCAAGAAAGCCGGGATGTTCCTTCGGCAAGCTCAGGATAAACTTCTCCA
>CAYNFZ010000061.1:6519-8306 GCA_964396725.1 uncultured Pseudomonadales bacterium
TCTCGGCTATCGTTGCTGGCGCAAGAAAGCCGGGATGTCGAATTCGTCGGTGAATTCATCGGAGGAAGTGGAGGAGTTGGAGTTTGGTTCGGATGAGAGGTGAAGTGGTTCGGGATCGGCGGAGGGGATGGAGGCGGTAATGGGAGGTGGGGGAGTAGGAACAGGGCTTGGAGTCGGTTCTGGGGCTGGAGAGTGAATTGGACCGCGAGTGACTTCTTCGGCAGAGGAGTATTTAACTCGGGAGGGGGTGGTAGAGGTGAATTCGCCCAGTTGCATGCGGGCATCGTCGAAGCCGGTAGCGATGACGGAGATTTTGATTTGATCGACCATATCGTCGGAGATAGTGGCGCCGAAGATGATGTTGGCGTCGGCGTCGGCGGCTTGGGAGATAATGGAAGCAGCTTGGTTGACTTCGTCCATGGTAAGGTCGGAACCGCCAGTGATGTTGAAAAGAATGCCTTTGGCGCCGTCGATAGATACTTCCAGCAAAGGGGAAGAGATGGCGGTACGAGCGGCAGTGGTGGCGCGGTTTTCTCCAACTCCCACGCCGATACCCATGAGAGCGGAGCCGGAATCGGTCATGATGGTACGAACGTCGGCAAAATCGACGTTGATGAGACCAGGAACGGTAATAAGATCGGAGATGCCTTGAACGCCTTGGCCCAGAACAGAGTCGGCAACTTTGAAGGCTTCAAGAAGGGCCATTTTTTTGTCGACTACGTCGAGGAGGCGTTGGTTAGGGATGACTATAAGTGTATCGACTTTGTCTTTTAATTCTTCGATGCCTTCTTCAGCAACCACCATACGACGAGTGCCCTCGAAAGCAAAGGGCTTGGTGACGACGGCGACAGTGAGGGCGCCGGCTTCTTTGGCGGCGTCGGCGATGATGGGAGAGGCGCCGGTACCAGTACCTCCGCCCATACCGGCGGTGATGAAGACCATGTCGGTGTCGAGAAGGAGGTTTTTGAGTTTTTCGACAGATTCTTGGGCAGCATGTTTGCCGATTTCAGGATCGGAGCCCGAACCAAGACCTTTGGTTAAGTTGTCACCAATTTGGAGTTTGGTTTCAGCTTGATTGGTAAGAAGAGCCTGGGCATCGGTGTTGACGGCAACGAATTCGACTCCGCGAATGTGGCCGGCGGAGATCATGGAGTTGATGGCATTGGAACCACCACCCCCAATCCCAAGAACTTTTATCTTGGCGAATGAACTCATGTCGGGTTTTACTAAGGCCATGGGATGTTTATATCAAAACGAATCTTTTAATATCAAAGTATCATGGTTATATATTAGAGAAGAAGCAAACTCAAGTGGTAATCAATTAAGGCAAAAAGGATTTGACAAGATTGGTGAGTTTTTTGATGATGCCTTTGGCGGGAATGCGGCTTAATGTATCGGAGACTGAGGCAAGATTGGATCGGGCCGGCTTGTCGGGAGTGGTTTGAAGACCGTAGAGGATTAGGCCCATAGAAGAGGCGAAGGCGGGAGTTTGGATTTCGTCGACTAGACCGGTTAAGCCTTTGGGAATGCCGATTCTGGTGGGCATGGAGAGAATCCGTTTGGCGGCGTCGATAATACCAATAGTTTCGGCGCCTCCACCGGTTAATACCACACCGGCTGGGGTAGAGGTGGCATAACCGGAGGATTTAATTTCTTTACCAACCATATGGAAAATTTCGTTGAGACGTGGTCGAATAATACCCTCGGAAAGGGTTTTTCTGGAAGCAGATTTGATATCTTCTTTGAGGTGGAGTTTGGTGAGATCGATGGAGTCGGCGCGGCGTTTG
>CAYNFZ010000062.1:0-8297 GCA_964396725.1 uncultured Pseudomonadales bacterium
TTGGTTTTTGAGGGAAATGTAAGGGACCTGGTAGTACTCGGCAACGAGCTTACCGAGGGCTTCTTCGGTGATGAGACCGCGAAAAAGCAGGATGTCGGTAATGGATTTGTCGAGATCTTGGCTGGCTTTGAGAGCGGAATCGTATTGTTCCTCGGTGATGTAGCCAGAGTTGGTGAGAATTCGCTTTAAGGCATCGGGCAGGGCCATATATGGTATATCCTACTGATCAGATAGGGATGGAGCAAGAGAAAGAATGATGACAAAGGGGTGTGGAGACTTATTAGAGCTGGTAAAATTGCTGGGTGATACAAGTATTGGAGGAGAAATGAGTAGATTTGTTGAATTGATGAATAAAGAAAAAGCGATAACGAATAAGGCGCTGGTCGAGTTTTGGGGAAAAGAAAAGTTAGATGCTATGGATTTGGATAGGAATTTAGCCCAAATGGTGGAATTGATCGAAAAACAATTTATGCGGGGAGGGAAGCGGGCTAGGTCGATGTTGGTGAGATTGGGGTATAGATTTGGTGGCGGGAAAATGAATAAGGAAATTATCAAGGTTTCGCTGTTTGTGGAGTTGGTGCATTTTTTCGTGTTGGTGCATGATGATATTGCAGATCGGGATTACAAAAGATATGGCGGGAAAACGTTGGAGGTGGAGTATGGTGAATGGTTACAGCGGCAGTTCGGGCGCGTATATGCTCATTTTGGAACGGCTCAAGCTGTAGTAGCTGGGGATTTGATCAAGGTAATGGCACATCAGGTGCTGCATGAAGCAAGAATAGAAGCTGGTGCCAAGTCGCGGTGTGAGTTGCAGATGACGAAAACATTGAAGCAGGTAGTGGCGGGATGGCATTTGCACCAGATTCAAAATCATATGAAGATAGGTGAGGTGAGGGAAGAGGAATTTCTGAAAGGAATGCGGATGGTGAGCGGAAGCTATACGTTTGAAGGGCCACTGAGGATAGGTTTAATATTGGCAGGGAAGAAAGGGCAGGGGATGAATGTATTGGATGAATATGCGTATCACGCGGGGATGGCGTTTCAGATCCAGGATGATATTTTGGGAGTGTTTGGGGAGACGGAGAAAACAGGAAAACCGGTGGGGAATGATTTGCGTGAAGGGAAGAAGACGCTGTTGGTGTTGGTGGCTTATAAGCGGGCCGGGGAAAAGGAGAGGAAATTTATGGAACGGTGGGTGGGGAGTGATTTGGGAAATAAGGAACTGAGGTCGTTGCAGAAAATTATTAAAGAGACGAGAGCGTTGGAGTATTCGGAGGAGGTGGCGAAGAAACATGTAAGAGAGGCGGTTGAAGTAGTAGAGAAACTGGAAGTTGGAGAGACAAGGGCCAAAGAAATACTAAAACAGCTGGCTGAGTTTGTGGTGGGGAGGAATTATTGAAGTTGGTAGTCAGCTAACGAGATGGAGAAGAAGAAGAAAGGAAAGAGCGAAGCAGTAGAAGGAAAAGTAGTGGAGTTTGGATTTGGCGATGACGAGTTGGAGGAGTTTGAGGGCAAAAATACCGCTGAAAAATGATGACAGGAAACCAATAATCAAAGGGGATAAGCGGAGGGCGGAGAGGGATATCTCGGGAAGTTGGAGAACAAAGGCTCCGGTAATAGCAGGAATGGCAATTAAAAAAGAAAAGTAGAAGGCGTCTTGGCGCTTGATGCCGAGATGTAGAGCGGAAGAGACGGTAGCGCCGGAACGGGAAATTCCGGGGATGATGGCAAGAGCTTGGAACAAGCCGATGAGGAGACTGGGAGTGGGAGAAAGGGGGGAAGTGGGCTTGGTGCTTAGGGGAATGCGGGTGGAAAGGAGAAGAACGCCAGTAAAAAAGAGGCCGGCAGATACGAGAGGGAGAGAGGAAAAGATTTGCTCAAGAAATGGATTGAGGAAGATGCCGGCGACGAAAGCGGGGATGGAAGCGATGGCGACGAGTTTGAGCTGGACGAGGTTGAGGGATAGTAGGCGGGTACGAAAGAAAACAAGAACTGCAAATAGAGTGGAAAGGTGGACGAGAGTGTCGAAGAGAACGGGAGGAGTTTGGAGAGCGAAGGCAGATTGGGCGATGACGAGGTGGCCGGAACTGGAAACCGGAAGAAACTCAGTTAATCCCTGGAGAAGGCCGAGAATAAGAGCCTGAACTGGGGTCATTTAAGGTCTTTTTTGAGTTTGGAGTACCAATCGTCGAGGATTTTGGCAATCAAGTCTTTGGACCCGAGACCGAAGGCAAGACCGAACCCAAGAGCCAACATGGCGATGAAGCCGATGAAAAGGGTGTTTATCAGGCTGGCGGCGATGCCAAGTTCAGCGATGGCAGCCAAGATGGTAAAGACAACGACGATATAGCTGCTGATTTTGCCTACCAAACGTCCGGTGGGCGGGTTGACGTGAGTGAGCGAGCCTTTGACTAGACTTTCGACAACGCCGGCGACAAGAGTACCGACCATGAGAATAAGGCTAGCGGCAAAGACTTTAGGAACGTAACCAAGAACGTTGGTAAGGAAAGCTGAGACGGTGGTGAGACCGAGGATGTTAACGGCAGCGATAAAGAAGATGAGAATAACAATCCAGCGAACGATGTTGCCAAGAAGTTCTTCAATTTTGTGAGTGATTTCGGCTTTAGTAAGAAAGTTGTCTAAAGGTGAATCTTTGATGATGGATGATAATTTGAGAGTTTCGAGAAGTTTGATAACGAGCCATTTGGCCCATCGAGCGACAATCAAGCCAACGACGATAATTACTAGAGCGGCAAAAAGAGTGGGAATAAAGGAAATAATAGTGGCCATAACGTCGGTGATGGCGAAAGAAAGAGCTTGTTGGATAGTGTACATATCTGGTTGCATGGGCAGACCTCCTTGAAATCATTATCTTGGAGGCAAGTAGGTTTGTCAAATTGGGTGCAAGAGTTGATGGGGAAAGATTGGATAAGAGAAAGGTTAAGTGGAGAGTAAACTAAACAACTCAGTAGAACTGAGTTGTTTAGTGCTGGAGATTGTAAGCCAGATTCTGTTCTCCCACCACTTCTAAAAACCTAGGATTGTAAGTAGAGATCGGTTTATTTTCAGAAGTGGTGGGATTAGCAATCATCTGTCTAATGCCCCTGCTTTGAGCCTCGGGGAAGCGTCCTGATAGCGGCTCGGTCGAGGGTTGCAACGGGGAGGATTGCCCGTTTCACCCTTCGGCTTCGTTTGAGGTAAACCCCGATTGAAGCGAAGACTCGTCTCTGTTGCTCTAACTGGCAGTTGGCCTTCAACTAGTTCAAGTTATCCTGATAAGTGAAGGGTACCTGCTCCTACTTGCGTAGGACACCCTGCTTCCTGTTGTCTGGACTTTCCTGCTCGCTAAGCGAGCCGATTGCTGCCTCTCCAGCAGGGGTAATTATGCCACAAAATATGGGGGTATGCAATACTATAGGGTGTGTTTAGGGTAAACCTTTTTTGAGGTTGGTGAATTCTTGGTAGGTTACTTGAGAAACAAGAAAGATGGGTACAGCGAGAATAGCTCCGGGAATACCGGTAAGCCTGAGACCGATGACGATGCAAATGATGGTGATAAGCGGGTGGACTCCGGCGGCGGATTTCATAACTCGAGGAACGATGAGGTTATTTTCTAGCTGTTGAACTAGGATATATAAAGCGGTGACAAAGAGAGCGGTGAGGGGATTGTGGGAAGTAAGAAGGGAGGTGAGGATGGCAGGGATGGCGGAGATGGTAGGGCCGATGTTGGGAATAAGTTCGAGTAACCCAGCGAGAATGGAAAGAGGTAGGGCATATGGGATGTTGAGCAATCTAAGACCAATGTAGGTAATGAAACCAACGATTAACATGAGGGCGGCTTCTCCCCTAACCCAACCTCCGATACGGTGTTCGATACGGTTGACAAATTTTTCGGCTCTAGCTTCTTGACCATCATCTCCAAAAAGTAAAACTAAGTGTTTGTGGAGGTTTTTTCTTTCCATTAATATGTAGAAGGTAATGACGGCAAAAGTAAAGAAGGTGACGAGGCCAGAAAAAGTGGTGCTTAAAACGCGGAGTAAGGGGGCGACTGAACCCAATTGGTTGGTGATGAGTTGAATGTTTTCTAGATTAACTTCGAGAAGCTGAAGTTGGGAAGTTATGGTGGCTAGGGGAAGGGATTCGATGAGGTAATTGGTTTGGGTGATCAAGGGAGGAACGATGGTGCCGGCCATGAAAATGATAGTGGTTAAGATGAGGGCGTAGATGATCATAATGGCAAAAGGTCGTGAGAGTCGGAGTTTTTCGAGACGATTAACGGCAGGGTTTAGGGCGGTGGCGATGAGGACTGAAATGAATAAACCGATAATGACGTCACGAAGGAGGAACAAAATATAAAGGCCAATGAGGAAAAAAACGGAAAAAAGAATGGTGCGATGGGAGATTTCGATGGTTTGAGATTTTTTCATGATTTTTGGGGCTGTATGTCTTTACTGTACCAGTCTTCTACAAGGCGATCAACTTGTGGTTGCCAATCTGGGGTGGAGATGTCGAACCAGTGGATTTGGGATTGTTGTTTGAACCAGGTGAGTTGGCGACGGAGATATTGGGTTTCGGCGGTGATCCAGTTTCCGAGGGCCTTTCTTTGAGTGATACGGCCGGTGAGGAATTGGTGCCACTGCCGGTAGCCGAGAGCGGAGGCGGCCGGGGTGTGCCAGAATTGAGGGTAGAGGTTTTCTAGACGGTGAATTTCTGAGGTGAGTTGGCGACTGCGGGTGATGATGTTTTGTTTGACTTGTTGATCGAGGGTAGTAAGAGGGGCTTTGAGACCGATCCAGAGTTGGTGGGGATACTGAGAAAAAGAAGTGGCATTTGTTGAAGGAGTTGGAGAGAGAGAAATTTCGATGGCACGGATGAGGCGACGAGGGTTGTTTTGGTCGGAGTGGTTCATGGAGTTGTATTTGGAAGGATTGATGTTTTTGAGTTGGGATTGGAGTTGAGAGGTTGAATACTGATCGAGTTTGGCTCGGAGTTTGATGTTGGGGGGAATATGGGTCGTAGAGAGATGGTGGGAAAAGGATTTGAGGTAGAGGCCAGTGCCGCCGACGATGATGGGGAGCTTGTTTCGTGAATGGAGGTGGGGAACGATGACCGAGGCAAAGCGCTGGAAATGGGCGAGGGAGAATTCTTGGTCTGGGCGAACAAGATTGTAGCCCCAGAGTTTGATGTGATTATGGTTATAGAAGGTGATTTGAGTATCCATGGCTTTGAGGGCGGAGGTTTGAGGTTTGAGGTTTGGAGGTAGATCTTTGCCCGAGCCGATGTCCATGCCTTGGAATACTTGGCGCGAATCGGCGGAGAGAATCTCGCCGTCGAATTTCTGGGCGAGTTTGAGGCCGAGTTTGGTTTTGCCGGTGGCGGTGGGACCGGCGATGATGAGGAGGTGGTTCATGGGTTAATAAACAATGAACAGGAAACAATGTTTTAATTGGTTTATCACCCTTCGCAGAAGACCACGGCTGTCTAGGCCGTGGATGAATGCTTAAGTTCTGCTTCGGAGTGATTTCAGCTCCGAAAAGTTAAAGGATGCCACGCCACACGAGAGTGGGGCGTGGAGCTTCATACAACCTTGGGCCTGTTGTTGAGGTTGTCTTTGTTGATGATTTGGTCGAGGATTTCCCAACGGCGCTTTTTTTCTTGAGGGGAGATTTCGTCGGGGAAGAGGCGGTAGGCGGCGGTGCCGGGACGGGGTGAGTATTGGGCGACAAAGGCCACTTTCCAGTCAACTTGGTGAGCGAGATTGACGGTGGCTTGAAAATCGGCTTTGGTTTCGCCAGGAAAACCGACGATGATGTCGGTGCCGATGACTACATTTGGAACGGCTTGACGGAGTTTGTGGACGAGGTGGAGATAGTCTTCCTTGGTGTAGCCGCGATTCATTTTTTGGAGAATTTTGTTACTGCCTGACTGAACGGCGAGATGGATGTATTTGTCGAGTTTGGGATTTGTGGCGATTTCTGCTATCAGTTCGTCATGGAAATCCCAAGGATTGGAGGTGAGGAAGCGGATGACTTCGATGCCTGGTATCTGAGAAATTTGTTGAAGGAGGTGGACAAAAGGCGGGGTACCGTCGGGCTGGGAGTACTGGCTTTGGTTGGTGGGGATGTCCCGGGCCGTGAGGGGATTGTCGAGATTGAGAAGCATTTTTCTCAAGCCAATGCCGACTTTTTCGAGACCCCAAGAGTTGACATTCATGCCCAATAGGGTGATTTCGGTATAGCCTTGGTCGGCTAGGCTTTGAGCTTCCGTTATGATATCTTTCATGGGACGGGAGGTTTCGCGACCGCGGGAATAGGGAACGATACAGAAGGTGCAGAAAGAGTTGCAGCCGACAGAAATAGGGATCCAGGCGTGTTTTTTGTCGCGACGGACGACGGCTTGGTTGAAGCCAACTTCATTGATAGGGAGGATTTCGTCGACTTGGGGAAGAAGTTCGAGGAGTTTGTTGTCACCGTGGTGAGTCATGCAGCCGGTGAGAATGATTTTGGGTTTGTTTCTTTTGGTTTGCCGGAAGTGTTTTTCGACGTTTAAGAGAAAGCCTTGGGCGCGATCTTCGGCTCGTTGGCGGACGGCGCAAGTGTTGACGATGATTTCGTCGGCGGCTTGCCATGATTTAGCTGGTAGATATCCCCTAGCCTGATAGTCGCCGGCGATTCTTTCGGAATCGGATTTGTTACTTTGACAGCCGAAGGTTTTGATGAAATATGAGGGCATAAGAAATAATGAGTAAGAAATAAGAAAGAATGTTCAGAGACTGTATTTTATCAAGGAATGGTAAGATTGAGGCTATGAGTGGTGAGCATGATCCAGATTATGTGGCGAAGAAGTCATATGCGCTGGTGGGGCAGAAGGCAGTGTTGACAAACAAGAAGAATGAAATACTGGTATTAAAAAGGTCAGAAAAAGCTGGCCGGGGAGGATTTTGGTCTTTGCCGGGAGGAGGGATTGACTTTGGAGAAGATGCTTTTGATTCGATGCGGAGGGAAATTAGAGAAGAGACTGGGTTAGAAGTTGATAATCTGCAGCCGTTTTTTGTGCGTTCTTATGTTCATAACAAAGATTTTGTAGTGATCATTGCTTACTCTGGTAAAGCGAGTAGAAATGAGGTGAAGTTGAACTGGGAGCATACAAAGTTTGGGTGGATTAAGTCTGAGGAAGCATTAAAAATGAAGTTAAGTCCAGATGCTAGAGCAATAATTGAAATGCTGTCCCCTGTTAACGTAATCTAGCCAGGAGCGGATGTTGAATGTAGAAGATAACGTTTCTGTATATCTGACGTTACGGGTTTCCTAATCAACCCTAGTAATGTGGGTCGAGGAGCGGCCAGCGACGAGCCAGATATATAGTGTTGTCCGATCCAACGAGCGTAAGCGAGGAGAGTGCAACGAGGCGTCAGTGAATATTTTTCCCTTATTTTTTTTCGGGCAACTTTTTATTTACTTTGTGTCCGAATCGCTAAGACAAAAAAGTTTATCTACTACCTCTTGTTCTTCTTTACTTAATTTCTCTTTTCTCTGTTTCATCGCTTTCTCCATTATTCTTGGGGTCTTCATCGTTTCTATTACTTCTTTTTTGTTGGTTTCAAGAGGGGTGCGTAGCGTTTCTTCAAGCTGATCGTTAAGTAACTTTCTTTGCTTCCATGATCCGGATGTATAAGCGCTGTGCAGTGCAACAATGTTGATTATGCTTCGCCCAATTTTTTGGATTTGGCCCTTTATTTCTTCGGCCTCTCTTAGGACAAGCTTTGCCTTTCCTAATGCAATTTCAGATACGTTGTCAATGTGATAAATGGCAAATCCTGTGATAAGCGTGATAGAAATGAGGAAGCCATAAACAGAGTCACCAGTGAACTGAGCTTTTAGTAAAGAAGTGAAAGCGAAAAGAAGAAGTGTAACTACAAGAACGGGAAACATCAGTTTTAGTGCTGGGTATTTTTTCTTTGATTTATTCATAGTTTCTTTGTCTTCTTTTTATTTTGTAAAAAGTTGCCCGCAAAATCTAAATTGTAAAAAATATATGTTGGACAACTCGTGTTTATGAACGGTATTGTTCGGATAAACGTCGTGAATGGTTGCTGTTGGTGGCAGCTTTAGGTGAAGATAGAGATATCTCGATCTGGTTTGCCGCTGATTGAGGTATCCATTCCTTTGAGAATGCCTTTTAGCTTGGGCAGTGGCTGTATGTGGGTAATCTCTTGGTTTAGCTTATCATCCAATTTTTCAAGGTTGTGTTTGGTTTGCGGGTTGAGCCAAAATTGTGGAGAAGTATTAAAATACCTG
>CAYNFZ010000063.1:0-8150 GCA_964396725.1 uncultured Pseudomonadales bacterium
GAAGTTATTGTTGGGTAGGCGAGATTTGCAGGGGTTTTTGGTGAATCCACAAATGAAGGCAGATTGGGAGTAGATTTGATATAATTTGAGGTAGTTATAATAGAAACACTAAATGACGCTGAGTATGAAGTAACTGCGATGCAGGATTGGAGAGATTTGTTTGCTGCGTTGAATGCAGGAACAGATGTTGAACCGGAAGAGTTAGATGTGTTTGTTTTGGCAGATGTATTGCGTGATGCTGGGGCTGATTTTTCTATGGTTGAGAGAAAAGAGATTGAGTGGAGCAATCAGTTGAGAGAAAGTTCCCCTGCAACTGAGGTAATGAAGCAAATTTGGGGAGACCGATGGCAAAAATATGAATCTTGGTGTGAGAAAATTTCAGAGAAAGGACCTTTTATTGGAAAGAAGAAAGCCAAAGGCAGAGGGGCAAGGCAGTTGCTGGCAAATTTGACAGGATTGGTGTTGGGGCGAGTGTCTATGGATTGGTTTGTGGAGAGAACTGCAGAGCGGGTGAAGAATGGGAAATATTGGGCAACTGAAAAGAGTATGAGACCGGATAGGGAAGGGTACAATATGAAGATTGCATCTGTTCCGCCTGGGTCGGTTAAGGAACTTTGGGAAAAGTTAGCTATTGGTGAATTGCCTAGCGTTTAGGGTTGGGCTTGAAGAGTTTCAAAGAATTGGATGATGTGGCGGGCGGCGTTAACCTTGGTGTATTGTTCGAGGCCGGTGAATTGGGGACCGGTGTTGATTTCGATGACGTAGGGTTCGTGGGTTTGTTGGTGGAGCAAGATATCGATGCCAGCGATTTGGGTGTGGGTGAGTTTACTGACCTTTTCGGCGAGAGTTTTGATGTGGGGTTGGGAGTCTAGGTCAAAAGGAGCGCCAGAACCGCCTTGGCTGATGTTGGATTTGAATGATCCCGGAGGAGGAGTGCGCTTCATGGCGCCGATGGCTTGGTAGTTGACGGTGAAGATACGAATATCGCCGTCGTTGGGGATGAATTCGCGGATGACGAAGGAGGAAGTGAGGTGGCGGTGTTGTTTGATGGTGGAAGTGAGTTCTTGGGGAGAATTGATTTTAAAAACTCCCTTGCCTTGGTTGGTGTCGGTGAGTTTGAGAATGAGGGGAAAAGTGTGGTGGGCGAGTGCTTGTTTGGTGTATTTGGGATGGAGAATGATGGAGGATTTGGGGAAGTTAATGTGGTGGGTGTGGTGTAGGAAGTATTCGTAAGCGGGGTAGTCGAAGAAGTGGCGGTAGTCGAGCGAGATGGCTTTGTGATTGACGATGTGGATGTGGTGTTTGGTGGAGAGGAAGTGGGCGGCGGCGGCCCATTCGAAGCGGCGTTTGACGGTGGTCCAGAGATAGATTACGTCGTAGGAGGTAATGTCGAGATGGGGGAGGGAGACTTGGTAGTTGTCGGTGGAAGTTGTGAAGATGAGCTGGGAAGAGTAGCATGCGTCGAGGATATGGTCTTTGGTTTCGGCTTCTTGGCGAAGACGTGTGATCTGAGGATTGTTGACGATACCGACGATAAGGAATTTCATTTGGCGTGTTTGATGACGTGTTTAAGGTAGTGTTTGGTGATATTTTTTTTGGTGGCGGTTTCCATGCCGACCATACCGGGTGTGTGGTTGACCTCGAGGACGTACTGGCGTTTGTCTGGAGCAAGGAGGACATCGACACCGCCGATGGTTAGGTCGATGGCACTGAGGGCTTTTCTGGCTAGTTTGATGGTCTCGGGGCTGGGGTTGAAGGATTTGACGGTGCCACCGAGGGAAAAGTTAGCGCGGAAGTCGTCTGGAGGAGGAATTCTTTGCATAGTGAAGGACTTTCGGCCGATGATGAGGATTCTTAGATCGTGGGTATAGGGGATAAAATCCTGGAGGATGAATCGTTTGTTGGCGTCTGAGCTTTTGTCGAGATGTTTGAGAGTGGAACGAAAATCAGTGGGAGAGTTGAGTTTGTAGACACCAGCACCTTTGCCGGTTTTGGTGAGTTTGAGGATTTGGGGATATGAAAGTGTGGGGATGATTTGTTGGTAGTCGGTAAGGTTTCTTGTGAAGTGAGTATTTGGCTGGGGGATGTGGTGGGTGGCAAGCTTGATGAGATCGGAGACTTTGTTTATCGAGTATTGGTGTTTGATGAGGTTGTTATCGAAGATTTTGATGCCTTTTTTCCTGAGTTGGCGAGCAATGGGCACCATGGATTTGATGGAGTGGAAGATAGCACGGAAGATGGCAATGTCGCAGTTTAAGTTGGAAAGGTGAGAGAGTTTGAGTTTGTTGTCGGTGATGGTGTAGCCGAAGTCGGTGATGTTGACGAGGGAGAATTGGTGACCAAGTTGTTGGGCTTCTTTTTTGATGCGAGGATGTTCGATGAGTTCGGGGGCTGTAGTAACGAGGGTGATTTTCATGAAAAAATTATATCAGTAATCTGGGTAGTGGTGTAAAATATGTGCATGAAGAAGAGAGTAGTGATAGTGTATACTCCCAGGTTTGGACATTTGTATTCTTCGTTTATCGCCAAGGAAATAAATTTGTTGGGGAAGGTGTACAGCATGGTGTCGTGGAAGGATTTTGATGCTAATCGGGAGAAAAATGGGTGGGAACCTGAGGACGTTTTAATTCACTTTCGGGCTGCCGGACCTGGGGCGGTGAGGCTGGCGCGGAGACTAGAATCCGAGGGGTTTTTTGTGATTAATTCGGCTGAAGTGCTAGAGCGCACGAGTGATAAGTTTTTGAGCTATGAATGGGGAATTCGCGAGAAGAAGTTGGGGTTGCCGAAGACATTTAAGGTGAAGAAAAGTGAAGTCGTGGAAGTGGTGAGGAGGGAATTTGGTGAAGGTGGATGTGTGGTGAAGCCGATAAATAGTAAGTCTCAGGGGGCTTTTTGCTACAAACTGGATTTGAGAGGTGAAGATTTGGAGGAGAAGGTAGTTTCGATTCCAGGTGATGAAGTGGTTGTGCAGGAATTGGTGCCTTATGAAGTGATATATCGGGTGGTAGTGGTGGGAGGGGTGGCTTTGGCGCCCGCGGTGTTTTCTGACAGGCCAAAGGATGGGGATTGGAAAGTAAGTGTGTGTTTGAATCCTAAGATTGTGTATGAGAAGAATCCCGATCCTGAGTTGTTGGAGTATGCTGAGTTGGTGGCTCGGGTGTTTGAGTTGGAAGTGGGATTTGTGGATGTGTTTGGGGTGGATGGGGGATATGTGTTGAGCGAGATAAATACGGCTTGTCGACTTAATCAGCATGAGAGAAAGTCGGGGTATAATATTTCTGGCAAGATTGCTGAGTATTTGGTGAGTCGAATGGGATGATAAGAGCGGAGGTGGGATGAAGAGAAGTTCGAAAAAAATTGTTCATGTACCAGAGTATGGTTTGGTGGATGGTAGGCGGGTTGCGTTGGGGTTGTCGGGTGGGGTGGATTCGGCGGTGTCGGCCCACGCACCAAAGCCAAGCTTGGTGCGGGGTAAACGGCAGGTAGCTGTAGGGCTTTCTGGTGGGGTTGATAGCGCTGTTTCTGCTGCGCTCTTGAAAGAGCAAGGATATGATGTGATGGGGGTGTTTTTGGTGTGTTGGAGTGGGCCTGGGTGTAGGACAGACCAGGATAGGAAAGATGCGCTGGCGGTGGCGCTGAAACTTGGGATTCCATTTGAGGTGTTGGATTACCGAAAAGAATACCGAGAGCGAGTGGTGGAGTATTTTGTGTCGGAGTACCGGATGGGAAGAACGCCGAATCCGGATACGGTGTGTAATCGGGAGATTAAGTTCGGGCTGATGTATGAGTGGGCAATTGAAGAGCGTGACTTTGACTATATTGCTACAGGGCATTATGCTCGAGTGCAAAGCACTCGAGAATTATCAATTTTCAATGATCAATCACCAAACAATCACCAATTTTCAAATTTCAATAAACAAACAGACGCTTCGCTAGATTTTTTTCAACCCAAGGTTGATCAGAATGACAATTTGGTATTACTTAGGGGAGTGGATGCGGGGAAGGATCAGAGTTATTTTTTGTACCAAATTAAACCGGAGCAGTTGCCATATATTCTGTTTCCGGTGGGCGGGATGCTAAAGAGTGAGGTTAGAGAAAAAGCCAAGGAGTTGGGGCTAGTGGTGGCGGAGAAACCGGATTCACAAGGGATATGCTTTATGGGGGAGGTGAATGTGAGGAGGTTTCTTAAAGAAAAGATTGAGCCACGACAAGGAGAGATGGTGGTCAAAATAAAAAATCAAAAATCAAATATCAAAATGACAGGTAAAAGACCAAAAATTAATAATGGTGCCTCGCTAGATTCTTCTCAACCTGAGGTTGATCAGAATGACAAGTTGAGCATAATCGGAGAGCATGAGGGGGTGTGGTTTTATACCGTGGGGCAGAGGGTGGGGAAGGGGTTGGATGGGAAGAGGATAAAGGAGTTTTATGAAGCGGGAATGGTGGATTGGGATCCGAGGAATTTGTCGCCGCTTTATGTGGTGGAGAAAGATGTAGAGAGAAATCGATTGGTGGTGGGGGAGGAGGGTGATTTGGAGAAGAATGAGTTTGGGGTGAGGGAGGTGAACTGGTTAGTGCCAAATTTCAAGGCTCAAATGACAAATGAATGCGATGTGGGAGTGAGGATTAGGAATCTTGGAGAGATTGTGGGAGCTAAAATCAAAAATCAAAATTCCCCACTTCGCCAAGGTTTCGAGGGGCAGGCAAATCTCAAAATGACAAAGCAATATGTAAAAATCTCGGTGAGGACAGATCGACCATTGATTGGGGTGGCGGAGGGGCAGGCGTGTGTGTTTTACTCTGGTGATGAGCCAGAGGCAGTGGTGTTGGGTGGGGGAGTGATTGGGTAAGAAGTGTAGTTGAGTGGGAAAGAAAGTTTTGTATAATCGGCGGCAGTATGGAGATATTAAAGCGATTGTTTGGTCAGGGGGATGAGAGACAACCTTGGGAAGTTCCGACGGAGGATCAAAAATATTTTTTTTCAGGACCGGATTCTAGTTGGGTGATGGGGGCGGCTGAGGCTCAGAATGCAGCAGTGAATGAAGTGATGAGGAAGGTGGTGGTGACGGGAATGGTGTTAATTAGAGCTGTTCTTGAGGGAGAACGAGTGTTGTTTGAGAGTGATGAGGGGGTGTTTTATAGTCTGTCGGTGGATTTTAATGCTAGTCAAGCTGATGCGTGGGAAAGGTGGAAGGAAGTGTTTGGAGGTGGTGAAGAAAGTGTTGGGGAAGGAGAGTATGAAGAATATGTGTTTGTTTTTCCAGGAGCTGTGATAGATGAGTTGCGGGAGATGGCGAACGTGTACAGGATGACTGATACACAGATGTTGGGGAAGGTGATGGCGACTGGGAGGATGGTGGTGCAGGGGATTTTGGATGGGAGAGCGGTAATACTTGAGAAGGAGAATGGGGAGAGGATCGCGCTGACGGTAAATTTTGAGACAGATGAGTCCGTATAGATGCGAGGTTTATTGAGGGGTTTTTGGGTTAGTTGGCTGGCTCTATGGGTCGAGGGAGGTGCTTGGCGAGGAGGCTGGTGAGGACGGATTGGGCGGATTTGATTTCGTCGAGGATGAAGTTTAGGTCGTTGATGTCGGATTCGTTGGAAGTGGTGCGGGAGGCGTTGCCGAGGGAGAAGGGAGAAGGGGAATCTCCAGAGGTACTACCGCCTTGGGTGGAGGTTTGGAGGCCTTGGGAGTCGAGCTTAAGTTGGGTGGCGGTGGCAGAGAAGGCGTTGACGGCGCCTTCGAGAGTGGCTGCATATGAAAGAGAGAGAGGGTGAGTGGGGTCGGGTTTTTTGGAGAGAATCAGCTCGCTGGTGGTTTCGGCTTGGGCAAGAGTTGGCGGGAGGCCGGCGATGGATCCTAGGGCGAGGAGGCGGTTGGCTTCGTCGACGCGGCGGCTGGTAATGGCGATGGCGAGATTGGAACTTAATTCATGGGAGGGGGAGACGACGAGTTTGGCTGTGGCCTCGAAAGCTTTTTTGATGAAGAAAAAGTTGCTGGTGGGAAGGGCGTTCCAGGTGAAGATAAGGGCGATGAAGGGAGATATGAGGAGGAGGGGGATGATGATACGGAATGGATTGTGGTGGGTCATAGAGAGATTGTAGCTGATTAGAGATTGTTTCTGGAAGGGGATGAAAAGGGTTTGAGGTCTGATACATTGACCACGTGGCCGCGAGATTCAAGTTCTTTGGCAATCATTCTAGCTTGTTGGCCGATAATATCATCGATGACGATTACAGGTTTGTCGTCATTGGGGATTTCAGGAAGAACTATTTCGTTGTAGTCGCCTGACACGGCAGCAAAAAAAAGGGGATGTTGTGTTTAACACTGGCAATGCTCATGAGAGCTGGTCCGGTGGAAAGAGGCATGACTAGGTGTGCGTCGTGCGGAAGACCTTTTTTATTGAGGAATCGTGGACTAGATAAATAGGTTTCGGAGAGTTGAATGAGGTCCTTGGTAATTTGTTGTCCACCGTGGGAAATGGTTTCGGGACCGGATAAAGAGAGAGAGGAAGTAATAATTTGGTTGAGATCGTCTGACGGTCTTTGGTGGGTGAGGACCTCTCCTAGGTATTGAACCAAAGTAGAGGCCATGGCTTGCATGTGTTCGGGACTTAAGCGACGATCTGTGTTTTTGTGGGTGGCAGCGAAACGAATAGCTCGAAGGGCTTGTCTGGCATTTTTAGTGATGTTGAGTTTTTGTTCGGGAGTAAGATCGGGGATGTTTGGGGTTTCTTGAAGGTTTGAAGGAGGCAACTCTGACTGGTTGTCGGACATAGTGGTGGTCAATTTATCACGATTGGTAATAGATATGGAGAGGTGGTGATATCGGGTGTAAATATATGACCTTGAATTAATCTGAAACTCTGGTAAGATACGGTTACATATGAAAACTTGAGACTTTGGCCAAGTAGAGTGTGATAACATCCCGCTTGGTCGGGTTTTTTTAATCTTTCAAGTACTTTGACAACTAAGACAGACATTACAGCAAAATGTAAAAAATATGTGCTTAATTGAATTGAAATTAAGTAATCCTGGTAATTTGAGATGTGGTAGGAAGCGCAAAAAGACCTGACTCGTTTTGGTCTTTTGCAAAACAAAAGCTTATGCTTTTGTAACAAACTTTTATTTGAGAGTTTGATCCTGGCTCAGGATGAACGCTGGCGGTGTGTTTTAGGCATGCAAGTCGAGCGAGATCCCTTCGGGGTGACAGCGGCAGACGGGTGAGTAACGCGTAGGAATCTACCTCTTGGTGGGGAATAGCCCTCCGAAAGGAGGGGTAATACCGCATTAGCCCAGTGCTTTGCACTGGGAAATTCCAATAACTAAGTACCAAATAACAAATAATCACCAATAATCAAATTCCAATCATCAAATAGATGTTTGGGAGAGATGTTGGTTGTGATAGGTCATTTGGAACCAGTTTTGAGATTTTCCGGTGCAGAGTATTGGGGAAAGACCTTAACTGGTCGCCGAGAGAGGAGCCTGCGTGCTATCAGCTTGTTGGTAGGGTAATGGCCTACCAAGGCTATGACGGGTAGGGGGCGTGAGAGCGCGACCCCCCACAAGGTCACTGAGACACGGGGCCTACACCTACGGGTGGCAGCAACCAAGAATATTGCGCAATGGGCGAAAGCCTGACGCAGCGACACCGCGTGTGGGAAGACGTACTTCGGTATGTAAACCACTGTGGCAGGGGACGAAGTTCTGACGGTACCCTGCTAGAAAGCACCTGCTAACTACGTGCCAGAAGCCTCGGTAATACGTAGGGTGCAAGCGTTATCCGGATTTATTGGGCGTAAAGAGTCTGTAGGTGGATTTGTAAGTGGCGGGTGAAAGCCCACGGCCTAACCGTGGATCCGCTCGTCATACTGCGAGTCTAGAGTTAGTTCGGGGAAGCTGGAATTCTCGGTGGAGGGGTGAAATCCGTTGATATCGAGAGGAACGCCAAGGGCGAAGGCAGGCTTCTAGGACTGTACTGACACTGAGAGACGAAAGCTAGGGTAGCAAACGGGATTAGAGACCCCGGTAGTCCTAGCCGTAAACGATGAATACTAGCTGGGCCGTCTGACGGTCTGGCGTAAGCTAACGCGTTAAGCATTCCGCCTGGGGAGTACGGCCGCAAGGTTAAAACTCAAAGGAATTGA
>CAYNFZ010000064.1:0-2613 GCA_964396725.1 uncultured Pseudomonadales bacterium
ACCCGTGGCTAAGATACCTGATCAATCGTGACCTGTACCGGTGATACCAGTTCTGGTAACGCGGGTTGTGGTGTTGACGTCGTAAATGTTGAGATCGGCGGAAGTAATGGTAGTAACTGGGAGGGGAGATGGGGTGGGGGTGGCGACAGGGTACGGAGTAGCTGAAGGGGGTGGAGTGGGGGTGGCGTCGGGATCGGGAGTGGGAGTGGGGGTGGGGATGGCTCCTTGGCTGGCGGGGATGATGTTGAGTTCGTAGTCTGAAGTGGATCCAGCGGTGATTTCGGAACCAATGTAACGAAATTCTTGATTGGAGATAGATAAAGTGGTGGGTCCATAATCAGTGGGTTCGACTATGACGCGAGCGACTAAGTTACCAAAAGCGTCGGTGGATTGATAACCTGGAGCTACAAAACCGCAAGAGATGACGGCGGAATTGTTGTAGAAATAGGGTGCTGGAGTGTTGCCGTACCCCAATGTGGGATCGGCGGGAGCCCAAAAGGTACAAATGGAATTGATAATATTGATGGAAGTACCTTCGAGCTTGTCGCTACCAAAATTGAGAATAGCTTGGGTGGCTGTTAAGGTCTCGGAGTCACTGTCGAGCCAAAATTCGATGACGGTTTGGGCGTATTGGATGGTATCGACGGGAAAAACTTTGACATAGAAGAAAGGGGCGGCAGAAATGAAAGGGGGAAAGATAAAGATAACCAGGAAAAAAAGCAGGGTGATGAGACGTCGGGGCATGAAGGTGAAGGCTAGAGACTGTTAAGTATGGTGATTTTGGCGCTGGGAAATTCTTGGAGAATGTTGGTGCCCTTGCCGTTACTTAAGAGGAGGCGGCTGTGGGAATCGGTGATGATAGTGGTAGTGCCAGTGAGCTGGGGCATGAAAGTGAGGATCATGAGGTTATTCTCGCCAGAAATTCCAGGATGGGGACTGCCGCAAGATAGAGAGACGGTTCCAAGGTTGTTGTCGAATTTTTTCTCGGGGTAGAATTGGCAAAAAGAGGAGCGGGTGTCGAGGTCGAGGAGGATGAGGTATCTGGGGTCGTATTTGAGATATACGCCGGCAGCGTTGATGTTTTGTTTGTTGGTATCGAGGGAGACGGTAACCTGGAATGGTTTACTAACTTGGATATTGTCTTCGAGACGGAGAGTAAGGATCCCTGGTTTGTTGGAAAACAGTAAATTAGGGAAACGAGGAGGATGGTGAATAAAAATGGCCAGAATTAGGGTAGCTAGAAAAATGATAAGACTGAAGATAAGAATGCGGTTGTGGTTGAAAAAGTTGGTTTTAGGCATATGACTATGAACCAAGTGAAACGAAATGTTGGTTGAAAAGTGGTGGCAGGTTAGATAGTGAAGGCAAAGCTATCAAGCATTTTTTGAACACGCTTGAAATCGTCGGGCGGGAATTTATCACTCTGGGTAGCATACCAAATATCATAGATACTGTCTTGGTTTTTGACTAAATAACGATTGCCAGGATAGTCTGAAGAATCTAGGAGAATCAGATGGAGAGCGTCGTAGCTGCGAAGTTTGGTGGGTTGGGTATCGTATGAAAGGCCAGTATCCTTTTGGGTTTCCCAGAAATCCTGAAGGCTGGAAGTGGAATTGGATTTTTGGATTTTGAGGAGAAAGCCTTGTTTTCTAAGAAAGGTGATGCTGGAGCCGGTGTGGAGTTTTTCAACCAAATCTATGGGGTAGGAAATGCGGAAGCCCAAGATAGGGTCGTCAAATTGAGCCCAAGAAGTTTGGTCGAAAGGCAGATCGAGATTTTTATCGCCTTGCTGCTTGGGAGGGCTGAGATCACTTTGGACTCCCTGAACTTGACCAGATTTAATGTAGGAATCTACGAGTTCCTGATTTACCTGAGGGGTTTTGGTGAATTGATAGGTAGTTAATCCGCCTAAGGTCAAGATGATAGCGGCGGCTCCACCGGCAGCAGCTATTTTCTTGTGATTGGTATCAGAGGCTTTTTTTTTAGGTTCTGATGATACAGTAATGGATTTGGTGGGAGTGGAAGGTTTGGGTTCGGAGGAAGGTAGAGGGTCGGGTGTTTGCATGGAGGGAGAAGTAGAATTGTCAAGGTTGGTGGGATCGGTTGGATCGGTGGAGAGTTTTTCAATGGCGGCGACTGCTTGGTGGAGTTCTTTGGATAAGGAGAGGAATTTAGTGTCTTGAAGGGGAACCGAGCGGTGGACTTCGGCTTTTAAGTTTTTGATGGTTTCTTCAAGGTGTTTTTTTTCTTTCTGGAAATCGGTATTGATTTGTTCTAGTTGATGTTGGAGTTTGGTGTTTTCACGCTGGAATTTTTTGAGCTGCTCTTGAACTAGTTCGATTTCTTCGTCTTGAGAATCAAGGCCGTTGAATTCAAGAGGGTCTTTGACTTCTGGTTCTATTTCCGCTGCTTGTGTAGCTTTGGCATGTTCGAGTTGGGAGAGGCGATTGGTGGTTTGTTCAATGAGTTGTTTTAGTTGGATGATTTCGGGTTCTGAAGAACTAGAAATTGAGCTGGAAGTCGAGGGAGAGGAAAGGTAATCGGATGGAGTTTCCTCTGAAGAAGCGGGGAAGATTGTCGGGCTGGCTTGGTCGGACGAATCTGGAGAGTTAT
>CAYNFZ010000064.1:2623-8090 GCA_964396725.1 uncultured Pseudomonadales bacterium
GATGGAAGGTGGTGAAGACTCCAGGCTTTTGGTTTGGGGTTTGGAATCGGAAAAGGAATAGGTGGGGGTATTCGGTATAGAGGAGGGAGCTAGAGGTTTTTTAGATCTGGAAGAGGAAGTGAATAGGTTTTTTTTGGATCGAGTTTTTTTAGGTTTGAGTGAGGCCTTGGTACCGGCGGATTTTTGATAAAAAACTCGTTTTTTGGAGCCTTTTTGTGGTTTGAAGAGAGATAATGAAACGGGCATAGGCAGTAGAATGACAAATTACGGCAGATGAAGCCTTGCAACTAGAGTAACAATTTTCTGAGGGTTTAGCAATGATGATTGGACGAATATCTACGATTGTGAGAAGAGATGTGATAGCCTGGTGAAGAGATGAAAAATCGACACAAGACCGGGGTGTTGGTGATAAATAATAACGACAGAAGTGGGACGGTAGAGTTGATCATGGAAGTGGAGAGATGTTGGCAAGAGTGTAGTGTGTTTTTGTTGGATAACGAGTGTGGGCCCGAAGAGTTGATGGTAGGTGAGTTTAAGCGATTTCGAGTGCCAATTATATATGCAAGAAGCATGGAGCGGATGTCTTGGTCTAGCGGGATAAATCTACTGATGAAGAGAGCGGTGGCGGCGAAATGTGGGTGGATGGTAATTATCCTGGGTAGTCTCGGGGGGCAAAAAGAAGCGTTGGGGTGTTTGTTGTCGGGTAAGATGCGAGGTGGTGGTAGTGCAAAGATCCGAGTAGCGGGATGGAAGAAACAGGGAAATGAAGATGGGGTGGTAAAGGTATACTGGAGAGTAAATAGGGCAATTAATTGGTGGTTGGTGAGAAGAGCAGGAAGAGGGGATAATTCTGAGTGGGTAAAGCTAGACAGGATAAACGGGGTGTCACTGGACACGAGGTTAGTAAAAAAGGTGGGATGGCTAGACGAAAGGTTGTATTTGGGAAGAGAGGTGGATGATTGGTTGATGAGAATGGTGAAAGAAGGAGAAACGGTGATTTCGGTAGCGGAGATTGGTGGAGGGGAAAGAAGTCAGCAGAGGCTGTTGGCTCTGGATTGGTATTTTACAGGAAGGAATTGGTTGTTAAGTGGATATAAAGTGACTGATGGATGGTTGAGGATGGTGAGCATGATGGTGATCGTGTTGTTAGGCGGGATAATAATGGGAGGAGTGCTGATGATGAAAGGAAAACGAAGGGCGATGGTGATGCTGTGGAGCGGGCTGTGGGACGGGATTAAATTAGCTGGAAGGGTGGATGGATTTATGTACCCCAGTAGTACATGAGAATAGAGAAGTCGGTGAGGTCGACTATGCCGTCGGAGTTGACGTCGGCGGTGGCGTTGTTGGTACCCCAGTAGTACATGAGAATAGAGAAGTCGGTGAGGTCGATGATATCATCGCAGTTTAAGTCTCCTTGATCGATATTGCCACAAGGAGTACCAGAACCGCCAGTGCCGCTGGTAATAGAGAAGAGGATGGCGGGACTTAAGATACTTTGAAGACCACCAATGGCTTGAGCCAGGGTAAAGATGCGGTAGTCGCCTGGGTTATAGGCTGAAGAGGTAGCGTCTATGGTGTAGAACCAATTTCCAGTTGCAGAGGCGGAGGCAACATAAGTTTGAACTGGGGTGTCGGTGAAAATGGTGATGGTGGAACCGGGATAAGCTGATCCACTAGCGTGGAGAAGATCACCCAGTTGTATTTCGGTGCTATCGATTTCAAGGGTTGGAGAAAGAATCTCGTCGGAAATGGTGATGGTTTGGTAGGCGGGGGTATAAATTTCGATAGCGTTGACTGATGTAGTGCGATTTTGGGTATCGATACCATAGACGCTGATGTAGTGGGTGGTGGGTTGAAGAGAGGGAAATAATTTGCCGAAATAGCCAGTGGGGCCAGCTATGTCGGTGCCGATGACAGCTTCTCCTTCGGTGAAAAGAATGTAGGTGTAGGGAGCAGAATATCCTTCGATTTTGAGTCTACCTAGAGGGGTATCAACGATGGCGGTGACATCAACAACGAAATCATTCATGGTTGCAACGGTGGAGCCGGTGTTTTTGACAAGTAAACCGGCTGCGTCTTCGGTGACGGAAACCACGACAGTACGTTGGTCTGGAAAGAGTGGAGTTACTCCAGTGAGGCCTTCGATGGTAATGCTGTTACCTGGGAGAACGTGAATGCCGGTGACTCGAGCAGTGGTACTTGAAACAGAAAAAGTGGGAGAACCTGAGTAGGTACCGGCAACAATGGTGGGGGCGGTAACGCCGCTATAGTATTGGAGGTTAATTTGGATGTAGTCGGTGGCAATGATAGCTTGGGCGTTTTTGGGGAGTTGGAAGCTGACGGAATGAGTGGCGGTGGCACCGGCAGTGGTGGTGTTGACTATATCTCGAACTGTATCAAGAGTGGAGGAATACTGGGCATATATGGGGAATGGAGAGAAATATGCAATAGGAAAAAAGATGAAGAGAAACAATAGCAGCAAGGCTGCCAAAAATCGAGGGCAGATATTCATCGGGTATGGTATTCAAGAATGATGTGGGTGTATTTTAGCAACGCAATGAAACGGGCTACAATGATTAATCCTGATCGGAGATTGTGGGATAATCACGAACTTAATTGCCAGTGGTGAGGATTTTGAGGGCTTTAATGAGACGATTTCTACCACTGACGACGGAGAGAATGAAGACAATTCCAGCGATGCTTCCGACAATGAGTAGAATCGCAGCTAGAGGAGAAATGACAGTGAATTTGGTAGCGGCGGTTAGGGGTAAGTTTTGTTGGCCGTAGGTTGCAACAAGGGTGGCGGTGTAGTGACCAAGGAGGTTTTCTTGATCCCATTGGGTGGTCATTTTGCGGATAACTCCAGGGAAGACGTTTAGACCGTTAACGGGAATTTCTTCGACTTTTTTCCCAAATAGATTAGTTACGATGATAGTTCCCGAGGGGCGAATGTGAGTAGTACCGTTATTTTTGACTCGGAGCTCAAATTCAATAGGGCCCTTTTTGGAGTAGGTCGGCGCAGTAAAGCTTTCGATTTGGGCTTCTTCAGCTACGTTACCTGATACTCGGAGGAGGATGAGGGCGCCGATCCGGTGGCGGACACTGGTGACTCCTTCAATAGGCTCGCCGCCGATTTGGAAAAGGACTGAGGCGTAGTGCCCGCCTGGTTCGGCGTCTTTGGGGACAACGATAGTAAAAGGAAAAGTAATTTCCTCTCTGGGCTGGATAGTGATGTTTTCACTGCTGGGCTCGATCCATTGACGGAGAGAGTATTGAGTGTCGTTTTCCCCTTCTTCCAGAATGACATGCCCCTCTTCACCAGCAGAACTAAAGTCTTCGATAAGGACACCAAAGGATTGAATGCCATCGGAGTTGTTGCTGATACGGATGCTTTCACTGATGATGTCGCCAGGGTTGGCGAAAAGTTCGAATCGAGGGGGAATGATAGTGATGCCTAAAGGTTGGGCGTAGATGGGTATGACGAAACTTGGGGAGAGTGAAAAAAGAATTAGGAGAAGTAAAAAAAGCTTCTGAGAGCGCGTCATAATTCGTCTGGGGTTATTGTACAGCATATTATTTCAGACTTTTTATGTTTGTCAATTATGCCTGGTGAAGATGGACTTTGACTTTGTAGTTTAGAGTAATATGTTTTAGAATGCAATTGGATATATTTTGATATAAATTAATCGGTAGAGAAATGGGCGGAAGATGTAGATGTAGATGTATAATAAATTGGCAACTGACAAAATGAGATGTAGGGGTCTCGAGAATATTATAATGTGCTAGTAATACTTGGAGATTTATGACAAAAAGAAAATTCTTAGAAGGTATTTGTAGCTTGGTGATTGTAGCACTTGCGGTAACGATACTTCCAGCGGGAATGAAAGCTAATGAAGGAGTAGTAGAGTTGAAAAATACTCAAGGAGGAGATGCGCGTTGTTGGGCGGGTTCGATACTAATGACTAATTTTAAGTATGAGATATTGCTAAGTTGTAGAGATTTAATATATCCAGCACCGGCAGGATCGGATTTGTTTAATTATGTATTGTGGGCACAAGAGCAGGAAGACAAAGTGAGTAAGTTGGGGACGTTGGGGGTGGGAAGAGGGCAGTTTGCGACTGCAAATCCATTTGTACGCTTATTTGTAACACAAGAGAAAGATGATCGAGTGCGAAAACCCTCGGATCAGGTAATAATGAGTGGCTATTTGTCTTCAATACAGTTGTTGGAATCTCCTAGTGTAAATAGGGTGCAAGCGGAGGAGACTTTGGGAAATGCGTTTCTTGAGCCGGAGCGAGAATTGCCTCAATCTACGCCAATGGTCACCACTCAAGTGGTGAATAGAGGATTTTCGTTACTAAAGGTAGTGGGTGGAGTATTGTTGGGGATAATTGTATTTGTGGTGATTGTGGGGGTGATAAGTGCAAGTAGAAGAAGACCACTCGAGTGATGAGGTCTAATTGGGAGGTAGGCCTTGATTTGGATCGAGGCAGCGAACGTTGGATACGGTAACGCCTGTTTCAGTAATGATAGAACAGTCAAAAGAGGGCTGAGCTGTTCCTTCTCTGGGGAAGGGAGTGGGATAAGGAGTTGGCGAGGTGGAAGGGGTGGGGTTGGGATGGGAGGAGGGTGAAGGTGGAGGTGGGGAGGTGGGAGGAGGAGTGGGAGGTGGAGGAGGAGTGGGTTGGTTAGTTTCTTGTGTGACGTCTTCGATATCGTCGAGAAAATCTTGGAAATTCCCTGAAGGTTGGTTGGAACTAGAGGAGTTGATATTGATGGTTTTGGAGCCGATTGAAGTTTCGATGATAATTTGGAGGTGGAGAGTGAAAGAGAAATAATCGGAGAGAAGAGAGGAGAATTGGTCTTCGTTGAGGTTAGAGAAGAGACGTTGGATTAGATCTGATGATAAAATTTTGCGGTCAAAAAGTTGCTGGTTGTCACCACAGTATTGAGTCGCGGTTCCGTTTTGCAATATTTTGATGGAACAACCTGAATTGAGATCCTTGATGGTAATGGTTTTAATTTGGAAATCGGGTTTGATGTATTCAAGTTGGCGGGGAGCTTCGGGAATGTATTGAGTTTCTGCCTGGTATATACGTGAAAATGTGATAGCAACATAGATAAAAATAGTGATGAAAGTGATGGCGAGGAGGAGGCTAGATATAAGGAGAATTTTTTTACCAGTGCTGGAAACGTGAATGTTCATGTGTGTATACAGTAGCTTAGTTTGGAGGACTGAATCAAGTTGGGCAACAAGCACTCAAGGAGAGGCCTGAGGCTGAAACACACAAAAACCTTGTCCTAATGAATAGAACAAGGTTAGTTGTGCGTTTGTATTTAGTTACCGTGTAATGGAGATGGTTTGTGTGGGATTGAGTTCGCTACTAGCCGAGGCCACTACCCTACCGTTGGCATCTAGATAAATGGAGTAGTTGGTGTTGGTGGGAGTACCAGTGGCGGGGTCGTA
>CAYNFZ010000065.1:0-7856 GCA_964396725.1 uncultured Pseudomonadales bacterium
TGGGTAATTCTGAGTTCAGCACGCTTCCCACATGCTCTTCACAATATAGTCATCTACAAAAACCAAACACTCAACCCTGTCAAGGCCTAGCCATCTTTCCTAGAGAAACTAGCATATCTATATATATAATCATTAACCATAATCTGACGCCCCCAATCATCAATATCCAAATTCTTCCCCTTAGTATTGACAATCTCTTTTATCGCCTCGATAGATCCCCTAGCTGACTCCACTACCTCGGGAACACCAGACAACAGCTTGGCTCTCAACATCAATTCTTGCAAATCCACAAGGTGTCCCATTCTATGACCCATCTCCTCACGTGCTCGATTCAAGAGAGATTCACTGGGAGACCATTCTTTTCTAGAGACGGCTATAACATCCTCCGCAAATCACATTAATACCAATTAGTAAGGCTCTAGACTAGCACTTTAACAGATTTAGTAGTTCATCTTCGAGTTGATTGAGGGTCTTTGACCATCTCCACTCACATTCTTTTAAGTGAAGGTGAAAGTTCTTTTTGGTACCATTAAACTTGGTCAGGCGTCTTTTGGTAAAGCTCCAAAATGATTCGATGCCGTTGATGTGAACTCCTTTCTTTCTGACAAACTGGTTCTGTTTGTGATTAACCCTAAAGTGTCTGTCAAAGCCTACATCAACCAGGCCATTGTAACCACTCCAAGAATCAGAGTAGACGGTACTGTTAAGGTCAATCTTGCCCGACATGATCTGGCGGAGCTTGGTAGTGTTGGAGATCATGGTGGGATAAATCTAGCAGTAGAAATGAGAACTGTAAAGGAAAAGTTGGGTTGAAGTGGGTGAGGAAACGGGAGTATGATGAGGTTTATCTTGATATGTTGTATTACAAATTGTTCCTGAGGATAAATGGAAACAGATGTGTTGATTATTGGTGGTGGCCCAGCTGCAGTTGTGGCCGCGGTTACAGCTAGAAAAAATAATGCAGACAAAAAAATTACTTTGGTCCGAGATAAGGAAAAGGCTGTAATTCCTTGTGGTATTCCTTACATTTTTCATCGGCTAGATTCGGTAGAGAAAAATATCATGTCAGATAAGGGTTTGGAGGCGAACAAGATTGAGTTGATTGTGGATGAAGCGATAAACCTAAATGTTGCTGAAAAGAAAGTGGGATTAAAAAATTCTGAGGAGATTAGTTACGATAAGTTGGTGTTGGCTACGGGTTCCAAACCCGGGATTTTGCCAGTTGCTGGATCTGATAAAGTTGGGGTGTGGGTAGTGAAAAAGGACTTTGAGTATTTATGCCAAATGCGGGAGGCGGTACTGGGAGCGGAAAAGATAGTGATTGTGGGGGCGGGGTTTATTGGAGTTGAGCTGGCGGAGGAATTGAGCCGTACCAATAAACAAATCCACGTTATTCAAAGGTCTAATCGCTGTCTGACTAGAAGTTTTGATGAGGAGTTCGCGGTACTAGCAGAAGAGCGACTAAAGGCAAATGATGTCAGTTTGCATTATGGTTGTTCGGTGGAGATGGTTGAAGGCGATGAGCGTGTTGGCTCGATTAAGCTAAGCAGTGGAGAGAGCTTAGAGGCGGATATGGTAATTTTTTCGATTGGGGCCAAGCCGAATGTGGATTTGGCTAAAGAAGCGGGGATTGAGCTGGGTGACTATGAGGGGATAGAGGTGGATGAGTATATGAGGACGAAAGCGGAGGACGTGTTTGCGGTAGGAGATTGTTCGGAAACCAGGGACTTTTTTACTGGTCGTTATATTCCAGTGATGTTGGCATCGACAGCAGCGACTGAGGCCCGGATTGCGGCGATTAATTTGTATCATTTGGAGGATTTGAGGGAGAACCAGGGTACTTTGGCGGCTTTTTCTACCTGCATTGACGGCTTGGTTATGGGAGCGGTCGGACTAATTCAGGATCGGGCAGACAAAGAAGAGTTTGACGTAATTGTGGGGATGAGCGAGTGTCCTAATCATCACCCAGGAACTTTGCCTGAGACTGAAAAGACCAAAGTGAAACTATTGTTTTCAAAAAAAACAAAGGTATTGTTGGGGGCCCAAGTGGCTGGCCCAGAGAGTGTGAGCGAGATGATAAATATTTTGGCGCTGGCGATCCAGAGCGAGCAGACGATGTATGATTTTAATATACTGCAGATCTCGACCCATCCGCTGCTGACAGCGGCGCCGACGGTGTACCCGTTGATAACGGCGGCACAAGCGGCTATGGCTAGCGTGGAGAAGTAAGATTGTACTGTGGAGTTTGTTGTTCTAATGTTCTGGAGAATGTTGGAGTGTTTTTAATTGAAGAGACTAAGGATGAGGTATAAGCCGACGGCTGTGCCGAAGGTGCGGCGCCAGAGGTTGACGCCGGAGGTGATTTCGAGGTAGGACCAGTAGAGAAGGGAAAGGTGAAAATTCCAGAAACTGAGTTGGTGGATTGGACCGGTGGAGAGGCGGGTGAGAAAGTAGAAAATGAGGGCGAGGATGAGAGGTGGGTTGGGAAATTGGGCGATGACTACCCTACTCTGTTTGGTTTTGAAGATGTGAGTGGGGCGGCGGGTATGAGACATGAGTTGAAGATATTTTTGTTTATTCCGGGATTCTTGACGTAAAGAGTAATTGAGTCCATCTGGATATACCCTAGTTTCTTGATCTGGGGTGACTTTCTGATCCTTAACTTGGAGTACTTGGTTTTCCTCTTGTGCTTAACTCTCTTTTCAAAGGTAAAGCGTCTTCTTCTGATGATCTTTTCAATGGTGGACCGGCTGACTATTTCATCCAAGAAGGGTTTAATGATGCCTGATCTTACATTGCCATACTCTGGTCTCATTCTCTTGATGAATTCCACCAGTCTCCAATCAGTCTGCATCTTCTTGGTGTGGTAAGGTCGGGTAGAGATGGGGACCAAAGACACCAACCTGCCACCATTTTTTTCCAGCCTTCTCTTCTAGTCATACAAGGTGCTTTTCTTGACTCCAAAGGCATCCAAGGTAGGTCTCGCCGTATTGGTAGTAATACCCCAACACGTGCAGCCTGAACTTAGCTACTTCACTGTTGTCAAAGGCTAAACAACTCTCCAATGTTTTCATCAAGCGACGATACTGAAAGTATGTCGACCGGTCAAACGTATACCTTATGTGGGGATAATCACTTCCCATGGGAGCCTCCTTTGAAAGATTAGGATTCCCAAATGTATCTGAGGTTATTCAATTTAATCACCAATCACCAATAATCAATCATCAAAAAACAACGCGCATTTAGTTGTTTGATATGTGTTTTTCACAAACAATTAGGAATCGGATTTGAGGGGAAGATTAATTTGGTCGAGTGAGAAAAAGGCTTTTGTAAAGTGCATATTGAACATATAATTTGGGTGTGATAGTTGTGACTTAATGATGGATTTTTCACGAATTCGGTTACTGGTGATCGCGCCGCACCCGGACGATGAAGTGCTGGGATGTGGTGGGTTGATAACAAAAGTCAACGAAGCGGGAGGGCAAGTGTATGTGTTGTTTTTGACCGTGGGAGATACGATGGATTTTTCCCAAAAGGGTAGTTCGAGCGCCCGGGAAAGGATTAAGGAAATCAAAATGGTGGCAAAGTATCTACAGTTTAGGGATTATGAGCTGGCGTTTGTGGGTAACGGGCATCATTTAAAATTGGATGTGTTGGGCCAGAAGGAATTGATGGAATTAATCGAGAGAAAGAGCAAGGTGGCGATTGAGACGGTGAAGCCGACTTTGGTGGCATTTCCTTCTGTGGATTCGTACAACCAAGACCATAGGATGGCGGCGTGGGCAACACAGGCGGCACTTAGACCAGCCGAGTTGACGACAAAGCATCTGGTGCGATACGTGATGGCTTATGAAGTGCCGGCGGATTATTGGAGAATGCATAACTGTCAGGAACCGAATTTCTTTGTACCTTTGGCGGGAAGACAGTTGAAAACGAAGTTGGCGGCGATGGATTTGTATCAGTCACAGGTACGACCCAAGCCGAATCCCAGAGCCGGTTCAGTGGTGAGGGCATTGGCGCAACTTCGAGGGTCGCAATGTGGGGCCGGTTACGCCGAAGGATTTGTGTGTTACCGTAGTATCAGTTGAAAGGAATGATGAGGTATACAGGATGGCAACCACAGTATTTTCCCCGGCTGCATTATTTTGCGCGGATACTGGCGGCGGATGTGTTTATGGTACGGGATGAGGTGCAGTTTGTGCGGGCGCATTTATATCCGGACGGGAAACGGCATAAGTCTTATCAGGCTCATACGATAATTAAGCTGTCTTCGGGAGTGGGGAGGTTGGCGGTATCGATAAGACATGGGCAAGGACACGTGGCGATGAATAAGACCCTGATCGATGATGAACATGATTGGGCGGGGCTACATCTGAAGCAGATACGACGATCGTATTCGAGAGCGAGGAATTTTGGGAAATTGTTTCCGCAGGTGAAGAGACTGTTGACAACAAAGTACCAGAGTATTGCGGAGTTAAATTTGGCAACTATGTGGTGGGCAATTTGGTGGTTGTTGGGTGGGAAAGAGGTGAAGAAGCATGTGGCTGCTGAGGAAGTGAATAGATTGCTTGCAGGGAATGACAAGTTTCGGCTTAAGCAAGTGCGACTGGCGTCTGAGAGCGAAGCGGTAAATAAGAATCCTGATTTAAGGTCGAGCAAAACGATAGTGGCGTTGTGCCGCGAAGTGGGGGCAAGTGAGAATTATTGCGGGGGCACGGCGGCGGCGGCTTATTTGGATTTTGAGTTGTTTGATAAAGCTGGAATAGCGATAACACTGCAGGATTGGAAGTGTAGGGAATATGAGCAACTGTATGCCGGGAAACAAGGGTTTGTGGCGAATTTGTCGATAATTGATCTATTGATGAACGTGGATCGGAAAGAAGCGATGAGTATAATGCAGGGATGAATTGGAAGGTGGGGTTAGTTGGACTGATGGCGGTTGGGATGGTGATAATGGGAGGGAGGTGGTTGATGGGAAGAGAAGCGAGAGTGGAAAAGGCGGAGGAGAAAGTGGAAGAAGATGCAGAGTTGATGATACGAGCGTCGATTCCTTATTGGGATCAAAAGGAAGCGTTGGCTAGTTTATGGAGACATGAAGGGGTGTTTGATGAGGTGGCTTTGTTTTGGTATTACCTGGGTGAGGATGGAGAGGTGAGAACTTATGAGTACGCGGATGAGGATACGGAGCTGGTGGTGAAGTTGAAAGAAGCGGGCATGAGAGTAGGGGCGGTGATTAGTAATTTGCCAGAGGGTGAGGGGGCGGAGTGGGATTCGGGGAGGATTGAGAGGATGTTGGAGAACGATAAATCGAGGAAGAAGCACATTGATGCAGTCAAGGAAAAACTGGTTGAGGTTGGATTTGATGGGGTGTCTATCGATTACGAGGCGGTGAAGTTAGATGCAAAGGAGGGGTACGGGCAGTTTATTGAAGAACTAACCCTAGAGCTCGGTAGCGCAGGATTGTTTGTGGGAGTGGCGATGCATCCGGCTACGGCGGATGACCCGGGACAGGGGGAGTTTCAAGATTGGAGGCGAATTGGGGAAGCGGCGGATTACTTGTATGTGATGGGATATGGGGAACACTGGGACAGCTCGGGTCCAGGGCCGGTGGCGTCGGTGGAGTGGGTGGAGGAAGTGGTGGAGTATGGAATAAACCAGGGAGTGGATAGGAGGAAAATTATTTTGGGGATTCCATTGTACGGGTATGATTGGAAATTGGAGAGTGATGGGCCGGCGGAAGGATTGACTTACAATGAGGTAGAGGAATTGCGGCAAAGAACGGGTGAGCAAGTAAGATGGGATGGTCTGACGCAAACCCCTTGGTTTGAGCATGAGGAGGATGGTGCAGAACACCAGGTGTGGTTTGAAGATGGTGACAGTGTGATGGCAAAAGTGAAGGTGGCAGAGAAATATGGATTGGGTGGGGTGAGTTTTTGGCGGCTGGGAGGTGAGGATGAAAAAGTCTGGAGAGCAATGACTAAGGAGTAGAAGTGTGGCGGGTGGGAGATTGCCAGCGGCCGTCGGAGCGGCGGAAGAAACCGGGAATGATGGCGGTGAAAAGAATGAGTGAGGTGGCGTAGTGGAGAAAATAGAAGAACACGCCGTAGAAGAGCCATAATGGGCGATGCTTGATGAGGGCAATAGCCACGGTGTGGAGGTAATCGACGGTAAAGAGAATGATGACAAGATGAAAGATGAATTCTGGGTGGGGGAGAACAGGGAGAGGTAGAGTGGAGGTTGCGAGAGGGGAATAGTGTTGGAGGAGGCTGAGCAGGAATATAAAAGGTAACAAGGAGATAAAGAGAGATTGGGTGACGACTTCGAGAGTGAAGACCGCGAGAGAGAGCCAAAAAAAGGATGGCCAGATGCCGTTTAGACGAATGGCTTGGTGGAAACCGATGTTCCAGCGGCGAACTTGACGCCAATAATCGCGCAGAGAGTGAGGGGCATGCTCGAGGCCGTAGGCACGGTAGTCGCTGGCGACGTGACCGAGTTTGTTTTTGAAAATCTGGAAAGCGAGATGAAAATCTTCATTGATGATACCGGGAGTGCCGAGGTTGAGTTGTTTGAGGATACGAGAGCGGTAAAGGGCGCAGGATCCGGGAATGACATAGGAGGCATTGACGATGGTGGAGGTTTGGCCATACATGTAGATGTAGGCGAGGAGAAAGTTGAGGCGATCGCGGTAGGCAACGAAGTAGTAGGCGAGGCGGGGGAGGGCGTGACGAGGCCAAATGATGCGCGAGCGGCCGAAAAAAGCTACAGTTTGGCGGCGGTTGAAGCGAGGCAGGGCGTAGCGAAGGAAGTCGGGGTTGATGCGGTTGTCGGCATCGACGATGAAGATGAGACGGTAGCGGTCGAGAAGTTGGTAGCGGTGGAGGAGGTAGTTGATGGCTTGGGATTTGCCGTGGCCGGGGTTGCGGAAAGAAACGTGGACGCCTTCTTGGCGGGCACGGCGGTAGGTTTTGTCGGTAGAACCGTCGGAGCAGACGTAGATTTGGTCGGGTTTGAGGAAGTGTTTGAGGGATTGAAGGCAAGGGCGGATGTCGAGCTCTTCGTTGTGGGCAGCGACGACGGCGGCAACCTGGCTAGGTTTGATACGATTGGAGGAAGGAGGTGGAGGTTTTGATGGCAGAGTGAGGCGTTCTTGAATAAATCGTGCCAGGCCGATGATGATCCAAAAAAGGGCGGAGAGGCTGATGGGGAAACCAAATGGGGCGATGGGCTTCATGGAGGAATGAGTAGACTGAGGTGTAATTTGGACAGGATGCGCTGAAACTGTGGTTATTATATAGAACAAAAAGGCCGATTAATCGGTAAATGAAGTGATATGATTTAGATATGGCAAAGAGAAAGACGATTGGCCACAATAGGCCATGTGTGGGAAAAGAGGAGATAGCCGATCTGGGGCGAGTGATCGAGTCAGGATGGTTGATTGCGGGAGCACGGGTGGCTGAGTTGGAGAATAAAATGGCTGGGTTGGTGGGGGTGGAGTATGCTGTGGCTTTGAATAGTGGTTTGTCGGGGTTACATTTGGCTCTGCTGGCTCTTGGTGTAGGACGAGGAGATGAGGTGATTGTGCCAGCTTATACCTGTGTGGCGCTGTTACATGCAGTGGCTTATGTGAGGGCTATACCGATGGTGGTGGATATAGAGACGGAGAATTTGGGAATGGATCCGGGGTTGGTAAAAAAGACGGTGGGCCAAAAGACCAAGGCGGTGATAGTGCCGCATATGCTGGGATTGGCGGCGCGAGTGGAAGAAATAGCCGGTATCGGAATACCAGTGATAGAGGACTGCGCCCAAAGTTTGGGGACGAAAGCGGAAGGCGAGATGACGGGTGCGAGTGGACGAGT
>CAYNFZ010000066.1:0-7829 GCA_964396725.1 uncultured Pseudomonadales bacterium
CCTACCTCTCTGCCAACTTCAACCAACACCCCGTGGGTTACCAAATCCAAGATCTCTTTGCCCACCACGACCGTTCTCAATTCCGTATCCATTGCTACTCCACCCACCCAAACACCGACCCTGTTACCGCCAATATCCGTCAATCCTCAGACCAGTTTATCGATCTATCTGGCATTGACTACCTCCAAGCCGCTCACCTCATCCGCCAGCATCGCACCGATATTCTCATCGATCTCATGGGCCACACCCAAAACCACTTTCTCCCTACTATCTCAACTCACCCCGCCCCTCTACAAATCAATTACCTCGGCTTTACCGGTACCACCGGTGCCGACTATCTTGATTACATCATCACCGACCCCACTCTCACTCCTCCTTCCCAACAACCCTTCTACTCCGAAAAATTTATTTTCCTTCCTCACTCCTACCTTGTTTCTTCAACACCACAACTCCACTCCCCTCCTACCCGTTCCCAACTTTCTCTCCCCTCCCCAGCTTTCATCTTTACATCATTCAACAAAACTCTCAAAATCGATCCCCAACTCTTTGCCACCTGGATGAAGCTCCTCCATACCATCAAATCAAGCCTTCTCTGGCTCTTCCCCACTTCCTCCATCGATCAGCAAAACTTGACGTTCCAGGCCCAAAAACACGGTATCGACTCATCCCGCCTTATTTTTTCTCCCCAAACTCCACTTACCCACCACCTCTCTCGCCTCCAGTTGGCCGATCTTGGACTCGATACTGTAGTCTATTCCGGTGGGGCTTCCACCGCCCAAGCCCTTTTCACTACCCTTCCCCTCATTACTCTCCAGGGTAACACCTACATTAGTCGCATGAGCACCAGCATCCTCCATAATTTTGGCTTTGACTCTCTCGTCACTCACTCCCTCGATGACTACTTCCACCTGGCTTTCCACCTGGCTACCCATCCCCAAAAACTCTCCGCTCTCCGCACCAAACTCACCGCCCATAAAGCCAGGTATCCTCTCTTCGCCACTCCCCGTTTCACCAACAACTTGGAAACTGCCTACCTCACTGCCTGGCATCGTTATCTAAAAGGTCAACCTCCCCGCTCCTTCCAGGTCATAGATCCTCTGCCTCTCCACTCTTAACTATTCGCCACTAACACTACATCACTAACCATCTACCATGTGCCATTCACCCCTTATCTTCTACCGTTTGTGATGTAAAAATTGATAATTGTGATTTCACCGACTCTCCATGTTATGCTTCCCCCATGCCTCCCCAAACCTACATTTTCACCCTCACCACCGGCCGCACTGGTACCAGATTTCTTACCGACACCTTCCGTGCCAACTTCCCCTCCGCCACCACCTACCACGAGATGCTGGGTTTCAACAACTTCGGCGTCGATACTCCCGACATCTCTCACCTCACCATTTTCAATTCCCAAGGGAATACTCCCTACATCCAAAAATTCTGGCGTCATAAACTCAACCGCATTAACCAGTCACCATCAACCATCTACGTCGAAACTTCCCACATTCTCATGAAGGCTGGACTCATCGAAAATCTTTCCCTCTTCCCCTCAAATAGCTCTATCCATCTTATTGCCCTCACCCGCCCCATCCTCCAAATCGCTACCAGCTTCTCCAACCGCTTCACCTTCTTTAACTACGGTAGTCGCTGGCTCTGGGGCCTCGATCCCAACTACCCCAAAAACATCGTTGCTTCCCAACCATTTCTCGACAAAATCGGCGAAATCCAGGGTGCCACCATTTGGTACGTGTGCGAAATCCTCAGCCGCATCGAATACTATCGACTCAAACTCGCCTCCTCCCCCCACATCACCATCCACTCCCTCAAAACCAGCCATCTCAATCAGGCCACCAAAATCAACCGCTTATTTCACCACCTTCATCTTAAACCCCCACCCCAACTCCACCTTCCCCTTCCCTCCAACCAGGGCCCCAAGACCTCATCCCTACCTCCCAGCTTTTTCCGTATCTACAAATCCTTTCTTAAACATCTCGTCTTCGACCCCCAACAACTCGCCCAGACCTACATCAACAACGGAGGTAGCTTTGACTAACACCCCTCCCACTCCAGATTTTTCCCATCAACACCTACACATCAAACGCTGCAAACACGGCTTTTTTGCCTACAACACCAACGACTCGTTTGTCGGCACTTCCCTCGACCTCTATGGAGAATGGGCCGAAACCGAACTCGAAATTCTAACTCAAGTCATCCGCCCTGGAAATACCATTCTCGACATCGGCGCCTATATCGGCACCCATACCCTTTTCTTCTCCCAAAAAGTCGGGCCTTCCGGTATGGTTTATGCTTTCGAACCCCAACGCCTCGCTTACTACAATCTATGTACCAACATCACCCTCAACCACCTCACCAACGTGTCCTGTGTCAATGCCGTCATTAGCCAACAAAGCGGCCAAACCCCCGTTCCCCTTCTCGATCAACATCATCCCCAAAATTTTGGTGCCCTCCACCTTAAACAACACCACCAAGGCATCAGCACTCCCACCTTCACCATCGACCAGCTCCAACTTCCCCAAGTCCATCTCATCAAAATCGACGTCGAACAAATGGAACCCGAAGTATTGGCCGGTGCAGCCCAAACCATCGCCACCCACCGCCCCATCCTCTTCATCGAAAACAACACCTCCCAGCTTTCTCCGTCTATTATCTCCTCCATCACCTCCTACCACTATCATTGCTGGTGGCATATCGCTTCCTACTATAATCCCCATAACTACTTCAAAAACCCCAAAAACATCTTTAAAATCTACGCACCCGAAGCCAATCTGCTCTGTATTCCCCAAGAAAAATCGACTAACATCCAAGGGCTCGAGCCACTCTCGGGTCCCACCGATGATTGGCAGCAAGCTCACCAACGCCTAGTCAACCACTATGAACCACTCTCCCAGTCACCAAGAACTCATCGATCAAGCCCAACAGCTCGAGCAAAAAGGTCTCATCGACCAAGCTATCTCCACTCTAAACCGCGCTCTTAAACTCGATCCCACTTCCGGCCCGACTTACTACCAACTCGGCACCCTCCTCTATCAAACCAACCAAATCCCAGCTTCCATCGGGGCCTACAAACGATCCCTCGTCTTCACCCCCAACTCGGCTTCCACCCACAACAACCTCGGCGTTGCCTACAACGCCATCCACCAAATTTCCCCAGCCCAACATCACTTCCAAACCGCCATCCACCTCAAACCCGACTTTGCCCTCGCTCACAACAATCTGGGCAACATGTACAAAGCCTCTGGTGATTTTCAAGCCGCCCTCGACTGTTATCACCAAGCCCTCCATCACCATCCGCAACTCTCCCAAGCCCACCACAACCTGGGAGTAGTTTACCAAAAACTCGGCCTACTCCAACAAGCCACCTTCCACTTCACCCAAGCTCTCAGTCAAAACCAGAACCAATCCGACTCTCCGACCTACGTTAGCGATGCCCTGGTCCATTCAGGTAATATTGACGCCGCCATCACCACGCTCGAAACCGCCCTCACCACAGATCCTCACAACATCCTCACCAACGCCAGTTTCCTCCATTTACTTCGTCAAACTTGTAACTGGTCAAAAATTAGTCGAATTGAGAAAAAACTCCGCCTTCTCAGTCAGCAATCCCACCCCACCGCCCACAATTACCACGAACTTCCCTTTTCCAATATCACCCGATCTGACAATCTCCAACTCAACCTCACCACCGCCTCTTTCTGGAGTCACCGCCTATCCCAAAGGGTTAGCCATTTTCTTTCCCCTTTTTCCTATTCCCCCAAATCCAGGCGTCGCCTCCTTCATATCGGCTATCTTTCCGCCGATTTTCACAACCACGCCACTACCCATCTTATCAGCCAACTCTTCCCTCTCCACGACCGCCATCGCTTCAAAATCCACACCTATTCCTACGGTCCTCATATCAATGACTTCTCTCGGCAACACATCCACGCCTCATCGGATGTTTTCCGCGACTTATATCTCACTCCCTTTCCCCAATCCGCCACCCAAATTCATCAAGACCACATCGATATTTTAGTCGATCTCAAGGGATACACTCTGGGTACCAGACTTGAAATAGCCGCTCTTCGACCCGCCCCAATCCAGTGCTGTTGGCTTGGTTATCCCGGCACCACTGGCGCCGATTTTTTCGACTACATCATCACCGACCCTATTGTCACTCCACCTCACCACCAGCGCTACTTCTCCGAAACTTTTGCCTACCTTCCCCACACCTACCAAATCACCGACCATCTCCAACCCGTCACCTCCACCGCCTACTCCAAACCAGATTTTTCTCTCCCCCCCCACTCCTTCGTCTTCGCTTCCTTCAACCACTTCTACAAAATCCAACCACAACTTTTTTACACTTGGATGAAACTCCTACACCATACTCCCCATAGTGTGTTATGGCTCCTCAAAAGCCTCAACACTGGGGAAATTCACCTCAAACGCCACGCTGCCAGACACAACATCGACCCCAATCGTCTAATTTTTTCCTCCCGACTGCCCAAACCCGAGCACCTAGCCCGCCTTCGACTCGCCCACCTCTGTCTCGACACCAAACTCACCAACGGCCACACCTCCACCACCGACTCACTCTGGGCCGGAGTGCCTATAATTACCATTCAAGGTAAACATTTTGCTTCTCGAGTTTCCTCTAGCCTCCTCCAAGCCATCGGTCTTCCCCAACTTATCACCCTCAATCTCGACCAGTACTTCCACCTCGCCCACCATCTCGCCACCCATCCCCAAAAACTATTAGCCCTTCGCCATCAGCTATCAGCCAACATAATAAAATATCCCCTCTTCAACACTCCCATGTTTATTCAATCCCTTGAAAATATCTACCTACAAATGTATCACCGCTACCTGAACCATCTTCCCCCTCAAACCATCACCTCTAAACAAGCTCACCTCCAATGAAACCAGCACACGTTCTTGCCAACCAACACTACCAACAAGCTATTTCCTTTCATCAACAGCAGCAACTTATCAAAGCCCGACAATCTCTGCTTTCCTCTCTCTCCCTCAATCCCACCAACCCCAGCTGTCTCCTTCTTCTTGGCCGCACCCAACTCCAACTCAAACAGCCCCAAGAAGCCCTCAAACACCTACAGCTAGCCACCAAACTCCAACCTCACCTAGCTCCCGGTTGGCACTATCAAGGCCTTGCTCACACCCATTTACACCACCCTAATCTAGCTATCAAAGCCTACTATCAAGCCCTGCTCGTCGACCCTTCCTACTACTTCTCAGCCAACAATCTCGGCAAACTCTACCTCTCCCAAAACCAACTCGATCCAGCTCTTACCTGTCTTCAATACGCCTATCGTTGCCACCCCCACCACTCCGCCACCAACTACAACCTTGGTCTTCTCTACAAAAACAAACACCGCTACGCCAAATCTCTCCACCATCTTCTCCTGGCACATCAGCAAAAACCCCACAACCACCGCCTTTCATTCCACTTAGCCGATACCTACGAACGCCTCAACCAGCCCGCCCAAGCAGAACCTCTTTACCGCCGCCTTCTCGCTACCGACCACTCTTCTTTGGCTCTTTGCAAACTCGTCAACCTCTATTCCTACACCAACCAATTTTCCCCCTACTCCTCACTCCAACCTCAACTAAACTCCCAAACCATCTCTCAACTCAAATCTCACCTCACTCCCCAAGAAAACCCCTTTACCAACCTCATCCGTTCTACCAACAAAACTCAAAACCTCCACCTCGCTCAAGCCTGGAGCCGCCGCCTATCTTCCTCGGTCAAGCCCTCCCCCCATCGCCCCTCTTTCTCTCAACCCTCCAAAATCAACCTCGCCTATATCAGTCATGATTTTCGCGACCACGTTATCGCCCACCAAACATACCCCTTATTCGCCCACCATGACCGCCAACTATTTCGTATCTTCGCCTACTCCTACGGTCCCCGGGACAACAGCTATTTTCTCCAACAAATTGTCTCCTCCTGCGACTACTTCCATCACCTTCCCCACCTATCTGACCAATCTATCGTCAATCAGATCAAATCAGACAATATTCACATCCTCATTGACCTCACTGGATTTACCGAAGGCAACCGACTCTCCATTCTCGCCCACCATCCCGCCCCACTCCAAATCAACTATCTCGGTTTTCCCGGATCTCTCGGGTCTTCCTTCCACGACTACATCATCACCGACACCATCCTCACCCCTCCATCCCAACAACCCTTTTTCACTGAACGCTTTATTCACCTCCCCCATTGTTACCAAACCAACCACCCCTACTTCTTGCCCCAATCCGTTATCGGTTCCAAAACCCAATACCACCTCCCCTCCAACCGCTTCATCTTTACTAGTTTCAACAACTCCCACAAACTCACCTTCTCTACTCTCAAACTCTGGGGCCAAATTCTCCACCACTGCCCCCAGTCCATTCTTTGGCTACTCGATCCCAACCCCCTAGCCAAGCACCAGCTCATTCACACTTTCTCCTATCTGGGCATCAACCCCAACCGTCTCATCTTTGCTCCACGCCTACCCCTCTCTCAACACCTTCGTCGTCTTCAACACGCCGACTTAGTCCTCGACACTCCTCTCTTCAACGGCGGTGCCACCACTGCCAACGCCCTCAAATCCTCCGTCCCCGTCCTCACCCTCACCGGTAATCGTTATGTTTCTCGCATGTCCACCAGCCTTCTCACCCACCAAGGTTTTTCCTCACTCACCACTTCCCATCCCCAGCAATACCTTCACCTCGCCACCTATCTCTATCACCACCCCCGATCTCTCCTCCGACTCAAACAACAACTCCAACACCACCTTCATACCCACCCAGTTTTTAACCTCGACCGATTCACCCACCACCTCGAACTCGCCTACCTCACTGCCTGGGATCGTTATCAAAAAAGCAAACCTCCTCGTTCCTTCCAGGTCAAAGATCCCCTCCCTCTCCGCTCCTAGCCATTCGCCATTCGTCATTAACTATTGGCCCTACGCCATTCACAATTTGTAACGTAGATACCCACGCCCCTTCCACTCCGCTCCAGTGACGGGTAACTCTGCTGGGTTATTAGAATTTATTTGATAACTAATCCCTACTCACTTTCTTGCATCTCATCAATCACGCTTTTTAATTTCTGAATCTCCACAGCTTTCTCACTTTTTCCCTTATTCATTCTCTCCAGCTCATCCAGCTTGGCCCTCATTTCCCGAATCGTATCTTCCCTCAAAGCTTGATTCAAATCAGTTTGCGTCACTATCCCCACCAAAGCTCCATTCTCCATGATCGGTAGTCGCCTAAACCCCTTCTCCTGCATAATCTTGCTCGCCTCATAAATATTCGTCGTTGGCGCGCCCACCACCGCCGGTGCCGTCATTATCTCTTGCACTTTCACCTCCACCACATTTCGCCTATCATTTACCAAAAACTTCAAAAAATCCTGTTCCGTAATCACTCCCAGTTTTTTCTCTTCCAAAATCACCACCAGCGACCCAATTCCATGTTTTACCATCTTCTCCGCCGCCACTAACAAATTATCACTCGGGTTTACTGTAATCACCCCCTTATTCATAATATCCTTAACTATAGTCATATACCTCCACTTTAAATCAAACGTAAACTTACCCTAATATAGCAAACTCACTCGCCACTCGCCAACTCCATCACTTGCTCAAACTCTCCACAATTCCAACCAATGAACCCTTATCCACCGCCGATTTTTCGAAGAACCGCGCTACTCCCAGTTTGGTAGCCTGATCTTGTACTGCTTGTTTTGCTAAATTCGACATCATCACCACGGACCCAGCATTTCCTATCAACTTCTCGTTCTTGAGTTTTTTCAACAC
>CAYNFZ010000067.1:0-7092 GCA_964396725.1 uncultured Pseudomonadales bacterium
AGAGTCGACCAAAACCGCCTTATACGACTAGTACATTGCAACAGGCGGCGGCTAATAGGTTGGGATGGACGGCCAAGAGAACAATGCGGGTGGCGCAGAGTTTGTATGAAAAGGGGTTGATAACTTATCACCGAACGGATTCGACACATTTGGCTGCGGAGGCGGTGGCGGAAGTTCGGAATTATATCAAGCAGAATTATGCAGAGGAGTATTTACCCGAGAAGTTTAGGTTTTATCAAACAACGAGTAAGAGTGCACAGGAAGCTCATGAGGCAATTAGACCGACTGAGGTGATCAAGACTGGGGCGGCGGTGGATGGAAATGTGGATGCAGTGGGAAAGAAATTGTATGGGATGATTTGGCGGCGGATGGTGGCATGCCAGATGAGCGATGCGGTGTTGGATGCAACTACGATTGATGTGATGGCGCGGGGGAAGAAGGAATATTTACTTCGAGCTACGGGGAGCGTGATTTTGTTTGAGGGGTGGAGGGTGCTGTATAAGCGACAGAAAGGGGGAAGTGAAGATGAAGTGGTGTTACCTGAGGTAGATGAGGGTGAGGGATTGAAGTATCGAGAGATGAGTAGCGAGCAAAAGTTTACCCAACCGCCAGCAAGGTACAATGATGCTTCGTTGATTCGACAGTTGGAAGAGTTGGGGATCGGTAGGCCGAGTACTTATGCCCCGACGATTAGCACCTTGATTGGAAGAGCTTATATGGAGAGGATGGAGCGGCGATTTAAGCCCACAGCGGTGGGGTTGGCGGTAGCAGATTTTTTGGTAGCCAATTTTAAAAAGATTATGGACTATGGGTTTACAGCGAATATGGAAGATGAGTTGGATAAGATTGCGGAAGGGAAAAGGCAGTGGGTACCAGTGATTCGAGAGTTTTGGAAACCTTTCTCGAGTAACGCCAAGGAAGTCACAAAAAACGCTAAACGAGTGACGGTACCAACGGAGAAAACGGGGAGATTGTGCCCTGAGTGTGGCAGAAAGGAGAGGGGGGAAGAGGTGATTCGGATTGGTAGATTTGGGAAGTTTTTGTCCTGCTCGCGGTTTCCGGAGTGTAAGTATACGGCGCGGTTTTTGGATAAGGTGCGGGGAATGAAGTGTCCGGATTGCAAGAAGGGAGCGGTAGTGGTGAAGCGAACCAGAACAGGGAGACGGTTTTGGGGATGTGAACGGTATCCCGAGTGTAACTGGGCAAGTTGGCAAGACCCGAAGAAGATGAGAAAAAAAGACAAGAAGAAGTAAGGAAAAAGGGAAATGGCGAATTGCTGATGGCAAAGAGAAGATGGCTGGGGGTGAGGTGAAGAGTAGGAATGAGTGGGGGTTGAGGGGTTAGTTGGAATGAGGGTCTGGTTGGGAGTAGGTGAGCCAGTGTTATAATTATAGGATGAATAAATCGGTGGAGTGTCGATTTTATCGGGATGGTGAAGAGTTGGTTATGGACGGAGAGTGGTTATATTATCTGTTTAGAGTGACGGCCGAGGCAGTGAATCGGTGGATTGAAGACGAGAGAATGGGCCAGATTGAGTTGCGAGAGGGTGCACGAGTGGAGAATTTAAAACCCCAAGAATGGGCGGTAGTGCTATTGGCGATGGAGGGTTTGCAGCAGATGCATAGTCGAGGAAAAGAAAGTACACCGGCGGTGCAAGTGTTGATGGGACTGGGAGATGCTCTGAGGGTAGGGGATTTAAGTAAAGGAGTGGCGTTTGATTTACCTATGGAAGTGGAGGCGGTTTTTGATGAAGTATCGCTAGAGTAGGGGGCGTAGGAGAGACTTATGGTGAAAGTGGAGTTGTGTGGTTAGGATGTGATTGTTAGAATGAGCGGCAATTTATAAGTAAATAAGGATGTTTATGGTGGAACGGATGATGGAGAGAACTTCGATCTATGTGAATAGACGGTTGGCGACGATTGCCGGTGAGATGATGGTGGAAAATGAATATAGAGAGGTGATTAGAGGGTTTGGGGGATGTGAAGTGGTGGAGATGTTGGACTGGTTGGCATCGGATGAGGTGGGGCACTTGATTGACGGGGGGTGGGTGACTTTTGCCATGGTAAGACCGAAACTGGATGGAATTGGAAAGGTTATGGGTAGTGATGACGAGATTGTCCAGAGAGTGCTTGAGGAGGCTGAAGGTCGAGGAATGAAAGTTATGCTAGATGTGGGAGTACAGCTGCAAAAAGAACAAGTAGCAGAGTTTTATCGAGCTCACGAACAACGGTTTAGAGCGGTTGAGTTTGTACCGGGGCGGACAGTTTGGGAGAAAGTGCTGGAAATCAATACACAAGGTCCGGTGAGCTTGGTGATTTTATTTGATGCAGAAGGAGATGCGCCGGCAAAATGGCGAAAGATAATTGGGGCAACAAATCCCACGGAGGCTGACCCGGGAACGATTCGAGCAGTGTATGCGAGGGATTGGAATAATAATGTGGTGCATGGGAGTGATCATCCTGAAGCAGTGAGGAGGGATATTGATTGGTTGGTTGGGGTGTTGGAGTCGTTGTTGGAGTGAGTGTCACTTACATATTTAGTATGTGTGAGCTATAATTCGGCCACGGTTTTGTTAAGACTGTATGCACCTTAACACGAACCTACGTGGTGTCTGGTCTGGCTTGGTGTTTAGAGCCAAGGATGGAATGGTGCGGCTTGTTTCGTTTCTCTATGCGAGGAGAAGAGTGGATGACTGGATCAACCTTGATACGGGATTTTTGGGGAAAGGCTGTGGCTGTGGGGGATTTTCCAACGTGGCCGCAAGACATCGAAGAACGGCTACAGCAAGTACTGAGTCAGGGGAAATTCGGTTCACTGGTTTTAAGTGGAGTGATTGAGAATCTGTCTTGCTGTGCAGGGGGGCGGGTCTTGCCAGGAGGTTTTATACGACTGGTAATCAGCTCACTGGGAGAGGAAACTGGATTGGATGTTACCAACTGGGAGAATTGGAAATTGATCCCGATAGTGTTGAGAGCCCTGTTTACTGAGGCAAGACATGCAAGCTTTCGGACTAGTGTGATGCAGCTTTACGATTCCTATCTGGCGGATCCCGATACTGTGAGTGAACAGAAAGTACTTGAGCGGGTAAAGCTGGTGGGAAAAGGCAAAATTACCAAAGCTGTAGCACGGGCTTCTTCGAACTGCCACACCAACTGGATTAAAGTTTCCGAACGAATTCTGGAAGCACTGATGGAGGAAGCCAAGGAACGACTGAGCATACGACAAGTCGTAGTTTTGCTGATAAGTGCGTTTGGTACAGAAACCCAAGTTGGGGCTTTGACACCGACAGCAGTGCGATTAACTCCAGATCTGTTGCGACGGGTGCTGGCAAAGAGGTCAACAGAAGTGGAAGTGGCGATGGAGATGTATCTGTCACTACTGGATCCTGAGGAGCGACTGTTGCTAGATAGGTAGGTGTACCTATCCTAACGAAGTGGAGCAAGTGTATATTGATTTCGTGTGTTGCCGTGAGGCGATACGGGAGATTCTGCACTTGCTCTTTTTTTTGGTGTTGATGTTTCACAGGAGACAAATTATTATGTGGAACATGGATTTGAGCAAGTGGCCGATACTTTATAAAGATATTTTGCGAGTGAAGGATAAAACACATCATGTGGGAGTGTGTACGCTATGGACCGAGAGGGATGTGGCGGAGAAGTTGTTGAAGAAAGTACCGTATTGTGTGATAGGAAATTTATATTCGGGACAGGGAATAAATTCGATAATTCGGAACGTGATGGCGAACCCACATATTCGGACGATCGTGATTTGGGGAAGTGAGATGAGTTTGTCGGGACATTCGTTGATAAAGTTTGTGGGAGAAGGAGTGGACGAAGAGAGAAAAATAATTGATGGACGAGGTGAGATTGAAAAAGAAATTCCAAAACAAGTGATGGAGCTGTTTAGGAAAAATGTGGAAGTGGTAGATTTACGGGGAGTGAGTAGGGCAGAGTTTGTGAAGAGGATGGTTGAGATTGTGGCAGAGAGAAAGAGTCCGTTTGCTAAAGAAGGGAAAGTGTTTGCCAAAGCCGAGCCAGAGATTAAGTTGATGCCATCGGCACGAACAGGGTATCGAGTGAGTGGGCGGAAAGTGGCGAAGGTGTGGCTGAAGCTATTGAATGAGATATATAAATATGGGCGAGGTAAATACACTAGATATAGTCAGGATAATGAAGTGCGGGAGATTTTGAATCTAACGGCAGTGGTGACTAATGAAGAGGCTGACGAAGTTTATTTTCCGGAGTATTTACCGTTTACGGAAGTAGAGTTGAAAGCATATTACAGTGAGTTGATGACGGATCGGGCGATTCCAGGAGTGGCTTATAACTACGGTAAATTGCTGCGGCGGGATTTTGGGATTGATCAAGTGAAGGAGATTAAGAAGTTGATCAGGAAGCGACCGACGAGTAAGAAAATGGCGATGACTTTGATTGATCCGAAGCGATACTGGAAGAGTGCCCAAACCAGCGATACGCCGTGTTTGACTCAAATATTTGGCAGTGTACAAGATAACGAGTTTTTTTTGACGGCGCATTTTCGAAGTCAGGATATGGTACATGGGTGGCCGAGGAATACGTTTGCGTTGCGCAAGCTACAGGCGGATATTGCGGTAGCGGGAAAGTTGAAAGTAGGTCCGTTGACAGTAATTACGCACTCGGCGCATATATATGGGGATGATGTGAAACTGGTGGAGAATTTGTTGCATGATTGGTACGAGAAAGAATTGGATTTTTCGCCTAAGGTACATTTTGAGTTTGATCCTGGGGGGAATGTGGTGGTGGAGGTGGTGAGTGGAAAAGAGGCGCAGGTGTGGAAAGATTGGAGCAAGCGGTATGAAATAGTGAAGGTGCCATTTGCGGTAGAGATGGGATGGAAACGATTGCCGAAACGAGGGCGAAATGCTGGCAAGATAATTCGAGCTACGTTGTATGAACCTAATGGAGGGCCGGCGGTGAAGGTATTTGAGGGAAGGACGGCCCAGGAAGTGGCTTATCAGATATCGGATGGGGGGTATTTGAGGGATCCAGCCCATGCTTTGTATGTGGGGCAAGAGTTACAGCGGGCGGAGGAGAGTATTGTTCGAGGAGGTGGGTACCACCAGGATCCGGCTTGAGTGGGGAATTGGGGTTGCAAATAGAGTGAGGGTTTGGTTTGATGCTGTGAGGTATGAACGAAGAAAGATACGTACACAGATTAGATTTAGTGCGAAAAGGAAAGTGGGACCCAGGGAAAGACGAGTTTTCTCCAGAGTCACGAAGTGGAAATTTAAGCGGAGGGGAGAGGGGAATGGCTGGAGAAGGAGTCGTGGATGTGGAGAAGCAGAAGAGCTTTGAAAAGAAGTTGAGCCAATCAGGATTTCACTGAGGAAGAGATGGGTCGAGAGCGGGAGCGAAGGGTAAGGGTAGATTGGGGAGCGAGTATGTTGGAATTGGTGGAGGATGATGGCTGGCAGATGGAGCTGTCTCAACACGTGGAGCTGTATGGGGATCATAAGCGAGTGATGTGGTTTGACCAGCCGACTTCCTTGGACGGAGGAGGAAGTGTAAATGTGAATGTGTTGCAGGCCAGGGAGTGGTTGATTGGGAAAGGTAGAGGGGCGGTGATAACGGCGGTACTAGGGCCGATGTGTTCGGGAAAATCGACGCTGCCTTATTGGATGGCGGATTCTGGTAATGTGTGGATTGATATTTGGCAACATGCACATGGTGCAGCTCGGGCAGGGGGAAGGACTCTGAAGATAAGGAGTGCAGATGGGGAACTTCGAGATACGGGGATTAAGACCAGATTAATGGAAAATATTGAAGAGTTGTTGGGATTGACTAAGGTGAGGGGTGGGACCATGTTTTGGGTAGATGAGGTGAATTTTATGGGTGGAGTGTCGGAGGAATCTTTGGTGTCACTGCGTGATTGGGCTAACAAAATGGGGGTAACGGTAGTAATGTCGGGATTGGATCTGACATTTTTGAATGAACCATGGCCGAACACTAGATTGTTGGTTGAAGCGGCAGATCAGGTGTTGGTGTTGGCGGCGCGGTGTGATTATGAAGAATGTGGGCAACCAGCATGGTTTTCGCAGCGGATGGTGAGACTGGCAGATGGAAGAGTGAGGCCGGCGGCGGTAGGAGATCCGATAGAAGTGGTAGGAGGTGGGGACGACGGTTTAGTTGAGGTATTTTATTATCCAGCCTGTGCGGATTGTCACCAAATCTTATCGGTAGAGGAGGCAAGGGAATTTAATGGGGTTAATGATGAGGGTAAATAAGAAGATTAGAAAAAATAAGCCAGTTTGGGTGAAGCAGATTAAGGGAGTGGGGTTTGATTTGGATGGGACTTTATACCCGGCTAATCAGAAGTTGAATGATGAGGTGGTACGATTGCAGACTGAGGAGATTGCGAGACATTTGAACTTGAAGTTTGGTGAAGCCAAGAGACGGTTTGATGAGAAGTATAAAGAGTTGGGGAGTAGTACTAAATCTTTGGATGCGTTGGGGGTGAAAGGGTTGGAGTTTTTCCCAAGTATGTGGGATGAGATTCCGCTGGCAAAGTATATTTTTCGGGATGAACGGTTGGTGAAATTGGTAAGGAGAGTGGAAAGAGAAGATAAGCGACCGCGGTTTTTGTTGTCGAATAGTAATCGGGTTGATCAGATGGAAAAGAAGATTAACGCGGTGGGGATTGAATTATCTTGGTTTGATGTGGTGGTGTCGACGGTGGATATTGGGGCGGTGAAGCCGGACCCAGCGCCGTTTTTGTATGCGTTGGAAAAGTTGGAGATGGCGGCTGAGGAAGTGGTGTATATTGGGGATAAGGTGGGGACGGATGTTGAGGGGGCGTTGGGGGTGGGGATGAGAACTTGTCTAGTGGGGAGTGAATCGGAGAAAGCTGATGTGTGTGCTGGGGATATTTACGACGCGTTGGAGCTGATTTATGGCAAGGAAAAATAAGACAAAGGGTTGGTTGATAAGTTTTGAGGGTGGGGAAGGGGCGGGGAAGAGTGTACAGATCAAGAGGCTACGGGATCGATTGGTGAAGCGGGGTTTGGATGTGGTAGTACTACGGGAGCCGGGCGGGACGGCGATTTCGGAACAGATT
>CAYNFZ010000067.1:7102-7623 GCA_964396725.1 uncultured Pseudomonadales bacterium
ATTCGGGAAGTGGTGTTGTCGTCGGATAATGTAGGGATGGCGTTTACGACGGAGGTGTTTTTGTATCAAGCCTCTAGAGCGCAACTCTATCGGGAGATTGTGTTGCCTTCACTGGCGGCGGGCAAAGTGGTGGTGATGGATAGAACCCGAGATAGTTCAAGTGTGTATCAAGGGATGGTGCGAGGCTTTGGTCTGGAATTGATTGAGCAGTTGAATGATATTTCGACGGAGAAGACAAAACCGGATTTAACGTTTTTGTTGGATGTGCCGGTGGGGGTGGGGTTGGGGAGAAAAAAAGAGCAGGAGGAGATAAATCGGTTGGAGATGGAGAAGAAGGACTTTCATAGGAAAGTACGAAAAGCATATTTGGAATTAGCCAAGAAAGACAAGAAGCGGTGGTGGGTGATAGACGGAACTTTGTCAATTGATGAGGTGGAGAAGCGGATTTGGCGAAGGATGAAGAAAGAGTTGGATAGAAGTTGACGGGTGGGGGAATAGTTGCTAGGCTGGTATGTTGGAGC
>CAYNFZ010000068.1:0-7529 GCA_964396725.1 uncultured Pseudomonadales bacterium
AAAGCAGCCGTTGCATCGTCTCGGTCGAATAATAAGTCACCACCAGCACCTTCACCGACACCATATTTATATACACCAACCCCACCACCAACCCTTTCATCAACCACCTCTCCAGCTTCTTTGGTACCAACGCCACCAACCCAGCCAATATCAGCCCCATATGCGCCCCAAACGCCGGAAAAAAATACCGTCCCTGCAACCCATGCGTCACTCCGTTGTTTTTTACCGATACATAATCCCAAAAAGTTAGCGATACTACGTATATCAATGTAATCACTGCCATTACTACCAACTTCCACTTGTACTCACCTTTCCCAACTATCAATACTTTCACCAGTCCAGCTCCGGCCGCCAACATAACTACCTTAATCCCTCGAATCACGCCAAGTGGTAAATTCAAACCCAACCATTTATACACCCCCCAATACCACACCAGAGTTTCTCGGTAATACCGCCCTATCTGCGGCCCAATATACTCCCCAAAAGTCAAACTCGTATCCACTCCCGGTTTAGGAGTTCCAAAATAAGGTACTCGCTGGAAAACTATCGCTCGCCTGATCACATCCCAACCACCCATCGCTATACCCACCACCAACATCGGCCCCCATATCACCAGCTCATTTTTTAATGCTCTTTTTGACTTCAACCACTCCACCAGCACCGCTCCTCCCACCCCCAAAAGCAGCGGAAATATCAACGGTTTACTCATCATGCCAATTCCTGCTATAAACGCCAAACCGATTGCATTCATCCGTGTCAAACCCACTCGCACCCATCGTACACACATCCACACCAGAACTAGACCTACCAAATTCGTCAAATTATCATTATTCACCCCCGCCACCACAAACGAAAACATCGGCTGAAACACAACTGCCGATGCCATCACTACAGCCGGCAACTGTTTTTTCCTAAAAACTTCCCTTCCTAATTTCCACGCTACCCACACCATCACCAAATGTAGTAGCACCGACACCATCCGAGTAAAAAACACCCTCATTATTAAATCTCTGTTGTACACTAACCTATACCCAATACTGCTCAGTAAATAAAATAAAGACGGATACAAAGATGATTCTCTTCCCACATATTCACTCCGCCAAGCTCGCGGCATTGTTTGAATAAATTTTTCCTTCGGTCCATAAAGCCCTTGACTAAACTCATGTTTATGCTCCGGATGATAGGTAAACTGGTTAATCCCGTTCTCATCTCGGTAAGTTCCCATCACTCGCTCACTTTCGGCAATCTCCCGCGACAAATTATCTCCCCACGGCACCCGCCAGTGAGTCTCGTTCATGTACGCCACTTGCCCCAAGTGCGCCTGTTCATCGGGAAACTCCCACAGCGGTACCACCAGAGACATCACTACCCCCTTCACCAAGGCTATCACCAACAGTAGTTGCAACAAACTCCACTTCTTCTTCACACCCATATCATACTAGATCATCCTTGCCAACAAAACTTATACTACCTCAGTCTGTAAACCCCGACAGTCAACCAATACCACCGTTTCATCCCCGGAATCTTCCGCAACCATTTCTCCACTCTCAATAGCGGCACCAATCCTGGAGCTAATACCCTCTTCAACCAAGGCATCTTGGCCGCCCCCACCACTGTCATCATCGAAACTAGAAAGTAATAATTCACATACTCTCGCTCAAACCGCTTCGCCAGTACTCGCTCATACTTCCCAAACTCAAACGGTTTCTCGTCAGGAGTGTGATCCTGCGTCGGCGTTAACTTCCGCCCTAACCAAGCCAAAGGATTATAAATTCCCGGTTCACCCGCCGCCATCAACACCCCATCTTTTTCTAGCACTTCGGCAATTTGCTCCATCACTTCCTCAAACGGATGCAAATGATGCAGTATCGACTTGCCCCACACCACTTCGAATTTTTCCCCCAAACCCACCAAATCCTCCGCGTCATGCACCTTGGCTTTGATCTCAGGGTAGACTTTCTTGATTTCCCTCACCATTCGACTCGAGATATCGATAGCTGTAATTTTTTTGGTATACGGCGCTACCAAATCTATATCCGTCCGGCTCGCCCCCAACACCAACACCTTTTTCCTCTTCACGTACTTATCCATCATCCGCTTCAAATCCCCATGATACTCATACCCCACCATTCGAGCAAACAACTCCGGCTCAAAAAACGACTTCATCGCCGGCCGCTTGGCATACTTCTCATCACTATGGTCATATACAGCCGCTTCTCGCTTTTTTCGCGCCACATCTCTCATGTCGTGATCTTAAACCGCCCTCACGTTTCACACAATCAATGCTTTAGTGGTCTTTCAACTCCCGTTGATCCGCATTCATCAATTCGCCAAATCTCTCTATCCCAATTGACATCATCAGCCACGCTCTCTGTTCTGGAGTAATCTTATCCACTCCCTGTGCTAACAGCCTTCCCACCATTTGCTGCTGTTCTTCTTCATTCACTGCAACCTCGCCAATATCAATGAGTCCTGTTTCTTTTCTTGTCATAGTGGCCAATTCTACCACGAGACTCCTCAAGACGCACATTTCCCGTTTTGGGTATCATATTAACTACTACAATTAATTACTTCTCCTATGACTTCACCCAATTCCCACCAACCTTGGTACCTCCGTTATCGCTACACCCTAACCTTTGTTTTCATCACCTTTACCACCCTCCTGACGTACTCCAACTCTTTCCACAACTCCTGGCACTTTGACGATTACGACAATATTGTCTACAACCAAGACATCCAGGACTGGGACCACCTTGCCCTTAAATTCCACACCCGTAGAAACCGCATGCTCGGGTACTTTTCTCTAGCTCTCGATTACGCCTTCCATGGCTCCGACGTTACCGGCTACCACCTTACCAACTTTGCCATTCACCTTCTCAGTAGCCTTCTCGTCTGGCAACTCACTCTCGCCCTTCTCTCCACCCCTGGATTTCACTCCCGCTTTAACAAGATAAACCTCAATCACATCGCCCTTGTAGCCGCCGCCGTCTTCCTCCTCCACCCCATCCAAACCCAATCCATCAACTACATCATCCAGCGCTTCACCCCACTAGTAGCCCTGCTCTATCTTCTGGGAACTTTCCTGTACCTCAAAGCCCGTCAGGAAAAAGATCCAGTTCATCGCATTGTTCTTTTTATCCTCACCCTTGCTTCCTTCGTTCTAGCCATGGCAACCAAAGAAAACGCCTACACCTGGCCGGCCACCATCATTCTTCTTGAAACCATCTGCTTCCCCAAAAAAATCCGACTTAAACCTCGCCACATAATTCTTGGAGCCATCTTTCTTGTGGCTTTCTTCCTCTTCATGGATCACGAATACTCCCTTGATTGGTTTTTCCGTCCCAAATTCACCCGCCTGGGAGAAACCGCAGTTTGGTGGAACTATGGTCTCACCCAGTTCCGCGTCCTGCTCACCTACACCCGCCTTCTTTTTATTCCCCTCGGATTAAATTTCGACTACTACTACCCCCTCTCCATAACCTTTTTTGAACCTGCCGTCGTTTCAGGATTTCTCTTCCTCAGTTCACTGCTTTTTGTATCATTTCGCTTCCTGCGGAAACGGCCCGAAATCAGCCTCGGTATCCTCTGGATGCTTGTTACTCTCTCGGTCGAATCCACCATCATCCCCATCGAAGACGTCATCTTCGAGCACCGTCTTTATCTGCCCCTTTTTGGTTTTGTCTTCGCCCTTTCCCCAACCTTGTTTCTTGTTTTTTCCCGGCACAAAACTAAATTCTATTCAGCTTTGGTCATTCTTCTTCTCTGCCTCAGTGGCCTCACCTATTTGCGCAATCGCGTGTGGCGCACCGAACTCAGCCTCTGGCAAGACACCGTTACCAAATCTCCTCTCAAACCCCGGGTTCACAACCAAGTCGGCGTTCATTACCAAACCTCAGGCGATCTGCAGCAGGCTATCTACCATTATCAAAAAACTCTCGAACTCCAGCCCGACCACCCCGACGCCCATTACAACCTCGGCCAAGCCATGCTTGCTCTGGGAGAACTCGACCAAGCCAAAGCCTACTTTCTTCGCTCCTACCAGCTAGACCCCGACATCACTCGTGCCTTCTACTTCATCGGCTTTATCCAACTCCAGCAAGGCCATCTTGATGCCGCCCTGGAAAACATCGACCGCGCGATCAAAGGTGAACCCGATCTCGCCAAAGCCTATAATCTCAAAGGTGACATCCTCGTTCTCCTCGATCGCCCCAAAGAAGCCCGTCCCGCCTACCAAGCCGCCGTCAATCTCGAGCCCGCCAATCCCGAATACCGCAGCGACCTCATCTCTCTCGACTCTCCTGCCGCTCCCTAACCGCGATCTCAACTCAGCCCTTCCCCAATACTATCGGGCTGCAGTCTCAAAATCCTCCATCGTTACTCCATATCCTTTGTCCCACCCGATCTTCTAGACCATTCACTCCCGCCCTATACATAGTACAAATGTAATAGACTTCTTCGATCTCTATCGCTATAATACCGCCACGAATGAAATATAGGACACCTCTCGGTGCCCTCACACCTTAACAGCACAATACGAATCATACCTGTTCTCATTGTATCCCTCAAAGGAGGAGCCGATGAACCCAAAAATTCGCTTGGCGATACTATCAGGAATAACGCTGATGATTATGGCCGTCTTCCTAATCATCGCTTCCGCACTCCCAATTGAACTCCAATTGGGATTGGTCCTCGTTGTAGTCGCGATCTTGGTTTTTCTCAATGTTCGCCAGCAAATATCCTCAAAGTCCTATCAAGGCGAACATGATGAGTACAATCACGAAGTCAGGCAAATTCACGTTCAAATCCGTGAACAACTCGCAGATATCTACACCTACATTCACAATATCCACAGTGCAGACCTAGCAAAAGAGTTGTCTCAGTTAGGCAACAATGTAAATTTGCTCCTGGAGAAAATTGCGGAGAAAGCCCCTTTAAGCCAATATTCTGCCGCCACTGTCATTTCGGCTTACCTAGTACTTGTATGTCGCGATACTCTCCCTCAGTATATGGATCTCCAAAGTCACTCATTCCTTCCTGATCGGGATTCTCTCATGGAAGAAACGGTGACGGCGTTCCAAAAGTTTAACAAGTATCTCCTCAACAGCTTCATCTTGCTAGAAAGAGAGGACCATGCCCGCTTGCGAATCGCCCTAAAGATGCTCGATCCAACAGAGCATGCAGTCGTCCAGTAATCAGATCGGGATACAGTATTTCCACCATCTTCATGATTTTCGTTCGCAAAGATTGTACTCACACAGGAGAATTCTCATGGATAGACCCACCAAACTCAGTATTAGTTTTGATGAAGAACCCTCCGATTCAACGCCTTCTCTGAAGCTTCCATCCAAGCCCGTGGGCCCAGCTGATACTATCCTGGCTGAAGCACTGGGCCAGGAGGGTGGCAAAGAAATGTTGGTCTGCAACCAGATGCTCGACGACGAGAGCCTGGCAAAAGCCCAAACAAAAGCGGCCGAGCTCTTGCCAGCGATGATGAGCAACACCGAGATGTTGAGGCAATTTGGCCAAGATGCAGTCGCTGATATGAACGCGCTCATCGACGACATGCTGGCCCGTGTTAAACCAGTCGAGATTCCCGAGTTAACCCAGCTTATGCGCGGCCTCAGTGGCGAAATGCGCCAACTCAAAGGACGCTACGACATTTCCCAGCCCAAAATTGCCAAAAAACTGGAGCGTGCCATCGCTGGACACAAAAGCCTCTTCAACCGTGGTGCCTCCCTGATCGAGCAGCTCATGGCAGAAGCCGAGGCCATCCAGGCCCAGATAGACCACATCAAAGGGGAGCTTGGTGAGAAGCAGTTGAAAATGGTGGCAAACATCCTTCTCTACGACGAGCTCTACCTACAAAACGAGGAAGAGATCCTCAAAGTTATCAAGGTCATTGCCGTACTCGAATTGGTGCGAGACTTCGCCCTCGAGAAAATGCAATCCATCGATGCTGACGAGAATAGCCCGGCCGATCGCCAGAAAGTCGAACAGCGCCGCGCCATAGCTGACTTTGTGGCTCTGGTCAACATGCAAATCATTGAGTACAAGAATCGCCTATTCGTCGGTTGGAGCACCAGTCCGCAGATTCACAACATGCGCACACTTGACGTGGCTCTGGCCCAGAAGCTCTTCAATCTCATGAATCTGACCATCCCGGTCATGAAGAGTACCATTCTCCAGTGGCGATTACTAATCGAATCCATGCAGTCTGGCGAGGCTGGGGAAGTGGTAGCCGACGCTGCCAATGAATGGCTCGTAGCTTATGCCCAAGCCGGAGCAAACGCGACACCACAGATTGCTCAGATGGGACAAACTCCGACTGTCACTCCGGAAACAGTGGCCAACATGGCTGATTCCATTGCTCAGCAAGCGGAATCAATTCAAGAGGCGTATATCGACGGTACACGGCGCCGCGCCGAAGTGGACAACGCCATCGTTACTGCCCAGCGTCTCAGTCAGGTTGCCAGCGAAGCCATCAGCGACGCCGTTGTTGATGAACTGCTTGTCCACGCCACCAATCGCCTGGCCCTCGGAGAAGAAACCGGCGCATAATCGTATTGTGCACGTAAGCTGATTAACACCAGCTGAAACCTGGAGGGGGAACTTCCGGATCGATGCGGCTCGCCGCGTTGTCCCACAGGCTCCCTCTCCAGCCATTCATTTCCCTCCATCCCAAACAAGCATCCTCACTCAACCAGTGAATGTTCCTTCAGATATTTTCAAAATACGCGGTCCCAGACTCATCGGCCCTTCAAATCAAGACTAACCCAAAGATTTATTTCGGATACCACATTATGCAGGTTGTGGAGCCAGCACACCCCGTTGTCTTACAGGACTTGCTGAACCTTTGGGTTGCTTAACCGCTTCCCTAACTAACGGAAGTTCTGATCCGGAATATACATGGAAAGTCTGACTCCCCACCTTCACTTTCCCTAGCCGAACGATTGTGATTTCATCTGTTTTTCTTTCCCGCAAACCATGAATTTCTAAATCATATGGCTCATGGACGGAATCTGGATTTCTACCTCTTTCACGAGCATTCTTTTTTTCATACATGCCGATCATGCCAGTTACATCGAGACGGAATTTATGTACTTCAAATTTTCCACTTCTTTCTGTACCTAGCGGAAAAATAAATCTCATTTGGCTTTTTGTAAGTGTCCCAGATCTCAGTAACTCCTCAGGGGATGCTGGACGTGGACTGAAAATAAAATTCAAGAGAAATGCTCGCTCTGGATCATACTGTTCAGCTATCCCAATCGACTCTCGTGTCTCACGATATGTTCCTACAACAAAATCCTCTTCAGTCGTATTATATGGGGGACTTGGTCGATATATATACCTGACCTTCCATATTCCAGTCCCGCAAGCCTTTATGATTGACATGTCAAGATAAGGCTCGCCACTCTCGCGCCTCCTCATAGCTGCAACAAATGCATTAAGATACGGTTTTCCACCCTCTTTTCCACCCTCGGGGTGTTTTCCACCCTCGGGGTGGCAATCTCTTGACACCTCGGTACATT
>CAYNFZ010000069.1:0-1168 GCA_964396725.1 uncultured Pseudomonadales bacterium
ATGATTTGTCGGGGAAAGTTTGGAATTCTTGGCGAATATCGAAGTCTTTGAGGCGATCGGCGGCGAAGCCGGAAGTAAGTTCGGAGGCGTAGACGGGGATAGAGGGGAGTTGGGGAAGGATGTAGGGTAAGGCGGCGATGTGATCGTCGTGGGCGTGGGTTAAGAGCATGCCAGTGATCTGGTCTTCTTTGCCTTTGAGGTAACTGATGTCGGGGATCAAGACGTCGACACCGAGCATGCCGGTGGTGGGAAAGCCGATGCCGCAATCGATGATCAAGATTTGATCTTGGTATTCATACAGGTACATGTTTTTGGTGACACCGCCGATGCCGCCGATGGGGATGAGTTTGAGAGGAGAGTTCATATAGGTCCTTTAATATGTTGATATGAAGCGCTGATTGCAATGAGCTAGACAAGCATCAAGCATCAAATCACAAATAGCAAACAATCTCAAATAATTAACCTCCAAATTTAAAAATCATTTGGACTTTTTGAGAATTGAGCTGAATATTTTAGTTAGTTCAGTGGCTTCTTGAATTAGTAATTTTTGTTGTGTGAGTAGATTTGGCTTAGTTCCCGCTTGGATTAACCTTAACCAGAGTCTGGATTCTTTAGATTCTTTTCGGCAGATTTTGATTCTGTGAAGAAAATCCTTCTTGCTTAACGACTCATTTGCTTCGATGTAGTTAGCCACTGGAGAACTTGCAGATCTCGTGAGTTGTTTGAAATACTCCACGTTGGAAATAGTTCTTGGAAGTAGATGGATAAAATTTCGACAATCTTGAGCAAACTGAAACGTCTTTTCTTCAAGGTCATATTGTTTGTTATTTGAAGAATTGGTCATTGATGATTATTTATGATTTGGTGCTTGAGATTTTAGGCTTACCCGCAGCTTTGCTGCTGGTTAATAGTATTCCTCGATGTATTCTTTTAGGTTGGCTTGGGTGATGTGGACTTGGGCGACGCCTTGTTTGACCACGAGAAAAGCGGTTTTTCTGACCATTTGGTCGACGGCGCGTTTTAAGATACGAATACCGGAGTCGAAACCGAGAGGGCGGACGATGAGAGGCCAGAGGTTGTCGTCAATGATGAGAGAGTCGGGAGGGAGACCGGCGGCTTTGACGGCTTCGGGAATGAGATATTTTTGGGCGATGATGATTTTTTCTTG
>CAYNFZ010000069.1:1178-7463 GCA_964396725.1 uncultured Pseudomonadales bacterium
TAGGTGGGCATATGGATGATTTCGAGGCGGTTTTGAACGGCTGTGGATAAGTTGTCGGTGTTGTTGGCGGTGGCGATAAAGAGGACTGGATTTAAGTTGATGGGGAAGTCGAGGTAATGGTCGATGTAGGCTTTGTTTTGGCCGGGATCGAGGAGGGCGAGAAGAACTCCCATGATGTCGGCGCGGGCGGCTTGGGCGATTCTATCGAGTTCGTCGAGGAGAATGACAGGGTTTCTGGAACCGGCTTCGATCAAGGCTTTGATGACGTACCCCGGTTCGGCGTCGAGGTGAAGGCGACTTTGACCACGAAGGTCTCGGGCAGAACCCAAACCGCCAAAGGGAATACGAGCGAAGTTGCGGTTCATGGCTTGGGCGAGGGAATAGGCAAAAGTAGTTTTGCCGGTACCGGCAAGGCCGATTAAACAGAGAATGGGAGCGGGGGCGGTAGGAGAAAGTTCGTCTGATTGTTTTTGGTTGTTTAGTTTGACGGTAGCGAGGAATTCTAAAATGCGCTGTTTGACTGTTTCGAGACCGTAATGATGTTCGTCGAGAATTTGTTTGGCTTGATCGAGGTCGATTTGATCTTCGGTAGTTTTGTCCCAGGGAATTTTGGAGATCCAGTCGATGTAGTGGCTGGTGCGCTCGTATTCCTCGGAAAAGTTACCGAATTGGCTGGCCCGAGAGAGGCGGTGGAGCATGTCGGTGACTTTAAGCTCTAGAGCTTGGGGTAATTGGACGGCTTCGAGTTGCTGATGCAGACGAGCGATCTCTTGGGAATAGGCAGTGGATGCGTCGGAATTAGTCATAACAATATAGGCAGGTTGTATTATGCCGGAATCGGCAGAGGGAAAAAAGAGTGGAAGTGTGGGATGACAAACTTAGCGCCGGGGTTTGCGGTCACCACCCGGTCGGTAGGGAGCAACGCGGAAGTGGGATTGAAAATCTCCGCTGCGACTGCCACGGCTATTACCACGGCTGTGGTTGTATCCGCCTCGGTTACCACCGCCACGAGGTCCACGGTTTTGGTTCTGGGATTTTTTTTGAGCTTCCTGCTCAGGAGTGAGCATGGTAAGGCCGATTTTGCCGGCGTCGTCGATTTCTTGGACTCGGACTTGGACTTGATCACCAAGTTTTACCAGAGTATTGACGTCGGAGACGTATTCGGAGCTCATGTTGGAAACGTGAACCAGGCCGTCTCGACCGGGGAGAATGTTGACGAAAGCGCCGTAGTTTTCGACACGGACAACTTCGCCGGTGAATTCCTCGCCGACTTGGACTTCGCGAACCAGATCGGTGACCCATTTCTTGGCTTTTTCGATGGCTTCAAGGTCGGTGCTGGTGATGAAGACATTGCCGTCGTCATCGATGTCGATTTCGGCTTCGGTTTCGGCGATGATTTTCTTGATAATTTTGCCACCCGGACCGATGATTTCACCGATTTTGTCGACGGGAACGGTGACGGTGACGATTTTGGGAGCGTAGGGGCTGAGCTCTTTTCTGGGTTCGGGGATGGCCTGGAGCATTTTGTCGAGGATAAAGAGGCGGCCGAGGCGAGCTTGTTCGAGAGCTTGGGTTAATACTTCTATGGGAATACCAGAGATTTTGATGTCCATCTGCATGGCGGTGATGCCGTCTTTGGTGCCGGCAACTTTAAAGTCCATGTCGCCAGTAAAGTCCTCGAGGCCTTGAATGTCGGAAAGGACAATGTATTGGTCGCCTTCTTTGATTAAGCCCATGGCAATGCCGGAGACGGGTTTTTTGATGGGAACGCCGGCGTCCATGAGAGAGAGTGTGGAGCCACAGACTGAAGCTTGAGAAGTAGAGCCGTTACTGCTCATGATCTCGGAAACGACGTGGATGGTGTAGGGGAAATCTTCAACTGAGGGAATAACGGGTTCGAGGGCGCGTTCGGCTAGAGCCCCGTGACCGACTTCGCGGCGACTGGGCCAACCGATACGGCCGGTTTCACCGACGGTAAAAGGAGGCATATAGTAGTGGTGGATGTAACGTTTTTCTTCTTCGCCGACCATGGATTCGATGAGTTGGTTTAAAGCTGGTGAGCCCAGGGTGGTGATGGTAAGAGCCTGAGTGGAACCACGGAGAAACATGCCGGAACCGTGGGTGCGGGGAAGAAGACCGACTTCACAGGAAATGGGGCGGATTTCGTCGGACTTTCTGCCGTCGGGGCGTTTGCCGGTTTGGGAAGTGAGGCGACGAGCTTCTTTTTTCATTAAGATGTCGAGCGCGGTGGCGATGTCTTTTTTGGAGGTGTCATCGCCGTATTTATCGGCTAACTCTTGGATGAGGACGTCTTTGGGGAAGGGTTTTAGTTTGGCCCAAGCTTTGACGAAGTCGGTGATTTGGGAGCCGGCGTCTTTGTTGACTTGATTGATAAATTTGTCTTCGAGGACCTGAGGAATAAAAGCGATTTTGTCTTGACCGTGTTCTTGAAGGAAAGGTTGGAGCTGTTTGAGGGCGGCGGCGATGGTGGTTTGGGCGGTTTGGAAAGCCTCGAGCATTTGAGACTCGGAGACTTCGTTGGCACCGGCTTCGACCATGACTACGGCATCTTGGGAAGCGGAGATGATAAGGTCCAAGCTGGAAGTTTCTCGTTGCTGGTAAGTGGGATTGATGATGAGTTTGGATGCTTCGTCGAGACCGAGACGGACGGCACCAATGGGGCCGTTCCAGGGAATTTTGGAGAGGGTGAGGGCGGCGGATACGGCAAACATGGCGGCCATGTCGGCGTCGTTTTCATCGTCGGCGGAGAGAACGGTGATGATAATTTGGATTTCGTTATTGAAGCCTTCGGGGAAAAGAGGACGAATGGAACGGTCGATGAGGCGGGCTTTTAAGATAACGTCGTCTGAAGGACGGCCGTCACGTTTGACCCAACGACTGCCTTTGATTTTGCCGCCGGCGTAGAGTTTTTCTTGGTATTCGACTTGGAGAGGAAACCAATCGATGTCCTCTCTGGGATTGCTCATAACGACGGTGGCGTGGACCATGGTGTCGCCGATACGGGCGATGACAGCTTGAGTGGCTTGTTGGGCAAAGCGGCCAATTTCAAGCTCAATGGTTTTGTCCCCTACTTTAAGGGAAGTTTTATGGATAGACATACAATCTTTCTGGGAGAGGCGAAGCTAAAGAAGTCAGAGTTGGACATAGGGATTATGTGCAATTCCGATTTCTTTAACTGTCTCTTCCGATTAGGATTTAATATTTTGATTATACTTTATATTTTGATTGCTGACCTAATCAAGATTCCGGACAAGGCTATTTGTAGGAGCCTAACCGGAATGACAAAAGGTTATTTGCTTAAACCAACGCTGTCGATTAGCTTTTTGTAGCGTTTGTCGTCGAGGCGGATGAGGTAGTTTAAGAGGCGTCTTCGCTTGCTGACCATTTTGAGGAGACCACGACGAGAGTGGTTGTCACCGCGGTGGTCTTTGAGGTGGCCGGTTAACTTTTTGATTTTTTCGGTGAGGAGGGCGATTTGCACCTCGGGAGAACCGGTATCGCCCTGGTTTTGGGCGAATTTCTCCATGATTTTTTTCTTGTCGTCGACGGAGAGAGCCATATGGGATAATAACCAATTTACAATTATCAATTTTCAAATGAATTCCAATATCTAATCATCAAAGATTTGATATGGATTCGATTGACAAGGGTGTATTGTACCAGAGAAGAGGAGAAAATGCTAGAAAATAATAGGAAATTGATCTAATTTCTAATTGACCTAAACATTTGAGAAGATGTGGATCAAGGGGCGACTTCTTGCCAGAAGAAGATAGAGCGTTTGAATTCGTCGGGAGCATTGATTAAAAAGTCGGGGCGAAAGATGAAGACCTCGGCGGGTTTGATGTTGTTTCTGGGATCGTCGTAGTTGCGTTCGAGATCGATACCGGTCCAGCCAATGAAACTACCCTCTGCCACAAATTTGAGGTCGTCGGCACCGAAGGTACCGGTAGAGATAATTCCATCGGCGACGTAGATTCCTTCGATAGTGGTGTTGTTTTCGTTGGGATTGGTACTGCCGACAGGGTCGACAGGGTTGCCGAGGTTGGGATCGAAGGCGATGTTGCCACTGACGATGAAGGCCAAGAAGCCACCGGGTTCGACTTCGATGGGAACTTGGATGGTTAAATTGCCGGCGACAAAGATGATGATGCGTTCACCGTTGGCGACGCGGTTGGCGCCGGTCCAGTTAGAAGCGGAGAGGGTGAGATCGCCTTGGCGGAAATAGGATAGATTGTCGTTGGCGCCGCGGTTGCCGGCGTTAAGGCTGGCGGGACGACCGTTTAGAATACCGCCAAAGTCGGAAGTGGGATTGAGGGGGAATTCGTAGAGGGCGTAGATGTAGGCGTAGTCTTGGAAGGGGGTAAGGTAGCTGTTGGCTTCTTTGGATATGTCGCCTTGGGAAATGGGGCTGGTTTGGTTACCGTCTTGGTCGGAAATATCGATGGTACCGGAAGCGTGGGTGATGATGCCGACAGTATTGGTATCGGCGTCTTGGAGAAGGAGAGGATAGGACTGACAGAGACCTTCGGGGTCGAATTCACAGCTGAAGGGGACAGGGTTGGCGAGGGCTGGAGAGTTGACATCGAGGCCAGTGGCGTTGGTGTGGACGTCGCCACCAACGACTTGGAACCATGGGTCGCGAGTGGAAGCGACATAGTAGCGGAGGTTGGTTTCGTCGCCGTCGGCTGGGCCGACGGTAATGGAGTAACTGCAACTGCTGGGACGGCCACAGAAGTAGATGGCTTGGTCACCGATGTTTAAGTTGACCAAATAAGTGCCGGCAACGGCGCGCAGGGCGGAGAAGGTGCCGTCGGCTAGGACAGGAGTGGATTTGCCGAGACTGGGAATGTCGATGGTGGTGCCGGCTCCAGGTTGAACGGGAGAAGCCGGAGGAATGGTGAGGAAGTAGCGGGGAGGAGTGCCTTGAAGAACGGCGGCGCCGGCGTCATCTAGATAGACGGCGTCACCCCAAATATCGTAGAGGGCTTGGACGTCGATGATAAAGGGAGCAGAGTCACTGGTGCTACCGTCGTTGTCGGTAGCCCGGGCAAAGACCGTTAAGGTACCGGCGGGAAGGTCGTTTAATACCAAGGAGTATTGGAGCGGGTTGCCGTTGGGGGCCATGGCACCGATGAGGGCTGAAGTGTCGGCGTTAAAAAGCTTGACTTGGGTGATCGAGCCATCGGGGTCGCGGGCTTCGGCGATGACGTCGACGTCGTCCCCTTGGGTGTAGGTGATACCGTCACCCTGGGGAGAGTCGGTGACGTCGGCGCTGGAGATGGAAATGATGGGGAGTTCGTTGGCAATGACCTGGACAGAGTCGGAGCGGCTACCACCGGGGCCGGTGCAGGAGAGGTTAAAATTGGCGTCGGTAGTGACATTGGGGACGACTTCGGTGTAGTCACCGTTGATGGCTTTGGAGCCAAACCAACCACCCGAGGCGGCACAAGAAGTGGAGTTGCGGCTGCGCCACCAGATGGAGACGTCGGAACCGGGAGTAATGACAATCGGGCCGTCGGAGCCGTTGGCGCGGACGATGACGATGGGGACAGGGATGGGAGCGCAAGCGGTCCACCAACCCCAGTAACCACCAGAGCCACCACACGCGGGTGTTTTGTATATTTTGCCACCACTACAGCGACCATTACAGCAGTTGTTGATACCGACTTTGGCACACATTTGGGCTACGGTCCAGTGGTAGGAGTCGCCGCCCTTGTACATGTCAAGCCACCATGCCTCAAAGAGGGCACAGTGATTACAATCACCGTTTGAAGGACAAGGGCCAGTGATACCACCGTTGGGAGAGCAACCACCACCACCACCACCGGTGCTACAACTGCCTGGGTCCCAAACACAGACGCCAAAAGGATCGAGACGGCAGTCGGTGTTGTAAACATCACCGGTACCAGAAACACAAGGGGCGCAACTACCGCAACCTTGCCAGCTACCAGTTCCGCCGCCTCCGCCGCCACCTCCGCCACCTCCGCCACCTCCGCCACCAGAGGCAGGACAAGAAGCGTCGTATTGGCAGTCATAATCGGCGTCGCAGTGTTCAGGGTCGCAGGTACGGTGGTAGTAGCGCTCGGTAGGATCACATACGCCGCCGCACTCACCGATTGCCCAACCGCTGCAGGAGCAGGGAGAACCTGGGCAAACTCTTGACGTGGTGACGTCACTAATGTCACACCCCCAGCTAGTTTCATTGCATATACGTGCATGCAATCCCAGAGTGGCCACACATTGGTTACCGCTGGCTGCACAAAC
>CAYNFZ010000070.1:0-7311 GCA_964396725.1 uncultured Pseudomonadales bacterium
AGATCCACGAGCCCTCGAGCTACCCAACGAAAATCTTCTAATTGGACTTACAGCCGTATTACGTGACAAAAAAGGTCATCCAGTCCCTTTTCCCGCCATTATTAAGATAGACTTACTAAATTTTTGGCATCACGAATTACCGCCATTTCTTATTATTACCACTTTTGGTTCGGGGAAAAATATCACGCCTTTAGGTGATACTACCTATCTTTTCAGACCAGATAGTCGTCGATATCATCATAAAATCTTGGTATTTTCACTCCACCATCAAGTTCCAGAAAAACTAGACGATATTGAATTCCCCAAAAATTTATCCTGGGCTCGCTGGAGAATTGGCACTACTATGCCGCCAATCTGGATAAACGGCAATGAGGCTCTATTTATAATCCATGGCATTTCTAGACGAGTTATAAAAGGAGTCAAAAAATATGTATATAGCATTGGGCGAGCTAAACTCACCCGTCGCAATAATAAATATAATGTTACCGTTTCCCCCGAACCTATCCTTACCCCAGACGACTTTATTAAAGACAATGGCCTGCCTCTTGTCCCCGAATTACACCCAGAGCTTCGCCGGGTGGTTTATTCATGCGGCGGTATTATTAAAAAAGATAAAAAAGACACTCTCTCGTTATATGTAAATGTCGGTGATCGAACCACGTTTGATGTGGAATTTTCCATGACTGAATTGAAAGAGGGACTTTTTTAATATAATTTCCCCCGTCACCAACCAGTGCAATCAGCTAAAGTTGGATGCTTGAAGGTATAACCAGCACCGGTACTAAGTGACTACTATCTAATTAAGTAAAATAGGTTCGAATAGCTTCAAAGCTCGCCAGCTCGTTCCAATACGTCGGTTAAACTCCGTAACTAGCAACTAAGAGTAACAAAACCTAACCCCTTCCGCCTTTTTGTTATTGTCTGTAGATTTAGTTCGTTATCAATCTCAATCAAGTTGGGCTACTGCAGATTCTGCATGTAGCTACTTCCATAACCTTCAACTACTCACCAGCTCATCAATCCAACCTATTTTTTACTCTTCGCATTGACTCCACTCTTCAATCCCTATATTGTATCAACAAGCCATTCTTTTGGCCTAGATTTCTATGAAAAAAACCGTTCTTTCTCTTTCCTGGTTTCTCATCACTCCTTTGTTTCTTACATTCACTCTTGCTTCCGCCTACCTTCTCAAAAACTCCTCCAAGTACTTAGTTATTGGCCCCGCCTCCTTCCAACTCGTTGCCCAAAACAACACTCCCTCCTCTGAGGCTATCATCTCTCAAGTCAACGGCGTATCTACCTCCATTCAAACCGCCGATGCCAGGCCCGTCATCATCGCTCAATTCCTCCAATCCAGCGATTCACCCCTCAAGCCCTACCCCCACTTCGGACAAGTTCTTACCCAAATTGCCGACAAATATCAACTCGATTTCCGCCTTCTTCCCGCCATCATGATGCAAGAAAGTAACCTCTGTAAAAAAATCCCCGACGATTCGTTCAACTGCCTCGGATTAGGTATCCACACTCAAGGCACCTGGTCCTTCACCTCCTACGAACAAAACTTCGAAGCCGCCGCCAAAATTCTCCGTGAAAAATATATCGACCAAGGTTTAATCACCCCAGATGAAATTCAAGATAAATACACTCCCAGTAGCAACTGCTCTTGGGAATTCGCCGTCAACCACTTCATGGAAGCTCTCGAAACTGCCGAATTCTAATTTCATCCAATAATAACTCAATAAGTCACATTATGATCACGATTGATATACTCTTGACAATTTTATAGATGTATATATAATACTTACCAGATCCAAAGGTCTCCCTCACCGGGGTTACTTTTGGATTCTTAAAGTGATCCAAAGCCCTGCCCAACCAAGAGCTTTGGATTTTTTTAATGGTCATCATTCCCTGTTATAATTAAACTCGCGCCAGAGTGCTGGAATTGGCAGACAGGCATGACTTAGGATCATGTGCTCATCCGAGCGTGTGGGTTCAAATCCCACCTCTGGCACCTTGCTCAACTAGAACACCAGACTTAATATTAATATCGGCATCAGCCTTATCTCTGCCCACTTCAACACCTCTGCCCATGACTCTAGGAAAAATCTCCAAACGCCATCAAACTTCTATCCCTGCTATCCGCGTTGCTCTTACCTCATTTGTAGTCGACCTCACCGATATCGTTTTCAACCTCATCGTTGCCCTATTAAGCGGTAGTGTCATCCTCACTACTCAATGGCTTCAGGGAATAGCCGATCTCGTCTCTTCAGCCCTGATCGTCATTGGCGTCGAACGCTCTAAAAAACCAGCTGACCAAGCTCATCCCTTTGGTTACGGTCGCGAACTCTTCTTCTGGACCCTCTTGGCTAGCCTCTTCATGATCACCGTCACCGCCACCCTCTCTTTCTACCTTGGCGTTCAAAAACTTTTCCACCCCGCTTCCATTTCACATTTACCTTTAGCTTTCTTCGTCCTAACTCTTGGTATTTTCACCAACGGCTACGCTCTTAGTCTATCCTGGAAACGTCTCCGTCGTTCCCGCCCTCTCCAATCCCTTTCCGATATTTTCTTTCACTCTCCCCTTATCGAAACCAAAACCACCTTTGTTCTCGATCTGATAGGAACTCTAGCTTCTCTGGTTGGCTTCCTCGCGCTTCTTATCTACTCTCTCACCAACGATCTCCGCTTCGATGCTCTTGGAGCCATCACCATCTCAATTATTCTCTTTATTCTCGCCTTCATCCTCTTGTTTTCCGTTCGCGATCTCATCATCGGTCGCCGTGCCAGTTCCAAAATCGAACGCCAAATCATCCTCTCCGTAGAAAATATCTGGGGTGTTGTCCAAGTTCTTGACTTAAGAACCAGTATCATCGGTCCCGAATCCATCTTAGTCAATCTCGAAGTTCAACTCCTTCCCAACTTAACCACTCAAAGAATCGAACGGGTCATCGATCGCATCAAACTCGCCACCACCACCAAAATTCCCTCCATCAAACATATCCAGGTCGAAATCGAAACTCCCGATCGCCCCCCACATTTACTTACCTGAGCCTTGATCCCCACTATCTCTATTTGCTAATCTTATTCTAATCAACAATCTATCAACTATTTCGATGCCCAAAAAAAAATCTCCCTCTAAGTCTTCCTATGTCATGCAACGCGACCAATTCTATCAAAAACACCGTTACGCCCAATACCTCCTCGGGACTCTCGCCATCGCCTTTGCTATCTGGCTCGGCGTCCAAGTCAGAAACATCCGCGCTACTCAGTACATCATGCTCCAACTTGTCGAAGAAGGCATCGACCCCAACTCCATCGACCTCCAACCCTAACCACTACCTCGAATATCTTCCCGTTAACACCGTTTCATCCACGATGTGACCCGCCATTGCTTTCTCCAAATCCTCTCGACTCGCATCTTCTTCCAACTCCAGCTCCTCATCCACCGCATACAATCGAAACATGTACCTATGTACACCTGTCGGCGGACACGGACCTCCATACTCAGCTTTCTCAAAATCATTCATTCCTTCAAACCCACCCCTTGGTACTAGTCCTTCCGCTACCTCAGTTACCTCTGGGTTAATCTTCCACACCATCCAGTGCACAAAATCTCCACTAGGTGCATCCGGATCATCTACCAACAATACCAATTCAACAGCTTCATCCGGTATCCCACTAATAACCAGTGGTGGACTCACCCCTCCTCCATCGCAAGTATAATCTACCGGAATTCTTCCTTCGTCTTCAAACTTAGGACTCGTCAGTTCTAGCGCCATCTGTTCCACCTTATGATTATTAAAATCTACCATTTGCCCAGGTGCTTCCGTCTCTATTCGTTTCCCTCCACAACCTGACAAACTTACAACCAGTAATGTTAACCACAACTTACTCATTCTATCAATCGTCATTTTCTCTACAACACCTCACTCTCCATCGTTTCCTGCAAGTAGGGGAGTACAAATACATCTTGTCGATACCCCGATACTCCCACCAACTTTCCCTCTCCCAAAAAAATTTTATTCAAATCCGCGCAATATCTACATTCCCCCCCTTCCTTACAACCAAATTTTCCCAGCTTTCTCGTCACAGATACTTTTCTGGCTACCTCCAACACCCTTCTCTCCGCCTCCTCATATTCAGGTAATTCTACTTCATCTAGCGTAGTCTTTCGTTCCAAATACCAATAACTTGCCTTTTCTACCTGCCTTTTCTGACAGTTACTCACCAACAATAAATATATCGGTAGCTGCAGTGAATCATCTCTCTCTATCTTCTTTCCAGTCTTAAAATCAATTATATGTACTCCATTTGTATCTGGAAGATACTCCAACCAATCAATCTTGCCGCACAAAATTATATTTTCCTCTGTCGACAACCAATAATGAGGTAAGTCTTGCTTTATCTTCACGGCCTTATTCTTCAACGGACCTGGATTTTTCATCACTCGCCGTAACATCTCTGCTCCTCGCTCTTTATACTCCTTCTCCTGTCGCTTACTGGCAAATCCCCCTCTCTCTCCCTCAACCTTTTCCCAAGCTTTTTCAAACTTTGCTATCAATGACTCTCCAAATCTTTCTTCAACCGTCAACACCGACAAAGACTCCACCACCTCATGTACTGCTTGACCCAACGCCAGTGGGGGAGACATCAGGGTAATTTTATTCCCCGTCTTGGGATTACGATACACATTGTTTAAATAATACAATCGCGGGCACTTGATGTAGTCTCCCATCGAAGAATGACTCACCCACACCGCGCTGTACTCGTCTCCTACCATGCTGCCCATCATACACAAATTCTATCTACCAGACAAACATTTCTATCCCCTATCGTTTGTGATCTCTCAAATGACTCCTCCACGGGTATATCCTCGCACTATCAGGGGGATAACAAGCGGCATTTAAATTATTCGCTGTTTGATGCTTGATACTTGGTCCTTGTTTGTTATTTGGTGCTTGCTACTTGGAGCTTATTTGGGTTCTGATGCTTGAATTTTCTCGAATTTACTCATTCGAGACCACCCCATAGTATTGACAAAATAGCCTTTCTGCCAGATAATACCCTGGCAATTTTCTGCATAGCTCATTAAATCGTTCGCCTTAATAAAAGGAGAGCCATCGTGATTAAGGCAATCATCAACCTCTTCAGGAAGTTATTCTCTTCAAACGACGGATACCAATATGCTCAAAACATTGACAAAGGTTGCGTTTCAGGCTGTGGTCGCATTATTGCTATCCTGTTCTTCCTCTTGCTGATCGTCACATTAGCCATCACTGCCACCTCCACAACCTTCCAACCGGAACCCACAGCTGTCTTCACTCCGCTCCTCGCCACCACAAACCAAGCCGTCCGTGCTCACCGGATTCCAACTGACAAGTCAGAGGAAGTTTTTCAGGTCACTCAACCTACCAACATCGAGTTGTTTTCTCGAACATCAGATGGGATCTGGTATTTAGCATCCCCAGTAGGATTTACGGAAAGAGGTTGGATCCGCCATCACACCATCAATCTTCCTCCAGATGCAAGCTCACTACCCTTGAGCCGTTCAGACTCTGGAGAGGCAATACCTATCCCAGAAAGGACCACAGACTCCTTTGCCAACTTTACACACTTCCCGCTCTACATAACCCTGGGACTGTTGGTTCTTGTCTTGGTATTAATCGAAGCCACGGGCCGAAACCAGTTTATGGATGTAGTTTTCACTGTTGGCGGTGTAGCCCTCATCGTAACCCCACTTTATCCACTCGTATTTCTGGGGCAAGACATCACCAACCTTAAACCCATAGCCGGAGCTGCACTCATTCTATTTAGCTCCATCCATGGTGGTCTAGATTTTAGCCCCCTAAGTTTCTCCCTATCGGCTCTAGCATATTGGACACTCGTCATGGGTCCAATTCCGATTCTTACTTCTTCCATCCCACTCGAGGAGCAAGGGAATTTTGCCCTGATCCTGTACGTGACCTCCTTCGTGATTTCTCTTTTGGAGCTCATCGTGCGGGAATACACCCTCAAGGATCTTTTCTCACTTTGCGCCCTGTTCTTTACTTTGGGAATTACCTTCTACTTTTTTCGAGATATTCCAGTCCTTACCGCCATCATGGTCCCATCTCTAAGTCTGCTGGTATTTACTGCTCTATCTCGCCTGCCTTTAAGTGATCAAGAAAAAAAGGCTCGTAGAAACGATCCTCAATCCAGTACCTATGTCGACTCCTACTTGGCAGCAACCAACCTAGCGATAGTAATACTGGTCGCTTTCATCGCTATAGCTTAAATTGCCAATCGGGTGGCACCTCTGCCACACGCCACCCGATATTTTCCCTTTTCACGCCTTTCACAAGTTATTATTTCTTTAATCTCCTCGAGAGATATTACTTTTATTGCAATTTGCAAATTGTTTATCTTTTGAAATTAAACCCTTCTCCTAACATCTATTCCTCACTATTCCTTCTCATTCGTATTTGATAATTGATTCCATATTTTGGTGCTTATTTGTGATTTGGTACTTGGCGATTGATGATTATTTACTATTTGGTGCTTGAAAATGAAGCTCCACGCCCCACTCTCGTGTGGCGTGGCATCCTTTAACTTTTCGGAGCTGAATCACTCCGAAGCAGAATTTAAGCATTCATCCACGGCCTAGGCAGCCGTGGTCTTCTGCGAAGGGTGATTAAAAATTCTTGAATCTCCGATTCAAGTAGCCCTATAACATTGACTTCCAGAGGTTATCATGATATATTTCCTACATACTCTAAGACGGAATTATTGATCCCTAAACTGGGATCAGCTTTTATTCCGCTGGTATCAGTTGATGTCCCCGCACCAACTGTTACCACTTCAGTACCTTCACATTTCGCGTGATTATCTCTCTTCAAAAATCCAAGGAGTCTTTGTGATGACAACTTCCGTATACACGCACGACCCCACCAAGAGGTTTACCAGTACACAGTCACTGGCAGGCCGAATTCAAAACCAGACTGGAGTGGCGTTCAAGGAAATCCACGATGTGCTTGAATTGCCCGAAATCGCCAGTCTCGATTTTTCCCAGATATCAAGGTTTTTCCATGGCAGGGATAAACATTACATCCTCGACATGATCACTTTCGCCCAGGCTAACCCTGCCCGTTTTGCTAACAAGGTGCAAGGCCAAAACCAAAACGTAAATGGAAATGACAACGGCCATCCCAACCACACCAAAGGTATCCGCGACAACATCGAAATGTCCGTGCTCTCCGTAACATCAGAGCCTGACGTCCAGACCGAGGACGAGGACGACCCCTCGACTGCGCTCGGGGCAAGCAACGAGGACGA
>CAYNFZ010000071.1:0-7307 GCA_964396725.1 uncultured Pseudomonadales bacterium
ATGGAAGTGGAGGCGTTTTTGAGTGAAATGTCGGTGGATGCAAGGCGTGAGGAAAAATTGACAGTAAGTCGAGTGACAATGCCTGAAGAGTTGGAAGTAGTGGTGTTGTCGTCGAAGCAAGAGAGCTAGATAGCGAGGTAACATGGCGCGAGTGCCACCCCAGAACACGGAAGCCGAGCAGGGTGTGTTGGGGTCGATTTTGTTGGATCGGGATGCAATTACGGCGGTGGCAGATTTGTTAAAGCCGGACTTTTTTTATAGTCAGAATCATGGATTGATATATCGAGTGATGGTGGAGTTGTTTGAGGATCGAGAACCGATTGATTTGTTGACGGTGTCGGATAAGTTGAAGAAGCAGAGGGTGTTGACAAAAGTGGGAGGATCGGCGTATTTGTCAGAGTTGACGGAGAAGGTGCCGACGGCAGCCCATGCGAACAAGTATGCTAGGTTGATCAAGGAGGCGTATACCAAGAGAGAGATGATATCTTTATCTTCAGTCTTGGGGGAGATGGCGTTTGACGAATCGAAACAAGTAGATTCGATATTGGACAGTGTGGAGCAGAAGATATTTTCGTTGTCGCAAACGCATATGAAACAGTCGTTTGTGCATGTGAAGGAGGCGTTGGCTGACAGTTTTGAACGATTGGATGAGTTACATAAGGCGGCGGGGGGTTTGAGAGGGGTGGCGACTGGTTTTGTGGATATTGATCATACTTTGGCCGGATTACAGCCGTCGAATATGATAATTTTGGCCGCGCGACCAGGGATGGGAAAAACAGCTTTGGCACTGAACATGGCGCAAAATGTGGCGGTACAGTTGAACCAACCGGTGGGTTTTTTTAGTTTGGAGATGAGTAAAGAGGAGTTGATTGATCGGTTATTGGTGGCACAGGCGGATATTGATGCGTGGAAACTCAAGACGGGAAGATTGGGGGATGAGGAATATGGAAGATTGTCGGATGCTATGGGAATTTTGGCGGAAGCACCGATATTTATTGATGATACTCCGGGTGCAAGTTTGTTGGAGATGCGAACAAAGGCGAGGAGATTGATGCACGAGAGAGGATTAAAACTAGTGATTGTGGATTATTTAACTTTAGTACAACCTTCGAGAAGGATGGATAATCGAGTTCAGGAAGTAGCGGAGATTTCACAGGGACTGAAAAATTTAGCGCGAGAATTGAAGGTACCGGTGTTGGTAGTGGCACAACTGAATCGGGCGGTGGAGCATCGGGGTTCGGCGCAACCTCAATTGGCTGATTTACGGGATTCGGGAGCGATTGAACAAGATGCGGATGTGGTGATGTTTTTGTATCGGGAAGATAAGGAAGATTTTGAAAATGTGAAGTTGAATATAGCCAAGCATAGAAACGGACCCTTGAGAACATTGGATTTGAGGTTTGTGGGAAATCGGATTAGGTTTTATTCGGTAGACGTTAAGAGAGAAGGATGAGGGGCAATTGGCTCGGGTGAAACCCCAAGCGTCAATTTTTAAATTCCAATTTAGAGTAAATCCTAAATGCCAAGTAAAATTGGACAAAGGATGAGAATGGGAAAGGGTCAAGAATTGGGTGGGGTTGAGTTAGTGAGGGTAGGGACGACTCCGAAGACGAGATAGATGGTGATGGCGGTTAAGACGAGAAAGACGATGAAGAAACCGGCTTCGGATTTGATATTAGAGTATTTTTTGCCTTGAGAAACGCCGATGGCGAAGATGGAGACAAAGATAAGCCAGATGGCGGCGCGGATGACGATGGACCAGATCGAGTCGACTTGGACGGCGGTAATGAGGATTTGAGTAAGACGATCCATGGAAAAAAGTATGGCAGATGTGGGCGGGGGAATCAATTGTGAGGAGAGGGGTGGTGATTCGGGGAGAGAAAAAGTGAGAGATGATTGCTAGTGCCTGGAGTGGGAGTCGAACCCACACGGAGTTTCCTCCACGGGTTTTTGAGACCCGCGCGTATGCCAATTCCGCCATCCAGGCAAAAAGGGGATAAATGTCACGGGAATTGCAAGTGTTTATTTTAACATGATCTGTTGTTAGAATACGGGTTTATGATTGTGGTGAGCAAACTACGAAACGGCGTGGTATATGAGGAAAACGGGGTTCCTTACCGGGTGGTGGATTACAAGCATAAACATTTATCGCGTGGCAGTGGGACGATTAAGGTGAAGGTAAGGGATCTGAGGACGGGAAATCTGGTACAGAAAACTTACAAGTCGGGAGAACGGGTGGAAGAGATCGAAATCGAGAAGAAAAAGTGGCAGTTTTTGTACCGGGACAGTGAAGGGTACTACTTTATGGATAATGAAACATATGAGCAGGTGGAAGTGGAGAAAAAGAAGGTGGGGGATCAAGGATGGTACTTGAAGGAAGGGGAAGAAGTGGGAGTGTTGCTGTGGGACGGGGCATTTGTGGATGTGGAGGTGCCGGTTTCTGTAGTGCTTGGTGTGACTGAGGCAGCTCCAGGGGAAAAGGGAGATAGTACGAGCAATGTATATAAAGACGCGGTGTTGGAAAATGGGCTAAAGGTGCGAGTGCCTTTATTTGTGAAATCTGGGGATAAGGTGAAAGTGGACACGAGAAACGGTAGCTATGTGGAGCGGGTGAGTTAGAGGGTAAGGGCGATGAGAAGGAGGATGAGCACTTGGGGTAACAGTCCTAGAGCGAGGTTTTTGGTGGAATGGTGGAATTTGGAGTGAAACATGTTGAGTGGGGTAAGCCACTTGGGTTCGACTTTGAGAAAATTTCGAGGGGCTTCGAGGAAATCGGGAATAAGACTGATGAAAGCGCCAATCCAGGCAGTGTAGTTGAGGTGAGGTTGGCCGTACTGGAACAAAAAGTAGATGAGGAAAAAGGAAAAAACGAGATCGAGGATCTCGTGTTTGAAAGCTTGAAGTGGATGCTTGGAGCCGGTGGAGAGGCCAGTGCCGACGTCCCAATGGAGAATGTAATCTTCGAGATAGTGGGAGGCAAGAATGAGGGGAATACTGATGGCCGGGTGAGGAATTTTGGTGGCGATGTAGGCTCCAGTGGCGGTATGGGCAAGAGAGAGCATAGAGGTTGATTATACAAAAATTGTAGTATTTGGCCAAACAGGAGGGGAGGGGCCAGGTGTTTCGGCGTGGAAAGCGAGGGGGTTTGCCAGTAAAATGGAGATATGTGGCAGACGATGTTGAAGTTGGGTCCGGTAGTAATTCCCACGAGTATGGTGACGGGTTTGTTGGCGTTGATTTTGGGCGTGTTTGTATTTTGGAAGAGATCGAGAGAAGAATATTTCCAAGAGGTGGAGGTGTTGGATTTGGTGATCGAGGCATTGGGGTGGGGGTTGATTGGAGGAAGGTTGGTATATATATTAGTGAATTTTGGAGATTTTGGAATTAATGTGTGGTATTGGGTGGGCATTTGGGCGCATCCTGGATTGGCATGGCCAGGGATGTTAGTCGGGGGATTGGTGGCATATGTGAGGTTTTGTCGGCAGAAGAGATGGAATGTGTTTAAATCTTTGGACTTGGCGGTGATAGGTTTGGCGATGGCGCAGATGTGGTTGAGCTTGGGAGGTTTCTTTTCAGGAACGGGCATGGGGAGGGTGACTAGGTTTGTAGGGGGAGTGAGATTTCCAGAATTGTTTGAAAAGAGACATCCGGTAAGTCTGTATGGGGCGGGAGTGTGGTTGGTGGTTTTTGGTTATTTGTGGTGGGTGGAAGGACGATATAGGAAATTTGGGTGGTACCAAAAATCAAAGGGAGATGCGCGACCGGGATTTTTATTTTTTTGTTATTTGGTAGTATTTGGGGTTTGGGGAGTGATTAGTGGTTTGTTATCAGAACCTAGATGGATAGTGTGGGGACTGGACGTGTCGATAGGGTTGAAGTTATTAGTTGGGGTTATAGGTGCCTTGGGGTTGTATGCAAGATCGGGTTTGAGTGTAAAAACGGGCATGGATGAGTTATGGGGTAATTGGCAAACAGAAAAAGAGAAGCGCAAGAAGCAAAAGGGGAAGGGTTTCGGAAGATAAAGATGGTAAAAACAAGAAGAGGGATAAGGGAAATAGGGGGAGGGGTTGAGGGAAGTTTGTGGGTGGTGATGGTGATAGTGGTGGTGGATCAAGCGAGTAAGTTGGTGTTTAGAAGTAGGAATTTGGCGGTATTGAATACGGGAGGAGTGTTGGGTTGGAAGCTGGGAGAAGAATGGTGGTTGATTGGGGTGATGATGATGGTAGCGGTGGGGATGATTTCTGGGAGGGAACAGGCGGAAACTAGGTGGATATGGATGGTGGTGATGGGGGCGGGGATGTCGAACTTGATGGATAGATTGGTATGGGGGGGGGTGTGGGATTTTATTCGATACCCGGGGGGGGTGACAGGAAACTTGGCGGATGTAATATTGGTGGGAGCGGTGGGATGGTTACTGTGGCGGGAAGGGAGGAAAAGTGGATAAAGAGTGGGTGACGGTGATATATGAAGATGAGGTGCTGGTGGCAATAGCCAAGCCGGCGAATGTGGTGGTGAATCGAGCGGAGAGCGTGAAGGAGAAAACAATCCAGGATTGGATGGAGACAAGGTATGGTGGATTTGGTGGGGAGAAGAACAAAGGCGGGGCGTTTGCGAAACGGTTAGGAATGGTACATCGCCTCGATAAAGAAACGAGTGGGGTGTTGGTGTGGGCAAAAACGGAGGAGGTGATGGAAGAGATAATGAGACAGTTTAAGGCGCGGGAGGTGAAAAAAACTTATGTGGCGCTAGTACATGGAGTGGTGAGTCCAAGACAGGGATTGTTTACTTTGCCTTTGGGTAGGGTGGGGAGCAGGGGTAAATTTGGGGTGGTGTTGGGAGGAAAGGTGAGTAGAACTAGGTATGAGATGCAAAGAGAATTTACTCGGGTGGAGGGATATGGGGAGGGGATGACTTTAGTGAAATTGTATCCGGAGACGGGGAGGACGCATCAGTTGAGAGTGGTGCTAAAGCATTTGGGGTACCCGATTGTGAGTGATGACAAGTATTTGGGGAAGAAACGATTAAAAAAAGATTTGGTTTGGTGCCCGAGGCATTTTTTGCATGCAAGTAAGATAGAATTGAGACATCCGGTGAAGAATGAAGTGGTGGTCTTTGAGGCACCGCTGAGTCAAGATTTGGGAGCAGCTTTGGCAGAAGTGGAGAGAAGGGGAGTAGGGGATGAGTGAAGAAGGATTTGAGTTTCGAGTGTTGGTTTCCGAAGGAAATCGGAGGGTGGGGGAGTTGATGACACCCCATGGGGTGGTGAGGACACCGGTGTTTATGCCTGTGGGAACTGCGGCTAGTGTGAAGGCAGTGGATGGGCGAGATTTGGAGGACTTGGAGTGCGAGATGGTGTTAGCGAATACTTATCATTTGTATTTGAGGCCGGGTGATGAGTTGATTAAGGCAATGGGAGGAGTGGCGCAGTTTATGAGGTGGAAAGGGCCGGTGTTGACGGATTCGGGAGGATTTCAGGTGAGTTCGTTGGGACACTTTCGGATGGGGGTTCGGATGAAAAATTCGGTGAAGCCGACCAAGATTGATGAGCAAGGAGTGACTTTTTGGTCGCACTTGGACGGATCGCGGCATCGATTGAATGCAGAACGGTCGATTGAGATTCAGGAAAATCTGGGAGCGGATGTGATTATGGCTTTTGACGAAGCGACTCCGGATAGAGGGCGAGAATATGCCAAAGAAGCGATGAAGCGGACACATAAATGGTTGGTGCGAGGTAAAAAGAAATGGGTGGGAATGGAGAGAAAAAAGGAAGGTAAAGTGGCGGCACAGATGTTGTTGGGAATTATCCAAGGAGGAGGATATAAAGATTTAAGAAGGCAATCAGCGGAGTTTGTGGTGGGTGAGGAGTTGTTTGGCAACGCGGTAGGGGGAGGGACCATAGGTCAAGATGCTGATGAGACTGAGAAAAATGTGAGTTGGATACGAGATTTGTTACCTAGAGAAAAACCATTGTATCTGATGGGAGTGGGGGTAGGTCCGAGTGATGCGATAAGGGCGGTGGAGTCGGGGGCGGATCTGTTTGATTGTGTAGCGCCGACACGAATTGCGAGAATGGGAGGGTTGTATGCGGGGAGATTGGAGAAAAAGCGAAAAGGGAGGGGGTGGGAGTATAAATTTGTGAGTGAGTTTGAAAAGGGGAGGTTGAATATTGCTAATAATAGGTTTAGTCGAGATAATGGAGTGATTGTTGAAGGGTGTGGTTGTTATACTTGTGTGAATGGTTATTCTAGAGCCTATTTGCGGCACTTATTTGTGGCTCGAGAGTTAAGCTATTATCGCTTAGCGAGTATTCACAATTTGTACACTATGATTAAGGTAGTGGGCCAAATGAGAGAGGAAATGCTATCGAGGTTGCAAGTTGGGAAAAATGGAAATATCGGTGAAACGGGAGAGCATGAACAAAACAATGCCGACAAGAAGTAGTTTAACCCCGAGAGATCTTGGGCTAGGGTTGTTGGTTTTGGACCCGACAAATATAAGGCCGATACCGAAAAAAATAAGAAGTAAAGTAATGGGGATCATGGTGAGTGAAATTATACAGGAAAAACTGGGGAGGGTTGGGGAGTGCGGATAATCAAGGGGAATAGTAGGGAAAAAGTTGTAAGTTGGAAAAGAATACAGTCCAAGAGGATTGGGAAAAGACGGAGGGTATTGGCGAGAGGGTTGGGTTTAGGGTTGGGCTTGGGGCTGGCTTTTTTGGTGGGAGGGTGGGTGTGGTTTCAGAGAGGGGGTGGGTACTGGAATGGGATGAACCGGTTGAGTTTATTGATGCAAAGGGAGGAAGGTGGGTGGGTATTGGTGTCGGTGGATACGGTGAAGAAGCAAGTGGCGTTAGTGGGGATTGATGGTGAGATGTATATGAGAGTTAGAGGAGGTTATGGAGATTATAGGGTTGCAGCGGTAAAAAAATTAGGTGAGTTGGAAGAGAAAGGGTGGCGGTTGTTGGGGGAGAGTGTGGAAACATGGTTGGGTACAGTTGTGTATGGAGTAGTAGAGGGAGTAAGTGTTTCGGAGAACTCGAGTTTGACCAAGGTTGGATGGGAGTGGATAAGAGGAAGGTATGAGGGAGATTTACAGGTGTGGGAGAGGTGGATGGTAGGAGCCAAGCTATTTGAGTCTTGGGGATGGGAAGTAGAGCGAGTGAATGTGGCGGAAGAATACGGAGAAGTGGTGGAGGCGATTGGAGAGGAAGAGAAAGTCATGATGGAGGAGAGGTGGTTGGAAGAAATTGGAAGGAAATATTTACAAGACTGGCAAATCAAGCAGGAGAGTGGGGTATCGGTGGCCGT
>CAYNFZ010000072.1:0-7302 GCA_964396725.1 uncultured Pseudomonadales bacterium
TCCAACCCCACACTTCCTATTACCTTCGTATCTACTCCGAAGGCCAATGGTACAACCACCAGGGCCAGCCCCTCACCATTCTCACCTTACCCTAACTCCCTCCCGCTTCTACCACCATTTCCCCAGTTTCTCCTTCTAGCCTGCTTGAAAAACACCCGTTCTGCCTACCACCCTTTCTCCACCTTCAGTCCCAACCATTGCGTTGAATTCGACTACTTCCACTCATCTGTAGCTTCCGCTTGTGCTGTAACCATCTACCCCTTCACCCTTCTCTTTAATCCCCTCGCATTGTCACTCCGTTCCCAGTTTGTTAATCTAGTTACATGACTTCAACCGCCACCACCCCACCACCTCCCCCCACCCCGCTATCTCCCCATCCCCCTCCCACTCCTTCATCGACCCAACTAGAAAAAGAACTCCAACATCACGAACCTCAAGAAATCGTCATCCAAATCGAACGCTCCCTCCTTCGCATTTTTTCCTTCTTTCTCCTCATCAATGGTCTCATCGCCCTGTATAACGAACTCGTCGAACTTTTTTACATCTACCCCCACATTCCTGCTGTCTTCAACGCCTCCAACTTCTCTGAGTCCATTTACCAAGCGGTCTTTCGGCGCTCCATCATTCTCATCGCCACCGCCAGCCTCGAGACTATCTATGGTTTGATCTTAATCAAACGTCACCACTCTCTGGCTCACAGAATCCACCTCATTTCCAGTCTTGGTCTCGTCATCATCTCCTTCGTCATTCGCTCCACCGTCGGCACTCACGATCACTTAATCTACGATCGCCTCCCCCAAGCTCCTACCTTCAATGCTCTCATCCACCAAAAAGACTTCCCCACCGCTCTCCAGCTTTTTCGTCCCCAACTCTAGCTTCATCTACCCCTTCTCTTGAGTTTTCCTCCCAACTAAGAGAAAATACCCCATTCTCACCATTTACTCAAATCTTTTCTTTATGAAATTTTCTTTTACCGTCACCAAATCTCAAGTCACCAAAGCCTACGACCAGCAACTTGAAACCGCCATCAGCACCACCGTCGTTAAAGGTTTTCGCAAAGGCAAAGCTCCCAAGAAACTCGTCGAATCCCAACTCGGTCAATCCAAGCTTCAACAACTCGCCGTCGAATCTATTCTTCCCCAGTCATACTCCAAAGCCATACAAACCAAAAAAATCACCCCCATCTCCTTCCCCAAAATCAACTTAAAAACCGTCGAAAAAAACGGCGATTTCATCTTTGAAGCCGAAGTCGCCCAAAAACCCGATATCAAACTCGGTAATTATCAGCAAGTCGTTCGTCTGGCTCTTTCCAAATTCTCCCCCACCACTAAAATTTGGAAACCTGGAGACCCTCAAACCCCACCCTCCTCGGATACCAACCAGCACGACCAAAAACTCACCCTCCTCTTCAACACTCTTGTCAACACCGTCACCCTCAAAGTTCCTACTCTCCTAGTCAACCAAGAAGTCGATCGTCTTCTGTCTCGGTTACTCGAACAAATCGATAATCTCGGTCTCACTCTCGATGACTATATCCGATCCATCAACAAAACTCTCGACGAGCTCAAAAGTGAATACCAAAAATCTGCCATCCGCACCTTGAAGCTTGAATTCATTCTCCAAGCCATCGCCTCCGACTTAAATCTCACTGTCACCGAAGCCGAAGTCGACCGTTTGATTGATTCCGTTCCCGATCCCAAAACCAAAAATCAACTCCACAGTCCCAACCAAAGAATCAACCTCAAAGTCATTCTCTTAAAACGCAAGGTCGTCGATCACTTCCTCGGCTCACCCCAACCTTAATTTTCCACCTCCTCTACATCAACCTCAGTCACATTCCCTCTCTTGTCCACTAATTCCTACAGACTTTTGCACTCCAAACGTCTATAATACCAACCAAATAATTCTCCTTTTATGACCCAACCATCCTCACCCCACCAGTCTAACCCCCCCCAAACCACCACCCGCTCCACCTCTCACGCCAACTTCATCGAGGCCCTCAAATCCACCGGGTCTAGCCTCGTCACCGACACCGTCCACGGTATTTCCCAAGATCTCATCGCCGGCACCACCCAACAAACTCTCGATACCATCTTCAACACCAACTCTGTCACCCCTTCTAATACTGAAAACCAACCCCCCTTTGATTTTTCCGAATATCTCAAATCGTCCGAAGCTCAAATTAGAGCCCAGGAAAAAGTCAAATACGAATACGAACGTCAAGAAACCGTTATCTTCAATCGCCACCAACAAGAAATCGACCAAAAAATCAATCACATCCGTGCCGAAATTCAAAAAATCGCCCAAGAAGTCGTCAGCCTCGATCAATCCATCCAAACAGTCATCCATCAAGAAATCACCCACCCCGGCACCTACCATCTTAACTTCTTCGAAAAACTCCTCTCTTTCCTCCAAATTTTAAGAAAACGCGTTACCGAATCTCGCCACTGGGCTTCCCTCCAGTCTCAACGCATTCATGCTCAATCATACTACTGGCACATGGCCAACCAAAAAGTCGCTGGTACCAAATTCCTTCTCTCTCAGGAACGCACCGTTGCTACCCAGACCGGTTAGATATCTCCCCCCAAAGTCCTTCGTCTATCCATCGACATTCATTCTTTCGAGCTAGTGCGCCCTTTCGTAGCCTTTAGCCAAGAAAGGCCATCCAAACAGTTTAAAGTTCCCCCTACCTTCCCCAAGCAGCTCAGATCCCTACCAAGCCAGAGTAGGGGAGTACTACCTAATCCAATTTGACATTCACACGCCCCATTCATACAGTTATTCCAATGAATCTTGTCCGCCTTCTTACTATTTTTATTATCTCAATCCTTCTCTCCCACTGCCGAAATTGCCGTCAAAAAAGGGAGCTCCCACGTATATGGATGATTCCGTACCCGTACCATGTCTTCACCACATTCACATAACCTTTCCCAAAGACTGCTGAATCAAATTTGCTACCACCCTTCTTCTCCAGTAAAATATCGCTATCTTGAGCTCGTAGCTCAGTTGGCTAGAGCGCTTCGTTGACATCGAAGAGGTCGGAGGTTCAAGTCCTCCCGAGCTCACCCATCAAATCATTTCATTTTCATGAACCAACCTGCCCCCCACCCTCCCACCCTTCCAGCCAATCAACTCACTTCCATCCCTCCTCCATCTGCCATCGAAGCCGGAGCCCCTCCCCCTTTCCCCGCCAGTCCATCATCTTCCACCACCACACCGGCCCCCAATCCGGCCGCTTCCGCTGCCAATGTTCCTCCCCCCTCTCCTGGACTCACCGCCCCACCCTCCAAATCCGATCTTTCTCCCCAACCACTCGACCCAGACTCTCCCTCTGTTACCAAACCCCAGGACACTCTCTATACCGTCCCCCTCTCTCAGGTTATTTTCAGAAACTTTCTCGCTGGTTTTTCCCGTACTCTTGGAGGCCTCATCCTCTACTTAGTTTTCATTGCCGTCATCGGCTACATCAGCTTCACTTTCATCATGCCCCAACTCCAACCCCTACTCGACACCTTCTCCAGCATTTCCAAACTCCAGCAACCCTCCACCGCTTTCGGCCCCTAACCCACAACCAACCCTTCCCACATCTTCAACCACCATCACCACCTAGTGTATAATCAACTAAATTCAATCTTTCCTTTCACCCGGACTCACCACCCGGCCAAGAAAGCGATATCTACTCGAAGTAGGGGAATTAAGACCACTACCAGGATGGAACCTTCCTTTGGCAACCAGGATTTACCCTGAGCTTACCGGAGGAATCCTGGAACTAAGTGGTCTTCTATGTTTCTTAACTCTTTTCCCAAGAAACCATTTCCCTTTTTCCTCCTCGCCATTTTCCAACCTATTATCCTGTTCTCAACTTAAAGCTACCTCCTTTCCCAATTAATATTCATTCATCTACTCACATGTCATCCAAACAATACTCCCCCTCAGATTACGACCATTTACGTCACTCTACCGCTCATCTTCTTGCTGCTGCCGTTCTCAAACTCTACCCCCAGGCTAAACTCGCTCTCGGTCCCGCCATAGAAACCGGCTTCTACTACGACATCGATTTTGGTGATCAAAAAATCTCTGACAAAGATCTCAAAAACATCGAACGCAAGATGCACTCCCTAGTCAAATCTTGGAAGTCATTCACCAAACACTCCGTTACCACAAAACAAGCCCTCCAAGAATTCACCCATAATCCCTATAAACAAGAACTCATCCATGAGTTCGCCGCTCAAGATCAAGAACTTACTATCTATCAATCAGGGGAATTTCGCGATCTTTGTCGTGGTGGCCACATTACCTGCCCTCAAGACACTCTTTTATACTTCAAACTTCTCTCAGTCGCCGGCGCCTATTGGCGTGGTGATGAACAAAACCCCATGCTCACTCGCATCTACGGCACCGCCTTTTTTTCTTTAAAAGATCTGCAAGCACACCTGCACAACCTCAAAGAAGCCCATAAACGTGACCACAAAGTCTTGGGTGTCAAACTCGATCTCTTTGTCATCAATGACGATATCGGCAAAGGACTTCCCCTCCTTACCCCCAAGGGTACTGTCATCAGAAACCAAATTCTGTCTTATGAACGAGAACTCCTACGTCACGCCGATTTCCAAGAAGTCTGGACTCCCCATATCGCCAAAAACGATCTCTACAAACGTACCGGTCACTGGCAACACTATCAAGATGTCATGTATGCCCCCTTTGGCATCGATCAAGAAACCTATGTCCTCAAGCCCATGAACTGTCCCCACCACTACATGATCTATGAATCCAAACCTCGTTCCTACAAAGATCTCCCCTTCCGTCTCACTGAACCTGGAACTTGCTACCGCTATGAAAAAAGTGGTGAACTGGGTGGCTTGACCCGAGTCCGGGCTCTCACCATCGATGACTCCCACATCTTGATGCAAGCAAGTCAGATCGACTCGGAATTCGCCACTTGCATCGGTATGGTCAAGACCATGTTTCGTGCGTTTGGCCTCACCAATTTTTGGGTTCGTCTTTCTTTAAACGACCCCAACGACAACGTCAAATATATTACCGATTCTCAAACCTGGGAAAAAGCTGGCCATAAACTAGAACAAATTGTCAAAGACAATCAACTCAAATACCAAATCTACCCAGGCGAGGCCTCTTTTTACGGTCCCAAAATCGACTTCATGGTCCAAGACGCCATCGGTCGTCATTGGCAAATGAGCACCCTCCAGCTTGATCTATTCATGGCAAAAAAACTTGGTTTAGTCTACACTGACTCAAATGGCCAAGATGATCATCCCATTATCCTCCACTTCGGTCTTACCGGCTCTCTTGAACGCACCATCGGTATCTTAATCGAACACTTCGCCGGCGCCTTTCCTGTCTGGTTAGCCCCTACCCAGGTCATCATCATCCCCATCTCACAGGATCATACCCAATACGCCCACACCCTTCACCAACACCTCCTCCACTCAAACGTCCGTGTCGAAACTTTGGGCGATGGTTCCATGCAAAATCGTATTCGCCTAGCTGAGAAGCAAAAAGTTCCTTATATGTTAGTAGTCGGCGACCAAGAAATCGAGACCCACTCTGTCTCGATTCGCAGTCGCGGCCAACACCATTTGGGTACTCTATCCTTCTCCGATTTCTCCACCAAACTCCAAAAACAAATCACCGCCCAATCCCTTACTACCGATCTCAAGTAACCTCTCCACAACTCACTTTGCTTCAACTAGAGAGGATGTGATAAAATCCATCAGTTAAAAGCGACCTCACTCAATCAGGAGTTTAAGATTAGTAAAAAGAAGTTCTACCAAATTAACCAATACATCAAAGCCAACCGGTTAAGAGTCGTAGACAAGGACGGCAGCCAGCTTGGAGTGTTTTCCAAAGCTGATGCCATAACCCAGGCTAAAAAACATAACCTCGATCTTGTCGTGGTTGCTCCCAATGCCAAACCTCCCGTCGCCAAAATCATCGACTTTAACAACTTTCGCTATCTTCAAAAGAAAAAAGATCAATCAAGTCGTAAAAAAAGCAAAAATAGTGAACTCAAAGAAATTAGACTTACTCCATTTATTGCTCAAAACGATTTGAACAACCGGGTCAACAAAGCCCAAGAATTTCTCACCCAAGGAGACAGGGTTAAGGTCAACGTTAAATTCATTGGTCGCCAAATTACTAGAAAAGAATTCGGCTACGAAGTTCTCGAAAAAGTCACCCACTCCCTCTCTTCGATCGCTATCGTTGATCAAGAACCTAAAATGCATGGTCGCATTCTCACCATGACCCTCAAACCTACTAAAAAACAAAAACCCAACGACTAATATGGCCAAATACAAACAAAAAACTAGAAAATCTATCGCCAAGCGTTTCAAAATCACCAAAACCGGTAAAGTCATCCATCGCGCCCAAGGCATGCGTCATCTCCGACGTAAAAAAACCAAACGCCAAATCCGTGGCTACCAAATTCCTCGTGTTATTACCGGTAAATTCGCCAAAAAAATCAAACAGATGCTTGGCGAAGCCTAAAAAAACACTCGAACCTATTCGATATAAATTACAGTCATTAGATTATTATGAGAGTTAAAACCGGACCTACCAGAAGAAGACGTCACAAACAAGTACTCCAACGCACCAAGGGTATGCGTATGACCAAAGGCCGACTCTACAAAGTCAGCCGCGAAGCCGACCTTCACGCCGGCCAATACGCCTACACTGGCCGCCGTCTTAAAAAACGAGATCTAAGAAAACTCTGGATCCAGCGTATTCACGCCGGCCTCTCTCAAATCGACCACGCCCCCAAATATTCCCGCCTCATCAATTTTCTCAAACTAAATCAAGTACACCTCAACCGCAAAATGCTCGCCGAGCTTGTCGTTTCCGACTTTCCCACCTTCAAACACCTTGTTGAATCAGTCTCCAAATCTAGCTAATATATATTACATGTCAAACACTCACTCCCTTCCCATCTTCTTATTCTGCCGCCAATAGGGTAGGGGGGTGTAATTTTTTACCAACTCCCCCCAGGGAGTTTTTTTATCTGCTCATTTTTCCGTTAACATCATCTCATCTATGTCCTCAAACCAACCATCTTCATCTAGTCAAATCAAAAAAGCCATTATCCGCTCTCTGCGCGAGTTGGTTCCGGAAATCAAACCCTCTACCTCTTCTTCTCTTCCTTACACCATCAAATATCTCGGCATCATCGACCAAACTCTCATCCCTGATATAGAATCACTTGCCAACTCATCCTCCTCTACCCTCATCCGTATTACCCATATCACTTACCACAACGGCACTTCTCTCGTTCATTTCCACCCCCCG
>CAYNFZ010000073.1:0-3581 GCA_964396725.1 uncultured Pseudomonadales bacterium
GGGGATAAGTTTATTGGTTGTTCATCCGGATTGGCTTATAAATCAGAAATAGGGTATAGCCCGTATTTCTATCTAACAGACTTGTTTGTTGAAAAGGAGTACAGGAGAAAGGGGATTGGGGCAACAATGCTTTGCAAGCTTGAGGAAGAGATAGCTGGTTTAGGAATTTTGCATATTTGGACTTGGACTGCGGAGTATGAAGGGGCAGCTTTTTATGAGAGTCAAGGTTATTTTGTTTTTACAAAAATGGAACAATGGTATGCTTCAGGTCATAGTAGAATTGGATATAGGAAGAGATTGTCTGTCAAAGATAAAAAAAGTTCCAATTTCATCCCATGATCCCCGCCCAGTTGGGTGAGATCGATTTTAATATATGCTCCTGTAGTTTAATGGATAAAACATAGGTTTCTCCACCCACACAGAAGCACCCATAGTTTAATGGATAGAACGGTGGTTTCCGGAACCACAAGTCCGGGTTCGATTCCTGGTGGGTGCACAAACTCAGCGTAGCTGAGAATGATCAGTTGTCAATTTTCAAATTCTAAACATGAAAAAAATGCCAGTGAAACAAGAGTATTCGGCGGGTGGGGTGGTGTATCAGAAATTTCAAATTCCAAATTCTAAATATCAAATTAAATGGTTAATAGGAAAGCATTCTGGGTATCATAAGTGGGTGTTGCCCAAGGGCTTGATTGAAGAAGGGGAGAGAGGGATGGAGGCGGCGGTGAGGGAGACGGAGGAGGAGATGGGGGTGAAGGCTAGAGTGATTGGGGAAAGGCCGATTCATAAAGAGGAGTATTGGTTTGTGGCAACGCTGGATAAAAAAGTTAACAGCGGTAAGCAAAAGGACAAACCGATTCGGAGAGTGAAGGTTTATCAAGAGGAACCGGGCTTTGGGGAATCTAAAGAGGAAAAGGTGAGGGTGTTAAAGACGGTGTCTTTTTATTTGATGGAGTATGAGAGTGGGGATCCGGAGGATCATGATTGGGAAATGGAAGATGCGGGGTGGTATGGGTTTGAGGAGGCAGTGGAGATGTTGGCGTTTGCTGGGGAGCGCGCGGCATTGGATAAGGCAAGGGAGATGGTGGAGAATTGAGGGATGAAACATTTGTGGACTTGGGTGAGTTTAGTAGTGGTGGTGGTGGGAGTTGGGTGGACGAGGTTGGATGTGGGGCGGGTATTGGGGTTGAGAGGTTTTGGGGAGGAATCAGACAGGGTTTGGTTGGTGTTGGGTGGAGACGTGATGTTGGGTAGAAGTGTGAACACGACCATGGCTCGAGAAGATAATTGGAGATATCCGTTTTTGGAAATTGGGGAGTATTTGCGAGGAGTGGATGTGGTACTGGTGAATTTGGAAGCGCCGTTTGGGTGGGATTGTCCGGATACGAATACGGGGATGATATTTTGTGCTAGGAGAGAGGCGGTGGAAGGATTGGTTTGGGCAGGGGTGGATGGGGTGAGTTTGGAGAACAACCACAACACTAATCAAGGAGTGCGGGGGCTAGCGATGAGTGAAGAGTGGCTGGAGGAGAATGGGGTAGTGGGAGTGCGGGAAGGAGAAGTGGAAGTGGTGGAGAGAAAAGGGGTGAGGGTGGGGATGGTGGCGGTGGATGATGTGACTGGGAGGATTGACGAAGAGGCGATGGTGGCGACGATAGAAAGTGCGGAGCGGGTGAGTGATGTGGTAGTGGTGAGTGTGCATTGGGGAAGCGAGTATGTGGCGGAGCCAAATGAAAGACAGGTGAGGTTGGGAAGGTTGATGGTGGATAGTGGGGCGGATGTGGTGATGGGTCATCATCCGCATTGGGTGCAAGCGGTGGAGGAGTATAGCGATGGGGTGATTTTTTATAGCTTGGGGAATCTGGTGTTTGACCAGATGTGGTCGGAGAAGACGAGAAGAGGAGTGGTGGCGGAGTTGGAGGTAGATAGGAGGGGAGTGAGGGGATATCGATTGTTGCCGGTGGTGATTTATGGATATAGTCAGCCGAGGTTTGAGGAGTAGGAAGAAGGGGCGTGATAAAATTCTCAAGCTACAAGCTACAAGCTACAAGCTACAAGCTACAAGCATACCTGGAGGCGTCGCATAGCGGCCAATTGTCAGCCCAAGGCTGATCATCCAAGGGATGACACACGCTAGGAATTTGATGCATTATGTCTACATCATTTACAGTGAGAAACTAGATAAAACGTATACTGGATCAACTGGGGATTTGAGAGCTCGGTTTGAGCAGCATAAGCGAGGAAGGTCGCGATACACAAAACAGGTTCAGGATTGGGTTTTGGTATACTACGAGGCTTTTATTAATAAAACTGATTCTTTGCGAGAAGAAAGGTTCCTAAAAACTGGAAAGGGAAAAGAAAGAATAGAAATTCTGTTAAAGCACACACTGACAGAAAAACTTGGAGGCGTCGCATAGCGGCCAATTGCACACGCTTGGAAAGCGTGAGCTCGAAAGAGCTACGTGGGTTCGAATCCCTCCGCCTCCGCCTTCGCTCGCCGAAGCGAGCTACGGTGGACAAAGTCCGCTTAGTGGGCCGCGAAGGAGAGTTTTTGGTAAAACTGCGACTTTCTGCTGGTTCCTCCTCTTTAAAATTCCTGCGGAATTTTGAGTTTGTTTGGGGTAGGGTGAGAGTTGGTTCTGATATGCTCTAGAGTTGGGAGAAATGAAGATTGTGTTCATTTGTATAGCCGTAAGGAGCGGTTTTGGGTTTTTTGGGTGATAGAATGTGGACATGGCAGACCAAGTGGCGCAGGTGAAGCAAAGGACGGATATAGTGGCGGTGGTGGGGTCGAGAGTGGAGCTGAAAAAAGCGGGGAAGTACTACAAAGGGTTGTGCCCGTTTCATTCGGAGAAGACGCCGAGTTTTTTTGTGTCGACTGAACTGCAGGTGTATAAGTGTTTTGGGTGTGGAGAGAGTGGGGATGTGTTTTCGTTTTTGCAGGCGTATGAAGGAATGACCTTTCGGGAGTCGCTGGAGACATTGGCGGAGAAGGCGGGAGTGAAGCTGGAGCAGTATCGGCCTACAGGCCGAGAAGCGGAAGTGAAGAGGTTGTATGAGTTGTTGAATTTGGTTAAAGAGTATTATCACTATGTGTTGGTGAGTCATGTGGCTGGAGAGGAGGGGAGGCAGTATTTGTCTAAGCGGGGAATTGATAAGGGAATGGTGGAGAAGTTTGAGTTGGGGTGGGCGCCAGATAGTTGGGATGCAGCACTTCGTTATCTGGTAGGAAAGAAAGGGTTTACTCAGCAGGAAGTGGAGAAAGCGGGAATGGCGATTGGTGGAGGAAGAGGAGGTCGGTATTATGATCGGTTTCGCAAACGGGTGATGTTTCCCTTGGCAGATTTTCGAGGGAGAGTGGTGGGGTTTTCGGGGCGGTTGATTGAGGAAGGAGTGAAGGAAGCCAAGTACGTGAATACTCCAGAAACGGAGATTTATCACAAACGGGAGTTGTTGTATGGGATTGAGAAAACACGGAGTGTGATTCGCAAGAAAGACAGAGTGTTGGTGGTGGAAGGGGAGTTGGACGTGATTTCTTCATATAAAGCGGGAGTGATGAATGTGGTGGGAATTAAGGGTTC
>CAYNFZ010000073.1:3591-7253 GCA_964396725.1 uncultured Pseudomonadales bacterium
CGGTAACTGAGGACCAGTTGAGGCTTTTATTGCGATTAACGCGGAACGTGGTGCTGTGCTTGGATGCGGATGTGGCTGGAGATGAAGCGACCAAGAGAGGGATTGCGGTAGCGGAGAAGTTGGGGGTGAATGTAGAGGTGGTGACGGTAGAGGGCGGAAAAGATCCGGATGAGGTGGCTCGAGCGAAGCCGGAATTGTGGAAAAAGCAGACGAAGAAGGGGTTGGGAGCGTATGAGTTTTTGATTGAGAGGGCGTTTTTGATGCATGGTGTGGGGACGGGGTTGGGAAAGAAGAGGATAACCGAGGAGTTGGTGCCGGTACTGGCAGGGATAGCGAATAGTGTGGAGCGGGATCATTATGTGAAGATGGTGGCGGAGAAACTGGGAGTGAGGGAAGAGGTAGTAGCGGGGGAGATGGAAAGGCTGGGGACGGTGGGGAGGGTGGGGGAAGATGAGAAGAAAGAGAAGGGCGAGGGAGAAGGGCGAGGGGAATTGCTGGAGAAGCATGTGTGGGGATTGTTGTTGTCGATGTCGGGTGAAAGGGCGGTGAAACGGTGGAAAGAGCTGGGTGATTATAGGTGGAGAATACCGGGTTTGGTGAAAATGGCCGAGGCGATGGATGGGTGGATAGAAAAGCATAATAAAGATTTTCGAGTGAAGGAATTTGTGGCGATTTTGCCGCGGGAGTTGTTGGGGTTGATGAATCAGGTGTATTTGGCGCAAGGGTTGGTGGAAATGGATGAGGAAGGGGTGGAGCGGGAGTTTGGGGAAAGTGTGGAGGAGTTGGTGAGGTTGGGGGTGATGCAAAGAATGAAGGGAGTATCGAGGGAGATCGGGGAGCTGGAACGGAAGAAGGAGTTGTCTGATGGGGATGAGGAGAAGTTACGGAAGTTGCAGGGTGAGTTTTCGGAGTTGTTGCGGAGCTTGGGGGTGGAAAAGTAGGAGAAACCGAGTGATTTGAACTAGAGGTGGGAGGGTTTCTCTGGTAAAATATGCACCTATGGCGAAAAAGGTAAGCAAAAAAACGGGCAAGCGAAAAGCCAAAGAGGTGAATCCAGAACCCCGGCGAATGCATGAGCGAACGCGAACCAAGCTAATTAAGGAGTTGTTGGCTCGGGGAGAAGATCAAGGGTTTGTGACACAAGATGAGATTCTGGAGATTTTTCCGGACGCGGAGTTTGTGGTAGATAAGCTGGATGATTTGTACGGTGAGTTGATGGCCAAAGAGATTGATGTGTTTGAGAGTGTGACTCATGAGGACTTGGGGAGCGATAAGGAGTTGGCAACGGAGTTGGAGAAGGAGTTGGAGAAGTTGACGAGCTTGGATGATAGGGCGGCGGCGGATCCAGTGAGAATGTATCTGAAGGAGATTGGGAGGATTCCGTTACTGACTCGAGAAGAAGAGATTGATTTGGCGCAGAAAGTGGAGAAGATGGACATGGAAGCGAAGGCGAAGTTGACGAGTTCTAATCTGCGGTTGGTGGTGTCGATTGCCAAGAAATATATTGGGAGAGGGATGACTTTCTTGGATTTGATCCAGGAAGGGAATAAAGGATTGATTCGGGCGGTGGAGAAGTATGATTGGACGAAGGGGTACAAGTTTTCAACGTATGCGACGTGGTGGATTCGACAGGCGATTACGCGAGCTATCGCTGATCAAGCAAGGACGATTAGGATTCCGGTGCATATGGTAGAGACAATCAACAAAATGGTGAGAACGCAGAGGCGGCTGATGCAGGATTTGGGGCGAGAGCCGACTCCGGAGGAGATCGCGGAAATTATGGAGTTGTCGCCGGATAAGATTCGGGAGATTATGAAGATTTCGCAGAAGACGACTTCGTTGGAGACGCCGATTGGGGATGATGATGATTCATATTTGGGAGACTTTATTCCCGATGAGTCGCAGCCGTCGCCGTATGACGCGACGAGTAAGCGGCTACTCAAGGAAAATATCGATGAGGTGTTGGCGTCGTTGTCGGATCGGGAAGCGAAAGTGTTGAAGATGAGATTTGGGCTGGGATTTAAGCCGATGACACTAGAGGAAGTGGGAAAGAAGTTTGGGGTGACGAGGGAGCGGATTCGGCAGATTGAAGCCAAGGCGTTGCGGAAGCTGAAGCATCCGAGCAAGCGGAAGCAGCTGCAGGATTACCTTGAGTAAAGAGTGGGTGTGTAGATTTGATGAGATGGGGGTGTCGCTGGGTGAATCTAGATTACCGGTTGAGTGTGAGGCCGAACAAATTGAAGTGTTGGTGGATCAGTTTGGGGAGGCGGTGGAGCGGGCTTTTGGCCCTTATTGGTCGGAGGAAATGAAAACGGTTTATGGGAGTTTGGGGATAGATGCTTTGGTGGGGACAACTGTGTGGGAGGCGAGTAGGGTGCTTGGGAATAAAGAAATACCAAAGGTGGGAGTGTTGAATGGGTGGGCACATGGGCTGCGGAGATTTGAGGGTTATTGCTGGGAAGAGGCTGGGGGAGAGGTGTGGGTGGGTTTTGACGAGGCGTGGTTTGGAGATGTGTTGGAGGGGTCGTTGAGGTGGGGAGGGGGTTTGAGTGGGGAGTTGAGGTGGAGGTTGAAGGAGATTTTGGCTGAGGAAGTGGGGCATGCGAGGGTGCGGGAGGTGAGGCCGGATTTGGCGGAAGAGAGTATGGTGGCGACGGCGAGTGATGATCGAGAGGGTTACTGGACGAATCAAGTGGAGGAGGCAGTGAAGGAGTTTGCGCGCTGGTATGCGGCTAGCAGTGGTGAGTGAGGAGGAGAAGTGTGGGGAGATGGGTAGATATTTCTCGAGTTAGGAATTATAATACTGGGGTTCTTTGAGAACTGATCCCCGGTAGCTCAGTGGTAGAGCAGGAAGCTGTCGATTGGCAGCCTTCAGCAGAGATGCTGAATGGAAAAAGAGGGTGAATTCAGGGAAACCTAAACTAGTAGATAGCAAGGTAATCCTGAGCCAATCCTACGCACAGCTTCGGATTGCAAGCAATCCTTAGAGTAGGCAGGTGCAGAGACTAGGTGAGTACACCAATTAGCGCCCTCCACCCAAAATTTGGGTGATGAGATAGTCCATGCCGTATAGAAATATATGGGTTACATGTAACTTCAAGGTCCGAGGTTCGAATCCTCGCCGGGGAGCACTTCGGAACGGAGGGTCAAAAACTCTCCGTTTTTGTTTGAATAATCAATCTTTTTTAATGGTTCGAAAATATTGGCTACTATTTTGTCAGTTTTTTGCATTTTCGAACTGATTTTGTTGGTAAGTTGGACGGCCTTTTGTAAGAGTAGGGCAGGTTTGGAAAGTTCATAAGATAGTTCGCCTTCGTCTAGATACATGGCTTTGAAGATTAGGAGTAGCAACTGGCGGCGGTTTTCTTTCTTGGCTTTTTGATATAAGCTTTTGGCTTTTTGTGAGAGATCATAGAAGTTTACTCCTAGTTGGTGGTAGCGAAGATTAGCTTGAGAGTGATCTCCCCGTTGTTCTTCAATATCTTGGATTTTTACAGAGTACTCCTGGTGTTTTTTTTGATAGAAGGCTTCAGAAATTTTGCCGTCGATTTTGTCTTCATAGATTTTTTCTAATCTGTTTTCGAAAAGCTTTTGTTGTTTTTCCAATTCGCCTACAGAGCTAGTGTAAAACTCAACTTCGTCTTTGTGAGCTTCCTTGATAG
>CAYNFZ010000074.1:0-7168 GCA_964396725.1 uncultured Pseudomonadales bacterium
CAATGTAGAGTAATGTACCGAGGTGTCAAGAGATTGCCACCCCGAGGGTGGAAAATTTTTTATTGATCAAAAAGGGAGAAGCCGATGTGGTTTTTTTCTAGTTCTTGGACGAACCAGGCGAACACTTGGAAGTGTTCTTGGTTGTTGGTGGGTGTATCCAAGTAGGACCAGTTGGTGGCTTCGGGAGTGTGGGATTTGTTTTCGGCAAAGAGGTTGATTTGAACATCGAATCCCTGACTTTTGAGTACTTGGGCTTGTTCTATGATTTGACTGAGGATCATCTTTCTTTCACTGGCAGTGGTGGTGACGGTGCGATTGGGGAGATTGGTGTATTTGGCGGCGAAGGTGCCGGTGTTGAACCAGACTTGGTTAACACCTATTGTTTGTGCGGCATCTGCGGTTAGAGATGGATTGAGGAAATATTGTGGGTCGGTGATGGTGCGTTGGGAGAAGCTCTCTGAGTGGGGCTGCCAAGGGAATCCCTGGAGGCCGAAACTGGTGAGAGATCCTGGAGTAATGGTGGAGAGGTAGGGCTCGAGGCTGGCCTGTTCCCCTTGGGACCAGCTGGGATCGTGGTTGGGATAAGTGATGGAATCAAGAAGAATGGAAACTTGGGCTTGGGGAAATGATTGGTGAAGCAGTGAGGCGAATCGATCTATTACCAGCCCGATATCTTGGGGTGTTGCATTGTTTTTGTCCCAGAGGGGTACGTTGGCTTCGGGGAATGGTACCCAGATGCCCAATTGATCGGCGGTGATGCCAAGTTGTGAGAGAGTTTGAAAGTAGGTGCTGATGCGCTCATCCCATGCGCCATCGCGGAATTGGAGGAAGTTGACGAGTCCGGCGTCGGATTTTGGTTCGATGATAACGATGGGGGTGATCTGGTACTGGGCAAATTGCTGGAGAGTGGTGGCCATGTGATGGGCCATGGTCGTGGCTTGGTTTAGGGTGGCGGGCATACGGGTGAAGATCATGAGCCTGTCGGTAACGAAGGAGTTACAACGATTCTGGTATTGGCTGAGTTTGTGAAGGTGGGGGTCGAGAGCGCCGGACAGGTCTAGTTGGGGCCTGGAAGAACAGCGTTCTGGGTCGAGAGATGGAACCGGGGTGGGGCTTTGTTGAGAAACAGGAGATATTGGAGAAGGATTTATAGAAAGGCCCAGAACTTGGGGTGTGGATTCTGGTGGCGGAGCCTCGGGGGATGACAATAAAGTAACCACACCAGTGAGAAGAAGGGTGATGGCACTGAGGTTGAGAAAAATTCTGAAAGAAGACCAGCTGTTAGTGTTTGTCACGAGAGCTGATTTTAGCGTAAAAAAACTTGGAAAGAAGGGGATTAAACGGCTATCCGAGCCTGGCCGGAGCGTTCAACGTGTTGCCAGTTGCAGACTTTGCTTTTGACTGATGAGGGGAGAGTGAAGATGCGAGATAGTGATTTGATGAGGGCGATGTATTCGACGAAACTTAATAGATAGAAAGTGAAGTACATGAGAGGGGCGAAGAGAGAGAGCTTGAGACGTTGGCGAATGGATATGGTTTCTTCGGCGAGAACGTTTAATGCTAGATAACTGCTGACCACAATCCAAGCGGAGAGTAGGGTGCGCCAGTCTCTGTAGAAGATGGTGATAAAGAAAATATATGTTACTAATATTGGTTCGAAAAAGAAGGCGAAGTCGCCGAAGACGGCAAAAGGGAGCTGGAGAAAGGTGAGCATTTTAGTGTAGCGGCTTTGGCTGTTGAAAAACATGCGAGGGTTTTTGTAGAAGGTTTGCATACGGCCCCATTTCCAGCGGAATCGCTGACGGATGAGAGCACCGATACTAAGGCAGCTTTCGGTGTAGGCGATGACGTCGGAACCGTAAAGGACTTTGTTGGATTTGTTGCCTTGGCGAATGATTTTCATGGTGAGGTCGATGTCTTCGGTGACGGTGTCGGTGTCGTAGTAGCCGACTTGTTTGATGATGCTCTTGCGAAACATTGAGCCGATACCGCCGATGATGTATTCGATATTGAAGGCGTTGTGGGCGCGTTTCATTTGGTAACAAACGAGGTACTCGTAGCGCTGAATGAAGTTGAGGAAAGATTTCTCGGGGAGAATTTTCACGTTGGCGCTCAGGGCCTGGACGGTGGGGTCCTGGAAATATTCGATGGAGTTGTTTAGAGCATTGGGGGCAATGAGAGAGTCGGCATCGAGACACATGACAAGGTCACCGCTGGCATGGTTTTTGATGGCGTTGTTTAGGGCGTGGGCTTTACCAGAGTTTGTTTGGGAGACGATTTTTAGATTGCGGATGTTGTGTTGACGTTGGTAGGCCTGAACTTTGCGGAAAGTGTCGTCGCTGGAACCATCGTCGATGATGATGATTTCGAGCTTGTCTTGGGGATAGTGGTTGTTGACCACGGAGTGGATGGAACGAAGAACTGTTTTTTCTTCGTTAAAGGCCGGAATGATGACGGAGATGGTGGGTTTGTGAATCTTGATTTTTGATTTCTTGCGACTTAGGTGTTTTTGGAGTGAGTAGATATCGGAACCCACGAGAAGTAGGGCAACGCGAAATAGGTTGACGACACCAAAAAAAACAATCATGAAATCAAGAATATTTGCATTTCTCATGGGGAACCTTTAGAAAATTCTCTTGGCCAACCTGGTTAAACAGAAACTTACCAAGATGGCTGTACCAATACTGATATTTAAGAAGAGAAGGACTTGGTGAAGGGGGAGGTTGAAGACGGTTGCGTACGGGGCAACACCTGAGCTGAGAATGAGGGCGTTGGTGAGCATGTGTTTATTCCTCTGAAATCAGGGCTGTTAAGTTGGGTTTGGGTTCTTCGAGAATCTGGAGGGCAAAAGCACCCCAGTTTTGGGCGTAGTAGTTGTCTTTATCGCCGAAGATGTAGGTGGAAGGATCGAGCTTGGCGGCGATTTCGTGGTTGAAGATTTCTTGAGCCAACTCTTGGTTGGTGGTACTTAAGGCAATCACAGCTCCTGCGCTGGTTGCGATATCGGAGAAGTCGGAGGCTGGCTCGCCGTGTTGGTCGTATGACGCGGCAATGTATCCATGTTTTTCCCAGGAGTTGGTATAGAACTTTGAGAGTTGGGCGAGATTGTTTTGAGCACGGAGGTCGTTTTTGTCTTGATACATGCGCCAAGCGAAGCGGAAAGCGTCGTAGCCGTAGAGATCGGCACCTTGAGTAATGAGAGCTGAAGCTGAAGAGAAGGAATTGTCGGGCTCAACGTGGATCCAGTTGCTGACCAGGCTGACGTCGGAGAGACTCTGGATACCGTTGATTAAGGCATAGGAATCGTGGATAAGCTGGGTCCAGTTGTTGGTGTCGATTAAGGAGAATGTGCGGTAGTAGGCGGGGGCGATGTAGGATGGGTTGATGAGGAGGCGGCGACCGTTGGCGTGTTCGGGAGCGGAAATCAGGTAGTATTTGTTGTCCCGGTGTACAACTTCGTGTTTCCAGATGTCGGCGATGATGGCTTTGGATTCGTCGAGGTAATGATACTCATTCCAGAGGATGTAAGCCTGGTAGAGAGCGTAGGCAATATCTTGGTCGGCGTCGGTAGCGGCGTTGGTGTCGGATACGTGATTGAGACCGGCTTCATCGAGGGTGACTCTCCAGGCAAAGAGTTTGTCTTGATCACGGACTTGGAGATTCTCTTGAGTCCAGTTCCAAACAGAATCGAATGTGACTTTGTCCTTGTTCTCGAGAGCCCGAAGGAGAGCATATGATTGGCCCTCTGAGGTCGTGGTCCAAGTGGAGAGATCGATAACTTGACCATCGTCTTCGATAAATCGTTTCTTGTATTGGCGCCAAGCATGAGTTTGGGTGGTTGAATCTGGTTGGTCGAGGCGGTAAATCTGGGCCCAATCACCGTTGGTGCTGATGAGTTTTTCGATGTCGATGTAGCTGGTGGTGTTTGTAGTGAAGTCGGCAATGAGTTGGCTGTGGTCGAAAGCGGTTTGGACGAAGGGGAGGTTTTGATTCCACATGTGGAGAATTTCTTCGTGACCAACTAGAAGGTAATCGAGGTTGTAAGGGCTGGATTGATAAATTCCTTGCTGGATTGAAGGGTCGTATTGGAGTTTGAAACTGAAATCCACGTTGGAGTAACCCTCGACAAACTTGAGTTGGGGAAAAGCGTAGTTGTTGATGGCAATACGGGCGTCTTGGGGAAGATTGGCCACGATCCAGTCGATGGCTTGCTGTTGATTGGTGGTTTCGTCCCGGGAAAAAGCGGGAGTGCCCGAGGTCACGAAAATAAGAGCCAGAGAAAGGGCTGCGATGAGGCCATATCCGACAGGACTGATGTGATTTTTGGCCCAAAGCACGGGACGGGCTATCATGATGCCGATAGTCATGGAAAGAAGAGGTAGAACTCCTAGGATGTAGAAGTCGAATACGAGGGCGCCACGAGCAAGGAAGATGATTTGGGCGATGGCGGTGAGAGCGATGACTTTGATTTCGCGATACTTTTGGTTGAGGATCATGCTGGACATTAAAGCGAGAGTACCGATACCGATGATCCAGGTATCTTTTTGCATCCAAACCATTAAGTTGCCATAGAAATCGCTGCCTTGTTCCCAAGGTAATATGCCGTTTCCCCGAGAGGCTTGGAGGAAGAGGGTTTCGATGAGGCTGACGTGATCAGACCCTGCGGGGCTGAGAAAATTTCCAGGGAAAAGTTCGCCCTTGAGAAGGGCGTAGAGGGGATAAAGTATGACTAGAGAAGCGAAACTAGTGAGCCACTGGACGGTGGACCAGGTACGCGTTTTGCGAGTGGAGTACATCCAGACGATGTAGAGGATTACGGGGCCGACGAATAAGGCATTTTCTTTGGAGAGGACGGCGATACCAAACGCGAGAGCGCTGGCGATGACGTGGCGGAGTTTTTGTGGGGTTTTGGTGGCGAAGAATAAAGAGAGGAGCATCCAGAAGACCATGATGTTGTCGAGCAAGACGCGACGGCCGTAGTAGAGTTCGAGGGGGGAAAGAGCAAAAACGATGACAGCAAGAGCGGCGGCAAGTTTTTGGCGAGTGATTCTTTTGGTGATGACGTAGAGTAAGACAACTGACGCCATGTGGAGGATAAAGATAAATATCCGTCCAGAAATTAGTGGATTGGCTCCGAAAGTAGTTAGTCCTCCAGTGAAGACGTACCAAAGACCCAGAAACATCCAACCAACTGGGGCGTGGTCGTAGTAGTAGGTGTATGGTGCGAGCTTGCCCTGGGAAACGAATGACCAGGCTTGGGATACGTAAGTGGCTTCGTCGTTCTCGAAGTAAGGGTAGTGGAACATGTTTTGAGTGTGGGCGATAGAGGAAATCAGGAGGAGGCCAATAACCAACCAGGTTTCGGTGGAGATATGTTTGATTTTGGAGCCGATGGATTTGAGTGCTTGGAACATATTTTGGTGATTTAGATTTCTAGAGCTAGAGATAGGTTGTGGCGATGGATGCCCTTGTGGGTAGTTTTCTCCCAGTTGTTAATGCCTCTGATTTCTCGGAGAGTAGCGCGGATGGCGCTGATACCCAGAAGCATTTGGTAGGGAATAAAGGTGAGGAGCATGAGAGGGAAGACAAGGAATTTGAGGGAGAGATGTTGTTCTTTGGTGAACTCTTGGAGGGCTACGATGTTGACGGTGAATTGGATAGCTAACAGGAATAGAGGAATGAAGCTAAATAGACTGACGATAAAGGGTAGATCGGCCAACATACCCATGACGAAGATTGCAGGGGTGAAAAAGAAGAGGATGGACTGGGTGATGGGGAAAGATAAAGTGTAGATACACAGGGTTTTTTTCCAGAAAGAGTTGTATTGAGTCCAGTGACCCTTGAAGAGAACTTGAATGAATCCTTGGTTCCATCTGGTTCTTTGGCGGATGAATTGGCCCACAGTTGCGGGGGTTTCTTCGCGAGTAACGTGGGAGGCGTCGTACGTGGCCAGACATTTGGCTCCGGTTGCTGAGAGGCGGACACCAATTTCGGCGTCTTCGGCAAGACATGATTCGTCCCAACCGCCATTTTTTCGAACTTGAGCGGCTTTGAAGAAAACGGTGTTACCACCCAGGGGCATCATGCCAACTCGAGCGTGTAGGTGCATTCTGGATTTGAACCAAAAGTAGTATTCGAGGACGTTGTGAGAACTAAACCAACGGGAAGCGTAGTTCATGAGTTGGACCCCAGCTTGGATGATGTCTGGGTTTTGGCGTATATATAGTGTATTGGCGACGTTGAGCAGATCGGGATGAACTTCGTCTTCGGCGTCGATGATGGAAACAATGGGGTGTTTGGCTACGGAGAGACCTACATTGAGAGCATGAGGCTTGTTGATGGGCTGGTCGCTGAAGGTGGTGATTTTGAAGTTGGAGAGCTTGTTGGTATGGATAACTTGTTGGGCGGCTTTGATGGTTTTGTGATCATGGTTCTCACAGATAACGATGACTTCGAATTTGGAGGTGGTGTAGTTGATGGAAGCTAGAGTGGCGAGCGTTCTGCCGAGGACGTTTTCTTCGAGCCGGGCAGGAATGAGGAGGCTGAATTTATTTTTGGCGGGTTCGAATTTTTTGGGAGACTGGATTTGCTTGAGTCGATTGGGGTCTTCCCAGATGTAGATAGAGAAATAGATGCTCAACAGGCCTTGGAATAACATGATGATGAGAAAAGCAAGATAAAGGCTAGCGAACATAATTAGCTCCTAATTACATAGTGATCGACAGGTTGAAGGCAGTGGTCACAGGTACATGGAGTTGGGTGGACAAATAAAAATCCCATAGATAATAGTCTATGGGTTTATACTAGTGTGACCTAGTTAGGATTATATCATACTATATTAGTATGGCTTACTGTATGTGTTTGTGGAATAGTGATAATTGTTTGTTGTGTAATTATTGAGTGATGTTTGGATGCAAACAAAAGGCACTGGGAAGTGTAGTTTAGGATATTGAGAAGTGAATTGTGTTGATGCGGGAAAAAAGCTTGATCCTATCAGTCGCTTCGTTCCTTCCTGCCTGCCGGTAGATAGGGATGACTAACAACATTATTCGCTCATTTCATTCGCTAGATCCTTCACACGCACCAGTCGGTGCATGATTCAGGATGACAGAGTTTGACACCCTCGGGGTGGTATTCTCTAAACACCTAGGTATTAAGCTGGTGTTCG
>CAYNFZ010000075.1:0-7142 GCA_964396725.1 uncultured Pseudomonadales bacterium
TCGGTACGCTGATCCCACCACCACCCCCAACTCCGACAACCGAAACCCCCTTCCTCAAGCACGCCCTATACGGAGATACAACAAATGCCTAAGAAAAACAAAAACAAAATAACAGGTGCCATTGGCGGCGCCATAGCTGGTGGAATCGTCGGCGGCCCAGTAGGCGCAGCTATCGGGGCTGGTGTAGGAGCAGCTGCAGGCACCGTCGGTGACGAAGTTGCCAGGTGGAACGAAGTCCCCGACAAATCCAGCAAGAAATCGTCATCCCATAGCAAGCACTAAAGACCCCTCAATCCGCCCCAGAAACTAACTCACACCGATAGCTATTTACCGGAGCATTCACTCAATTCAACAAAGAGTGTCTGCTCCTTTTTTTTTGCTAGCATCCTAAGTAATATTCCTATATTCCAGAAAAAATCACCTATTCTGTCACAGCGTCTTTACTGCCACTAACCAACCAAACCCCTCAGAGACAAATTTGAAATTATCTGGCATCACCCAACTTTTATCTCGTGGACAAACCATAACAATCCCTCCCACCTTCAAGAGTCTTCCAATCTCTCCACACACCTTAGGAAAATCATTTTCTAACAGTGAACCATCAGCATGAAACACTGTCACAAGACCAAACGTTCCCGCCTCAAGATTGGGAATTATCTCCAACACCTTTCCACATTCGTACGAAATACTAATCAGGGACGGTCCCTAAATTTACCTCAATATCCACCCAAAAATCTCCAATCCCCACCACATTCCGGGATCTAACATTTCTGCAGGCCTACCTGCCGGAGCTTGAGCGTAGGCAGGGCCACTAGGACTCGAACCTAGACGAAGGGTTTTGCTTGGTCACCGTAGCAGCAGGCTCACCAGGATTTGAACCTGGACGAAGGGTTTTGGAGACCCTCATGCTACCGTTACATCATGAGCCTGCAGCGAAGGCGACAAGACCCTCATGCTACCATTACATCATGGCCCCATGGTTATATTTTAATACGTTTTCCCATATCTAGCCAAACAAAATCATTCCCTATCGTTTCTTCACTAATAATATTGAAAAACAGGCCAAGAAAGAGGATCGTTGTGGTTAATTAAGACGACCACGCAGATCTTATTTCTTGGCCCAATACTGTTGGATGTTCAATTACCGCTTCTGATACTTGTCCACCAGAAAGAGGTGCATGCCTTTTTCCGAATGGCGAATGGTCTTGATCTTCTCCCATTCTCCTTCGATCTGCACTTCTTCGCCAATCATGGGACGCGATGGTAACTGAATCGTTCCCGTTTTGGTTTCCGAAGGGTGCACGGCCATCGTAATGATTGTAAACATCCATACTGTACGTATATTCGTCCACGTTATTCCTCCTCTAGGTTATGTAGACAAAATATGTACAACGAAACGATTATATATATGTTATAGGCCTTAGTCAATGTTTATAAGTACCCCACTATCACATTTTTGCACCCCCCCCTCTTGCTATACTCATCCCATGCCCTTCACCACCCCCTTCTTCCTCGCCTTCTTCCCTCTCGTGTACATCTCCCTCCAACGTATACCCACCAAACTCAAACTCCCCACCCTTCTTCTCTCCAGCTTCATTTTCTACCTCTGGCAGGACCCCACCCATTTCCCCGTAATCCTCGCCATCATCGCCACCAACCTCATCTTTGCCCACCTCATCCACCGCCATCGCAAACACAACCGACCACTCCTCATCCTCGCCATCACCGCCAACATCCTCGCTCTTGGCATTCTCAAATACACCCCCCTTCTTCTCGGCCAACCTAACTCCCTATTTCCCCACATTCACATCCCCTCTCAGCTCTCACAGTTCCTCACTCCACCCCTGGGAATCTCTTTCTTCACTCTAATCATCATTTCCTACCTCATCGCCGTTGCCCACCGCCGCATCAAACCCACAACCCTCTCATTTGCCACCCTCACCAGCTTCTTCCCCACCATCCTTGCCGGCCCCATCCATCGCCCCCACCAACTCCTCCCCCAACTCCAAAAACCCCACCCCATCACCTACAGCCGTCTAGTACAAGGCCTCCAACTCATCCTCTGGGGCCTCTTCCTCAAACTCGTCATCGCCGACCGCTTAGCCTTCTACTACGCCAATCCCATTTTCCAAGACTCCTCCGCCTACGCCGGCGGCGTCATTCTTCTGGGTATCTACGCCTACTCCCTCCAGATCTACGCCGACTTCGCCGGCTACACCCACCTCGTCACTGGCCTGGCAGCCCTTCTCGGCATCGACCTCATTTCAAACTTCCGCCAGCCCTACTTCGCCTCTTCCATCTCCGACTTCTGGCGCCGCTGGCATATCAGCCTCTCCACCTGGCTTCGAGATTATATTTACATCCCTCTCGGTGGCAACCACACCACTCACCTCAAGTGGATTAGAAACATCCTTCTCACCTTCCTCGCCAGCGGCCTCTGGCACGGAGTTGGCCTCACCTTCATTGCCTGGGGACTTCTTCACGGCATCACCATCATCCTCGAAAAAGCCTTCGCTTCTCTAAAAACCCGCTTCCACCTCAAAATTCCCCCCACCCCACTCCTCCGCACCCTCTTCACTTTCCATCTAGTATCCCTGTTCTGGGTTTTCTTCCGTTCCGACTCCCTCCGTCTTGCCGCCATCATGATCTCTCGCCTTTTCCGCGTGAACATCTTCCCCTTCCACGCCCACCCCCTCACCAACACCACCAATCTCCTCCTGGTATTCGCCTTCCTCGCCTCCGAATTCTGGTTTATCAGCCACCCCCTCTCCCATCGCCTCGCTCGCCTCCCCCGTCTCCTCCGCTGGACTCTCTACCTGACTCTAGCATTTTCCATCATCAACCTCTCCACTCCCGCCAATCAGCAATTCATCTACACCACCTTCTAACATGCACTCGCGCCTATTCCTCAAACTCATCCTCTTTCTCATTTGCCTCACCCTCCTCCAGCTGACCTACACCCACTTTGTTCCAAAGGTCATCTCCCAGCCCACTCTCGATAAACTCTCCCGCACCAAACCCGCTCCCCGCACCATCTACTTTTTCGGCGACAGTACCGTCAACTACACCTCCCCTCAAGATACAAACCCCAGCACCCTCCCCCAACTCCTCGATCAATACCTACCCGATTATCACGTTCTCGACCTCGCCCACCCCGCCCAAACCCCCATTCTCTACCTCACCTACACCCAGTTCCTCCTCTCCCAAGGCCTCCAACCAGATCTCGTCATTTTCCCCATCAACGCCCGAAGTTTCTCCCCCCAGTGGGACCTCAAGCCCAACTACCAATTCCCCACCGTCCGTTTTCTCGCCCATTTCCACAACCACCTCTTGGCCAAAGCCGTTGTCAACCCCGCCACCACTCTCCACTTCCTCGACGCCAATCGTGGCCTCGACCAATACCTGGCCACTCCCATCTACCGCCACCAACAGCTCTTGGGTAACATCTCCACCATCAGAGACGAATCCACCTACCAAACTCAAGATGACTACACAAAAACCATGATGACCTACTTCTACCTCTGTTCCCTCACTCCAGATCACCGCCAACTCCAGGCCCTAATCCACACCGCCCAACTCCTCGAGAAAAACCACGTTCCCACTCTTTTTTATCTTACCCCCATCGACATCCAGTCTGGTACCCACTACACCGGACCCAATTTCGCCTCCGAAGTAACCGCCAACACCGCTACCATCAAATCCAGCCTGGAAGGCTTCGACTACATCCACTTTCTCGACCTCTCAGCTATCCTAGATCCCACCCACTTCGCCTGGGACAAAATCCCCAACGAACACTTACGCGACTCTGGCCGCCAGGCTGTCATCTCCTCACTTCTCTCTTCTTCCCCTCTTAATTCCCTCGAGTAAGCCTCAAACCTCGTCTTTGCACACCCCCACATTTGCTCTAAACTATTCTGGCCTCTTCACCAGTCATCAATTACTTCCACTCTTATGAACCTCATCTCTCCCGAAACCATTTCCGCCTGGAGCTCCTCCCCCTACGGCCTCGGCATCCTCACTCTTCTTTCCTTCTCCGAATCCGCCTTTTTCATCATTCCCCCAGAGGTCATGTTTCTTCCCATGGGTCTCATCAACCCTCAATCCGCCATCTGGCTCGCCATCTTCATCAGCATTGCCTCCATTCTTGGAGCCATTTTCGGCTACTACCTGGGCCAAAAAGGCGGCAAACCCATCTTAAACCGCCTCTTTTCCCAGGAAAAAATCGATAAAGTTCGGGCTCTCTACCAGAAGTACGACGCCTGGGCCATCGCCATCGCCGCCTTCACCCCCATTCCCTACAAACTCTTCACCATCTCCGCCGGCGTCTTCGACATCAATTTTCGCCGTTTCCTACTCGCCTCCGTCATCGCCCGCACCAGCCGCTATCTCCTTCTCGGCGTTCTTATGTACATTTTTGGCGACTCGGTCCGCTACTTTATCGAACACCAACTCGACAAAGTTCTCCTTTTTGGCACCATCGGCCTCATTGGCGCCTTTGTCGCCTACAAATTCATCTACCCCCAGCTAGAAGCCAGACTCACCCACTTGAGCCTTCGAGACCGCCTCAGATCCATTTTCTTCCCCCATCGAGATTAATTCTCCCCCTTTTTCTTCTCCACCCTCTTCACGACCTCTAACATCACCATATTGCCTGTTTCTAGCCAGCTTCTTGACTTTTTTTCCGTTATCCTATAACATATCCCAACTACACACCTTGTACTCACGAATATAACACAACTATGCCAGAAAAAATCCTTTCTCCCTTTCCAGAAATCCTCAGCACTTCAGTCGAAGCTGCTCCCCTCTCTCCAGAGGTAATCTCTCCTAATTCTCCAGCTTCTCCAGTCTCAACTACCGAAGCCAATATTCCTCAATCTCCCTCTGCCCCCGATAACCAAACTTCCCCTACCTCCGAAACCTCAGTTTCCCCAACCACCTACAAACCCGCCGCCCTCAAAGGCCCTACTCACCAATCCCGCACCTGGAACGCTCAATTCCATCGTCGTCAACAATTACGCCAAGCCGCATAAATCTATGTCAGCTATCGAACTTTCTCTCCACATCCCCGAAACTCAAACCCTCACCAGCCCAGGGAACGGCAGCCAATCTGATCATGAAATGGCACCCTTTCCTGACCGGTTTGCTTCTCTTGAACAACTCTCCCAAGCTCTTGACGACTCCCTCCATGCCTTACCCAGCCCCACCCTCAACTCACCCTCGCGCCGAGCTCGAGAACTAGGCTACGATCCCGACGAAATCGATTTCACCAACTCTCAACCCTTTAACCGAGAATCAAATCCCACCCTCGCAGAACTCCACAGCCACCGTTCTTCCGAAACTAGCACCAACATTACCAACCGCCAAGCCCTCCAAAATGCCTGGGGCAGCTTCGTCGCTTCCTCCATTTTCCCTCCCGAATCCAATCCCTCCACCGCCTTCGATTCATCCACCCAAACAACCATCAACCCAGACAGTCAAGCCGTCTTTTTCATCCCCTCTGACATAAATCGGACTCCAGAGCTTTTAGAACAAACCTTTTCCAACATCTCAAACCACCAAGAAAACCACCTCCCAGCCAGCCAAGAACCCCAACGAAAGATCACATACCGATGTAAAAAAGACCAACGAATTGACCGTATTGATCCTGAAACAGCCGAAGTTACCCAAGTAAGTGCCCATGTTTTCAACTTTACACTCGAAGAAACAGATCAATCCAAACAGAAACCTTCTCAAACCTCTCCAGAATCAACTGCCTCTACCGATTCAACCCTGATCGCCCATTGCGTCCGCGCTATCAAACAAGCAGTCCTCCGAACCCCCGATTCAAAAATCGACTTCACTCAGGAAATCTCACCTCAAGAAGCCCACACTTTCAAAGCCAACTACAGCCCTGTCTTTATCAGTCCCGATGCCATTATCTTGCACTCCCACAACCACAAGACCAAACAGCTTTATCACGTGCTTAAACGAGCCCCTCAAGACAACGATCAAGTTTGGAAAACCAAATCCTTCGCCACCCGCGACCCCCAAGCCTTCGATCAATTCCTTCTCCACACCAACTAAACCCTCCTTCTTGCAACCATCCCCAACTAAACACAATTCCTGGGCTGTTCTCCTCGATTCAGCTTTGCACAACACAGCGTTTCTTGTCTCTTGTAGCTTGTATCTTGTAACTTGTTCCTTGTAGCTTGTCACTCGACTCTTATATACTTACCCCATGCCCCACTCCGACCTGCCCCCCAAAAATCTCGATCTCCAAAAAGCCCTCCACCAAGAACGCCACCTCCTCCAAAAAGCCCAAGTCCCCATCATCACTGTCTCCGCCACTTTCCGCAAAGAACTCCTCAAGAAATATCGCTCGCTCGCTCGCGGCAACACCGAAGCCGTCTTTTCTCGCGCCCACTACTCCATGGCCGAAGCCGTCCGCCAACAAGCCCTCAAATCCAAGCTCACCACCCACCTCGTCGACCCCACCAACTTCGTTTCCCACCAAGACTGGAGCAAAATCGACTTCACCGAACACGTCGGCCAACTCATGGCCCGCCACAAACCCTTAAAATGGCTCAAAGACCAGGTCGACACCATCGCCAGAAACAAACTCCCCATCTCCGAAGCCATCACCCCGCCCCTTCTTTACCTTACCGAAAAAATCACTCGCCCCATCATCTCCCTCCACTACGAAGCCGGCAACATCGTCTGCAATTCCGGTAAAACCGTTCTCCAAATGCTCACCGATCCTCATGTCCGCCCCCAATACCTCGACCCTCTCCCCATACTCGGTTCCTCCTCCGACTGCACATGTCGACTCCACTTTGCCGTTTTCGACCACAAAACTAAACAACAACTCCTCTCCGCCGCCTCGGAGCTGGGCAAAATCGTCAGCCCCTCCGACATCACCGTCACCGGCCCTCCAGTCGATCCTCGCATCTGTGCTCTCTTCCGCCGTCGTCGCGAACTCAAAGCCGGCCAACCCCTCCACCTGGGCATCACTACCGGCGGCCTGGGCACCAATTTAAACGAAATCAAACAAGTTCTCTACTCTCTCGCTCCCCTCCTCAACCCTCCAGAACATCTCCGCCTCTTCCTCCACGCCGGTACCCACCGGGATTTTCGTAACTTCTTCGAAGCCTTCGCCGCCGACC
>CAYNFZ010000076.1:0-6960 GCA_964396725.1 uncultured Pseudomonadales bacterium
TACGGAAGGACAGGTCGGAGTGATTTCAGCTGTGAAAAGTTAAAGGATGTCACGCCACACGAGAGTGGGGCGTGGAGCTTCATGTTCTATGTAATGTCGAAATTAGAAATACTAATTTTTAAATCTAGAAAATGGGGCTCGAGCTAATCGGGAGGGAGTTCGGAGTACTGGAAAAATCCGGGAGTGGTGATGAGGGTGGCGATATGGGAATAGATTTGGTTTAGATCTTGAGGATTGGTGGTTTCGAAGTAGTAGGTGTGGGGTTGATTGGGCTGGGGGAGAGGGGCAGAATCGGGTTCGCTGGAGATGCGAAAGAGGGTGTAGCGCCCAAGGGTAAGGATATCGTTGGTAGTGCAGGTGTCGGTTGAGTTGAAGTTGGAAAGGAGGATGGAGAAAATAGTGGGAGAAAGGGGAGAGGATTTGGCAAGAAAGGCTTGAGTGATGGCGTCGTTGGTACAGCAAGTGCCGGAATCGGAGGGAAGATAGCCGGTGTTGGGGGAGAGGCAAGGGTTGGTGGGGCAGGAGGAATTGCAGACGAAGTTGGAGCTGCGGTTGGCGATTCCGTCGGAGAAAACAAGGATAACGGGGTGGCTATGGGGGCGGTGTGAGGTTTTGAGGTGATCTTGAGCAAGTTGAATAGCACCGCCGATGTTGGTGAGGGAGTTGGGGGTGATAGAGGCGATTAGGGTTTTAGTGATCTCAAACTGGGATGGGGGGGAAAGGGGTTGGAGTAGGGTGGGAGTGGAGTTGTAGGTAACAACACCAATTTGGGCAGTGGGGTTTTGGGAAGCGATGGAGTCGATGAAGTTTGCGGTGGCGGTTTTGAGAGCATAGATGGGACGGGGTTTGGAAGGGTCGGAAAAGTTGTTCATACTACCGGATTGATCGAGGACGAGAATGATATCAAGAGGTGGGGTGGAGGAGGATTGGGGTTTGAAGATGCCATGTAATTTGCGTTTGGTACCGCCGACGTCGGCGGTGATGGAAATGAGGTATTGATTGTCTGAGTTGAGAGAGATGGAGCGAGTGATCAAGGCTTGATTAGTGGAGAGAGTGTCGGTGAGTGGAAGTTGGTTGGGGTCGGGCCAGTGGGGATTGGAGTTGATTCGGTTGACGGTAGTGAACATAGCTCCTTCGGCGGCGAAATACGCTTGGTAGGAAGAAGTGGTGGTAGAGGCTTGCTTGACTTGGAGAAAGATGATGATTTGGATAGAAAAGGAGAGGAGAAGAAGGATGGTAGAGACGATGAGAACTAGGAGAAGGTGGGAGGCGCCTTGTTGGTGGTTGGGAGAGGGTAGTTTCATTTGGATTGATGGTTTCTGAGAGAAATGGTAGTTTGGGTGTGGAATTGAGTGTGGGGGAGTTGGGGAGATTGGTTTTCGAGGTGAAGGTTGATTTCGAGGAGAGGGGGTGAGGGCGATAGGGAGGGAGTAGTGGTGGAAGTGGCGGGGGTAGCGGTAAGGAAGCCGGAGCCATTTAGAATGAGATGGGCCGGACCGCATTGACTAGGGAAGGTGAAGACGAGAAAACCGGTACCGTTGGAGGATGAGTTGATGTGGAAAGTTTGCTGGGAAGTTAGGCAAGTGAGGAGGAGTTTGGGATCTGGGGGATGTGTGTCTGGGAGTGGTTTGTCACCGGCCCACTGAAAATCCCAGGTTTGGCCGGATACATCTTGGGATTGGTTGAAGGGCTGGGAAAGGTCGATGCCGGCGATGAGGTTGGGTTGGGAGAGGTTGAAGGAGGAATGGTAGCTTTTGTGGAGGGAGTGGTTGATGGGGGTGTCGCCAGCGCAGACTTGATCATAGTGAAACGGGGGCCAAGATTCGAAGATAATACATCCGGTGTAGGGGGGTTGGATGGTGTGGATTAAGCCATCGGAGTCGGGGAGAGGGGTGATGTCGAGGGCAGGGCGGGCCTGGAATGAAGTAGCAATGGGATCGGTGGGGGGAGTTTGGGGAGAGCGATCGAGAACCTGGAATTGTGCTTTGACTGTAGGAGGAGTGAGGGCGGTTTGTTGGCCTGACTGAGTATCTTGGCGGTAAAGGGTGTGTTGATAGATGAAGTATTGAATTTGGTCGTCCCCTTGGTGGAGGGTGAGCTGGTTTTGTTGGATAAGGGCGTCGTCGGCGACGTGGATTTCTTGAGTGAGTTGGGAGAGAATGGAGGTAGCGATGTTTTCTAGGAGGTAGACTTTGGTGGTTTGGGTGCGGGTTTTAATAAAAGAAAGCAGGGTGGAAAGAACGGCAAGGAGGATGAAGGAACCGATGAGGGTGGCGATTAAGATTTCGGTGATGGTGAAACCAAGTTGGGAGAAGCGGCGGGTCATGGTCCGGGGAGGGATTGATTGATAAGGTAGGTGGTGAGTTGGATAGATTGAGAATTGCTTGATGGAGGCCAGGAAATAGTAACGGTGACTTGGATGGGGTCGGATTGGTGAGTGAGGTAGGCGGAAGGAGAAGCGGGGGAGAGGTGGATGCTACGAGTAAAGTAGTTATCGATTTGGTCGGAGCCGGTAGCTAGAAGGTAATAGCCATGGGTAAGAGTGGGATGGTAGGTGCCTTGGAGTGAAGCAAAGCTAGACCAGTTGTGAGTGCTTAAGTTGTGGGAGATCTCGATGGCCTCGCGGGCGAGTTGGTTGGCGCGGATGCGTTTTTGAGTGTTGATTTGGGAATAGCTTAAGTTGGCGATAGAAGCGACCAGAACGGAAATTACCAGAGCAAGGATGGCGGCTGAGAGAAGAACGTCGATTATGCCGTTACCTTGATTAGTGGAAGTTGAGGTCATAGTTTTGATGGGGGAGAGGAGCTGATAATGCCGAGTGAGTTAAAGAAGATGGTAGTGAAAAGAGAATTGGTGCGAAGGTTGAAGGAGTATTCGTGGTCGGGATGGCCGGTGACTTTGGAAAAGGTGATGATGAGGGGTTCGTCTAGATCGAGAAAAATGGAGGAGGGAAGATAAGAGAGTTTGTTTTCGGGGAGGATGGAGTAGGAATGGGGAGGGGTGAGTTGAAGTTGGTAGGTTTGTCCCTGGTAGGCGCGGATGGATTGCTGGCGGGCATAATTGGCTGTTTTAATGAGGGCGTCGGTGTGGTAGGAAAGGGTAGATTTTTCGTGGACGGCGAAGATGAAGGTGAGAGTAGTGGTGAGGGTGATGACAAGAACGGCTAAGGCGGTGAGGATTTCGATGAGAGTAAATCCATGGGATAAGGAGATTTGGGGCTGTGGGGGCAGCATGGATTTAGTATAACAAGGTTTGAGGGGAATCATCTAGGAAGAGGTTGAGGTTTAAAGTTGAACGAGAGTTTAGGTAGAATGAATGGATGATGGAGTAGAAGGTGGGGTTTTATGGATGGTGGGCAAACAGGTGAGATAGAAGGTCAGGTGAGTGTGAATCTGTATAAAGTTATTTTCGAGTCGGTGGATCGAGGGATGATGATAATATCTCGGGAAGGAATAGTGATTGAGGTAAATAGGGCCTGGATGCAGATTTTGGGAAGGGCGAGGGAGGTGGTGGTGGGAAAGGAGTTTGAAGCGATGGCGGATGTGTTTGTCGATGAAGGGATGAGTGTGATCCAAAGGAACATGGGCATGGTACGTATGGGGCAGGGGGTACAACCTTGTGAGGTGAGAGTGGTGGTGGGAGGGGTGGAGCGGATTGTGGAGGTAAGTGCAGTGGGTTTGGCAGAGAAAAAAGTACCGGTAGGAGACTTGTTGTTGATGCGGGATGTCACTACGCAGAAGCGGGTAGAGGAAGTGGTGCAGGCGAGTGAACAGAGATTGAGAATGGTGTTGGCTTCGATTAGGGAGGGGATTACTTTGTCGAGCGAGACGGGAGAGTTTTTGATTTATAACCCAGAAATGCAGGAAATAACAGGGTATTCACAGGCCGAAGCTAATGGAGACGAGGATTTTTATTTGCGGATTCATCCAGGAAGTAAGGATAAGGAACGGATGATGGGGGATTTAATGGCGATGGGGCCTGGAGAAAGAAGGTCGAATTTGGTGAAAATGACGACCAAGAGTGGAGCGGTGAAAAAGGTGTTGGTGTCGACGATTGTGATTGAGGATGGACGGAGGAAGTTGTTTTTGTCAGTGTATCATGATGTGACGGAGAGACAAAAAGCGGAGGATGAACTAATTAAGCGTAACTTGGAGTTGGAGCAGATTACGGCCGAGTTGAATATGACAACGGGGAAGTTGTCACAAGCACGAGACCATTTGGAAGAAAAGGTAAAGGAACAAACCGAGGAGTTGAGGAAGACGTTGGATACGGTGGAAAACTTGGCAAAATTTTCTTCGGAGGATCCGTTTCCGGTACTACGGGTTTCGAGAGAGGGGATGCTTTTGTATGCTAACGATGCAAGTAGATCATTATTGGAAGGATGGGGGAGTGGGGTAAATCAGGCGGTACCGAAGAAGTGGGGGGAGTTGGTGGGAGAAGTGTACGAGTCGAACAACAGAAAAATTGTAGAAATTGAACTGAATAACGAGATAATTTCTTTTATGGTAGTACCGGTGAAATCGGGAGAGTATGTGAATATGTATGGGAGAGATGTAACGCGGGAGAAAGAGGTGGAGCAGGTGAAGAACGAGTTTATTTCGTTAGTGAGCCATCAGATTAGAACGCCACTGACGTCGATGAGGTGGTATTCGGAGATGCTGATCTCGGGACGGGATAAGTTGAATCTGGAGCAAGTGGAGGTGGCGAGAACCATTCATGAAACAGCGGTACAGTTAGCGGAGCTGGTAAACGATTTACTAAATATTTCGCGGATGGAATCAGGCAGGTCGCAGTATGATCCCAAATACGGCGATATAGCCCGGGTGGTGGAGGAAGTGATAAGGGAGCTTGCACCAATGGCTGAGGGGAAAGGGGTGGTGGTGAGATTCGAGGCTCATGACCTGGAAACCTTTGTGTTTGACGAACAGCTAGTACGGCAGGTGTATATGAATTTGATTAATAACGCGATAAAGTATAGTAAAGAGCGGGGAGAAGTAGCGGTGAGGTTACGAAGCGAAGGGATGATGTTGGTGTCGGAAGTGGTAGATTATGGAATCGGGATACCTGAGGCGGCAAAGAATGATATTTTTCAGAGGTTTTATCGAGCTCAGAATGTGGTGGATGCGGAGATTGATGGAACGGGATTGGGGTTGTCGGTAGCTAGGATGATGGTGGAAAAATGTGGGGGAAGGATTTGGTTTGAGTCGAAAGTAGGTACAGGGTCGAAATTTAGTTTTTCTTTACCGATGAATTTGGGGACTTGACTTGATTGGGGGGGAAAGTGACTATAAGATAATGATACATAAATTAGTTGGGCGGGAAATATGAAGGCAATATTGATTGTGGAGGACGATAAATTGTTAGGCAAGGCGATATCAAAGACCTTAGAAAATGCAGGATATAATGTGTTTTGGGCACGGACTGGGGCAGAGACTTATGAAGTGTTGAAAGCACAGCAAGTGGGATTGGTGTATTTGGATGTGATGTTGCCGGGAGGGGTGGATGGATATGAAATTTTACGAACGATGAAAGAGAGTGATGAGTGGAAAGGGCTTCCGGTGGTGGTGCTGAGTAATCTGGGACAGATGAGTGAGATAGATAAGGCGATGCAGTTGGGAGCAAGTGATTATGTGGTCAAGGCGAATATTGATTTACAAAGCTTGGTGGAGTTGACTAAAGCCAAGATACTGTAGAAGATGGCGCTAACTGATATAGCCAGCACTGATTATTATCGGGTGAAGTGGAATGTGGTAGAGGAAAAAGAAGCGACACTGAAGGAAAAATTAGTGTTTGGAGGAGTGGTGAGTGGGGTGATGTTTGGTTCGATTTGGGGCCTGTGGTTGTGGAATAGTAGGTTGGAGTTGGTGACTTTGGAGTTTTTTTATATGAGTAGTTTTTTTGCGGTGATGATTGTGATGGTGTTGGGGAGAATGTGGAGTCGGTTGTTGCTGGGGAAGCGGTATAGGATTTGGCGCTATAGGGTAAATCGGGAGGGAGTGTTTGTAGGGAAGAGGAGATATGGCTATGCAAGATTAAAACGGGAAGGGACATTGGAAAGATTGGAGCGATTGGAGGGCGAGGAGATAAAGGGAAAAATAACGGTAATGCTACCAGCAAGAAAACAAAAAGTGAGATTGCTGATTGAGAATGAGAAGACGCGGGATATGCTGATACGAGCTTTGAGGAAGTATTTAAGCAAAGAGGGGTAGTATCACTTGGGGTTGCCAAGTAATGAAGGGTTGGATAGACTTTGAGGATGACAACCCAAACTCAAGGAGATGTCCAAGGAAAACAAGAAGTTGGTGAGCAGATGAGTGAGAGCGAGAGGGTGAAAACATTGGCGATTAATGGGAGTGTGAAGCGAAATGGAAATGGAGTAAGTGGGGGGAAGCAGGTGGCGGCAGATCATCCGTCAACAATAAAAAGTCTGGTGGTGGTGATTATATTGGCGGTGGTGTTTGTGGTGTTTTTGGTGGCAATGAACGGAGTGGTTAGGGGGTGGGAGTAGGTGTGGGAGAGGTAGAAGGAGTGGGAGTGGGAGTGGGGTCGGGAGCGTCCCAGTCTGTTCCACCGAGACCAAAGAGGAGGATACCGCTGGTGATTTCTGGGCCGGATTCTAGAAAGGCTTTGCCGATGAGTTCGTAGGAATCGGGAGAGAGATCATTTATGGTGGTGTGGTAGTTGGAACCAGAAGGTTGACCGTCCCAAGTATGTTTGGTGGCGCCGTTTAATAAAACTTCAACTCTAGAGATGGGTTGACTTGAGGAGTGAACGGTGAAGTCGATATCAATGGAGTTACCGTCGTAGTTGTGTTGATGAATGGGGGAGTTGATACGAACGGTGGGTTCGGGAGTGGGAGAGGGAGTGGGCGAGGGAGTGGGAGTGGATTGAGGTGTGGGATTGGGGGTGGATTTGGGTTTGGTGGTGGGAGTAGAGGGAATGAGGGGATTGAATTTGGAA
>CAYNFZ010000077.1:0-3259 GCA_964396725.1 uncultured Pseudomonadales bacterium
ACCCGCCAACTCTCCCTTCTATCCGCCACCACCAAAGCCGCCCTCTCCCACGATCTTATCTACACCCAAGGCACCCTCGTTGTCGGCTTTACCTCAGTTCTAGCTTCCATCTTCACCCGCACCCCGCTTCTCCTCAAGTACGTCGGCGACGAACCCTGGGAAACCGCCATCAGTGCCGGCCATACCACCCTTTCCCTGCCCCTTTTCTACCGTCATCTGTCTCTCTGTTACCTGCCTCACATCCTCTTCACCCGGTTTTCCCTCCTTGCTGCCAAACACGTCATCACCCCCTCCCAGAGACTCAAATCCACCCTCTCCTCAATTCACCCCCTCCTCCCTTCCCGCATCACCGTCATCCCAAATGCCGTCGATACTAAACCCTTATCACTCAAAAAACGCCCCTTCCAACTCATCTTCGTCGGCCGCCTCGTCCCTTGGAAGCACGTCGACCTCATCATTCAGGCTGTATCCATAGCTCGCTCAAAGTCACATCCTTGGAAACTCCACCTAGTTGGAACTGGGCCACAGCTTGCCTCACTCAAACGCCAAGTCACCCGTCTTCGAGCTAAATCATGGATCAAATTCCACCATAACCTCACCCGCCCAGCCACCCATCGCCTCATTGCCCAATCCCAGGCTCTCCTGCTTTATTCTTCCTACGAAGGCCTCTCCCACACCGCCATCGAAGCCATGCTTCTAGGCACCCACATTATCGCCAGCAACATCCCCGCCAACCGTGAGGTCTTGGGACCATCTGCCCAACTCGTCTCTCTCAATTCCCCCAAAAATCTTGCTCATGCTATCAACCACCCCAAACCCCACCTAGATGCCAATCAAAAACGTGCTCAATCCCTCTATTCCTGGAATAACCATATGCACTCCCTAACTAAACTATTTTCCTCTTTATCATGAAAGTTTTTCTCAAACACTTCCCCCTAGCCCCACTCGTCCTTATTTGCCTCGCCATCTACCTTGTAGCCAGAAAATCTCAACCTGCCCTAAATGATTATGCCTATCTCCAGTATGGTTTTGATTCCACCCGCATGCTCGGTTTCGCCAACCAATTTCTCCATACCGGCCAACTTGATTATCAATCAGGTTTCCGTTATGGCCTTATTGTATTTGCCGCCTTCCTCTCCTGGATCTTAAATCTACTTCCCTCCCAAACCATGATCATTCCTTTTATTACCATCAATATTGCCAGTCCACTCTTCATCTTTCTCTTTGCTTCCTCTCTAACTCGTCCCCGCACTGCGGCCCTAGCAGCCGTCATCTTTTCTCTCTTTTCCCCTTTAGGTTATGTCAGCGCATCCTATTTTGCCGCCTGGGTCATTATCCCTCTTCGTCTCTACTTTCTTGTTAAGCTCACCCTAACTCAATCCACCCCAACTCGCCACCTCACCCTACTAGGTCTTTTCTTTTTTTCCTTAACTACCACCTTCACCTACCCCATCTATTCCTTGCCACTTGATTTTATTCAACTTCTCTTTATTCTCATTATCCTTCGTCCCTACGCCATCCCTTCCAAGATTCTCAGCTTCTCACTCATTATTCCCCCCCTCTCATTGCTCCTCCATTTTCTATTCAGCCACTACCTCAATCCCCAATTTTCTTACCCTACCTACATCATCCGCAGCTTCAACCTTATCGACAGCCAATTACCCTCTGGCCCCATGGTATTTTTTATATCCATGTTCTACCTCGCCCACCTTGGTCTAGCCCTACGCATCCTGGATCCACTCCCCATGATCCGCATCTACCTTCCCCGTTTTCGCCTACCTAGTTTAAATCTTACTTCTCTTCTAACTCTACTCCAAACGATATATATCATCTCGGTCTTGGTTCTACCTGTCAAAACCCTGCTTCTCCTCAGCCAACCAGGCTCATACATTTTTCCTATCGATCTAACTCATTCCAATCTCTACACCATCATCACTCACACCCTCTTTCGTCTTGCCTTTATCGCTCCCTTTTCCTTTGCTTACTGGACCAAAACCTCCCGTTCTCTCAAATTCATTACCTTACTGTGTTTGTCCTATCTCGCCCTCTCTTTATACCCTTTCTCCTCATTTCACCTATTTTCTCTCCTTGGCAATAAGCGTTTCATTACTCTCTTTCTTCCCTTTTGTGCTCTTCTTCTTGCTCGATTTATCACTACTGCCCCCAAAATACTCTCCATCCCCATCCTTACTCGTCTCATCCCCTTTACTATTTACACCAGCACCCGTATTATTTCCAGTCGATACCTTCCCGCCGGCCAAACTCCTACTATCCAAGCGATGGATTGGTTTAGCCATCAATCCAATTTCACCGATTCAATTTTTTTTTCCAGTTACTTCGCCGCCCCACAAATCCCCAATTATGAAAAACCATACGCCCTCCACCTTATTGGCTCCATCCACCCCATCGCCGATCTCAAAAAACTAGCCAAGTGTCACCCTATCCATTACGACTGTGTCGACTATTTTACCCAGTATCTCGATTCCCACCCCGTCAAATATCTGGTTATAGAAGGTGTCTTCCACGCCAGCCAAAGACCTCGCCTCTACACCTTGGGTGATATCATCTATCATCACTCAATAACCATCATTAAACTTCACTAATCCCACCATGGCCCCACCTCCCATTCGTCTACTCATGCTCAGTCTCGATCAAGGTGTTTTACACCACCACACTCAGGGTGATACTTTAGCCCGGTTTAGTCGATATCAAGAATCCTGCCAATTTTTCTCCGTCATCGTTCCTACTACCCTCTCCAATTCAATTCCCAACACTACTCCCTTTCCTGTCATCCCAAGTTATGGACCAAATCCGCTCCTAGCTTACAGTCGTCTCCTTCCACACATATTCTCATTCTGCCGCAAGCACCGGATTAATCTCATCGTCACCAACGATCTCTCTTTGGCCGCCATCGCCTGCTTTGCCCGCCTCTTCCTCTCAAACAAACCCGTCGTCCAGGCTAACGTCTTTGGCTTCGAAATCGCCAGTCCCCAGTGGATGAAGCAGCGTCCTCACAATATCCTCTTCAAATGGATCGACACTTGGGCCATTACCCACACCGATTACTTTCGCACCGACAACACCACCGACCGAAACAAACTCATCCACCAATTCCACATTAAACCCGATCAAGTCATCACTATCCCTATCACCCCCACTCCAGCTACCCAAAACAAATTCATCCGTTCCCGCAAAAACTCCCGCCTCAAACGCCAAATCGCCGGCTCCAACCGACTCGTTCTCTCAGTCGGTAATTTAG